>DAOTZT010000295.1:0-3464 GCA_034434255.1 Anaerolineales bacterium | reverse complement strand
ATCCAGTATAATAGACAACATGAGGCAAGAAGCCATTTCCCCTGCCGTCGAGCGCGCCCTTTTGTTGCTGGAAATCCTGCTCGCCCAGCCGCAAGGGGTGGAATTATCCGATTTGTTCGCCCATGTGGACGCGGCGCGCAGTTCCCTGTTCGTCCTGTTGAACACGCTCAAAGCGCTTGGCTACGTGGAGCAAGCCGAAAAACGCGGACGGTATCGTCCCGGCCCGCGCCTGCTGGCGTGGCGTGGCGGTTCGTCCCTGCTGCCCTCTGCCGATTTGCTGAGCGCCTTTTTCCAGGAGGCGCACTCCAGTGGCCTGGAAGAGACGCTGGCGCTGCTCGTTCCCGTCGGCGAGGGAGAGGTGGGGGTGGTGGGGCAGGTCGAAGGTCGGCGCGAGATTCGCAGCGTTTTCGATACGGGTCAGCGCTTGCCTGCATCCAGCGCGGCGGGGCAGATTTTCTGCTCTCCCGTCTCTGCCGAAATTCAGCGACAGGGTTATTCCCTCTCGCTGCGCGGCGATGCCCTCGACATTGCGTTTCCTGTCTGCCGCGACGGGATTCTACCCAACGCGGCATTGGCACTGAGCCTGCCTGCCTTTCGTTGGGACGATGCCGTCGCACAAACCGTGTTGCCCGTCTTGCGCGAGATGTCGGCCCGTTTGTCGTACCGGCTGGGCGCGCCGATTTACTCTCCCTGGCAGGTTGCAACGGCAGAAATCACCGAAATGCTGCCTTTGAGCGACGCGCAACTTGCGGCTTTGCTCAGCGCACCCTGGACGGCGCGGCTGGCGTGCGTTCGACCCGACGGCGCCCCCCATGTCGTCCCCGTCTGGCATGAGTGGGATGGGCAAGCCTTTCACGTGCTGGCCTGGAAAGGCTCGCGCTGGAGCGAATATGTGCGCGCCAATCCGCACGTCTCGCTGACAGTGGATGAACCCTTCCTGCCGCTGCGTCGTATCTCGGCCAAAGGGATAGCCCGCCCCGAATTCGAATCTTCCGACCCGCGACTGAACCGTCTGCTGCTACGTCTCAGCCGCCGTTATTTGGGACAAAATCTCGCTGCCTCGCTTGCCCCGCAAGTGGAGCGCTCTTTTGTAATCACACCCGCCGCGCTGCGCGGCTGGCAGGGATTGGTGTAAATGCAGGACGAAAAAATCGGAAAGCAGGACGCCGGCGCTTTTTGGTTTGCCTTCCTGCTGATGCTTTGTGTGTTTGTGTTTTGGGAAGTTGCCGTGCGTCTGACGGGGACGCCGGTTTACATCCTGCCGGCGCCCAGCCGTGTGGCACAGACGTTCTTTGCACAGCCCTTCTACTTTTTCCAGGCCCTGGCGGTTACGCTGGGCGAAGCCCTGGTCGGGTTGACGCTGGGCGCGCTGGTGGGGATCCTCAGTGCCGCGCTGGTCAGCCTGAAGCCGCAGATCGAACGCGGTGTGATGACGTTGGCGATTCTGGTCAAATCCACGCCGCTGGCGGCCATTGCTCCCCTGCTGACCATCTGGCTGGGCTTTGGCGTGTTGCCCAAAGTCATCATCACGGCGCTGCTCACTTTTTTCCCCACGCTGGTCAATGTGCTGGTGGGCTTGCAAAGCGCCGAGCGGGAGATGCTCGACTTGATGCGCGTCCATCGTGCCACCGCCTGGCAAATTCTGATTCACCTGCGCGCCTGGCTGGCTTTCCCCTACCTGTTCGCTGCCCTGCGCGTTACTGCGCCGCTCTCGCTGGTCGGTGCGGTCATTGCTGAGTGGACCGGCGCATCGAGCGGGTTGGGGCGCGTGATGTGGCTGGCCTACAGCAACCTGAACCTGCCGCCCATGTTCGCCGCCATTTTCGTTTTATCCCTTTCGGGCATGGGCGCCTACGGCTTGATCATCTGGCTGGAGAAGAAAGTCATTCGCTGGAAAAGATAAGTGTGTGAATAAGCCGCCCGGTGCGGTTGTTCAATCTCAATTCATCAAGGAGTTTCAGTGTAATGCGTAAGACCGTAGTTTCCATCTTTCTGTTCGCTCTGCTTTTGTTGAGCGCCTGTTCGGGCGCGCCGACCGCCGTCCCGACGGAAATGCCCGTCGAAACCGGACCAGCCAGCGTAGTCCCGACAGAGGCGGCGACAGAATCGCCCACCGAAGCCCCCGCGCAGGCGGCGCTCATCCCTATGACCTTCATGGCGGGCTATAAACCGCAAGCCAACCTGCCCTTCGTGGGGGCGTATGTCGCCAAAGAAAAGGGCTTCTTCGAGCAAAACGGGCTCGATGTGACCATCGAACACTCGCCGGGCAAGGGCGAGCATGTCCAGTTGCTGGTGGCAGGTAAAGTGCAGGTGACCACGATGGACGCCGCCACCGTCTTGCAGCGCCGCGCCGACCCGGGCTTGCCCGTCGTTTCCATCGCCCTCATCGGGCAAAAGGGACAGCAAGCCTTTGCCGCGCTGAAAGATTCGGGCATCAAAACGCCCAAAGATTGGGAGGGCAAAACCGTCGGCTACAAAGGCACGCCGCCGCCCGACCTCTATGCCTTGCTGAACGCTGCCGGGGCAGACGTGAACAAGGTCAACCTGGTCAATGTCGGCTTCGACCCGCGCGTTCTCACCGAAGGGCAGGTGGATGTGTACCCGCTCTTCAAATCCAACGAACCCTACCTGATTCAAAAATGGGGTTATGAGATTACCCTGTGGGACGCGGCGGAATACGGCGTCCCGACCCTGGGCTTGACCTACGTCGCCAGCGAAGACTACCTCCAAACCCACGCTTCCGAACTGACCCGTTTCCTGGCTGCCGCGCTTCAGGGCATTGCCTACGCTGAAGCCCATCCCGACGAAGCCGTGCAGATCGTGATGAAATATGCGGGTCCTGAGACCGATCCCGCGCACATGAAATACATGCTCGAAACCGAGTTGAAAGACGCTCAAAGTGAACACGGCTTCGGCTGGCAAAGTGCGGAACAATGGCAGGCGCTGGCGGATATGCTCGTCCAATACCAGGCCCTGCCCGCCGGCGTGGATGTGAACGCCGCGTTCAACACCGCAATTTGGGAAGCGACGCAGAAGTGAAGTAAATGTAACTGTTCAGGCATGTCATTGCGAGGAGCGTTCTATGCGACGACCGCGAAGCGTACCCGAAGGGTAAGCGATCTCCCAAATGCCAGATTTGCTCGTTGGAACAAGAGATTGCTTCGGGAAGACCGCCCTCGCAATGACATTTACAATCGTGTTTTTGCTATGGGTGAATAGGGATAAGTAAATAACTCACCTTACGCAGCCAATTGAACGGGATTGAGTTCCCGAAGAGCAGCGTAAGCCGATTGGATAGCGCGTACGTACAATTTTGATTTGAGCTATACTTTCTGCTAACTAAGGTCTTGACAGCATATATGGCAATTCACTGGCAAAAACCTCGCATTTCGCCTATATATGGGACGCCATATCTTGGCAAAATCATTGATTTAATCGCAAACTTTCCATATATGGTGTATTTC
>DAOTZT010000294.1:0-11876 GCA_034434255.1 Anaerolineales bacterium | reverse complement strand
TGTTGTTCCCCTTCAAACAATAAGTAAGCCGTTGGTATTCCTCGCGCTTTGGCAGCCTGGAACATGCTCTCGGCCTGGTTGGGGGGGACGACCGGATCGGAATCGCCCTGCAATAACAAGATCGGCGTACTGAGTTGCTCCAGGTGGTGGATGGGGGAACGCTCAAGGTACAGGTCCCGGCACGCCGGATAAGGGCCGATCAGCGTGTCGAGATAATGGCTTTCGAACTTGTGAGTATCCCGTGCCAGCGCTTCAAGGTCACTGACGCCAAAGTAACTGGTTCCGGCGCTGAAGACGTTTGTAAATGTGAGGGCTGCCAGGGTTGTGAAACCGCCCGCACTCCCGCCAGCGATTGCCATGCGCCTGCCATCCACCCATCCCTGCCCGGCCAGGTAGCGCGCCGCATTGACACAATCTTCGACATCAACAATTCCCCAGCGGCCATTGAGACGCTGGCGATAAGCGCGTCCATATCCACTTGAGCCGCCGTAGTTGACATCTACCACAGCAAAACCACGCGACGTCCAGTACTGGGTTGCATAATCCAACATAGCCACGCTGGCACTGGTCGGGCCGCCGTGGGAGTGGACCAGCAAAGGCGGCAATTCACCGGGGGGAGCCACAAAGTCCGGGTTGGTCGGCGGATAGAAAAACGCATGACCAGTCTGGCCATTGGCAGTAGGGAATTCAATCGGACGAGGAACGGAGAAGTAAGCCGGAGGAACTGTCGGTTCAAAGGCCCGGCGAAGCACCCCGGTAGTGACAGAATCAGGATCGAGGCGAATCACTGACAAGGGATGCGTGGGAGAAGCCGCCAGAAAAACAGCCTCTCGCCCATTGGTTTGCAGGGAAGAGAAGAACGTAAAAGGCAAATCGAGCGGAATCAGTCGCTTTTGAGGGACATTCAGGCGAGCCATCCGCCAAAGGCCATCGCCGGCCGTAAACGTGCAGAGAATCTCTTCCTCGTTCAGGAAGGCGTACGTGCGCATTCCGAAGACCCACTGGGGCATGCCGAACTCGGCCTGGGCAGGGTAAAGCGGTTCTACTGAATCGCCCAGGCGATAGAGATTCCACCACCCGCTGCGATCACTTACGAAGTGAAGAACGCCCGCAGGAGACCACTCAGGCTGGAAAATGGATTCGTCTTTTCCACCAGCGACCACCCGGGCTGACTCGATTTGACCATCAGCGTTAATTTCAGCGACCCACAATTCTGTGCCATCCCACGGCATGTTCGGATGATTCCAGGCAAGGTAAGCCAGGTGCCGCCCATCGGGGCTGAGACGGGGAGAAGCATAAAAATCATGGCCTTCGACAAGCACCGTCCCCGCATCGCCACCTTCGAGCGAGACGGCTACCAGGGCGTTACGCGGTTCGCCGCCGCCTGTATGGTCTTCACGAACACAGATGAGGCGATTGCGCCGGGAGTCAAGAATGAAATCCGCATAGCGATAGCCCTCGTCGGGGGTGAGCCGTTGGGGCGCAGCGCCGGGAGATTGGCGGTACAGGCGCTGATCACGGAAATTGACAAAGTAAATATGCCCGCCAAAGACAGCATACGCCCCGCCGCCGTATTCATGCACACGGGTACGCACATTAAATTCAGGCGGCAGGCACTCGGTCGGCGGAGCATGGCGAGACAAGCGCACCAGGGCATTGCGACCACCTTCGCGCGGGCGGCCTTCCAGCCAATAGACATCATCGCCATCCAGCACCACGTTACTCAAGCGGACGCTTTCGGCAACAATCAAATCAGAAACAATCGGCGATTTCCAGGTTCCGTAAGGAGAAGAAATAGGCATAGGAAACTCCACGTGTGAAATTTTGCAGGTCGTTTTCCGGGGAAATTGTCGTTGCTAAAATTCCATGCTCACCGGACTGTGACCGTGACAGTAAAAGTATCGATTGGCTCGACCCCGGTCTCCCAGGGACGATGATAAACCAGGGTCAAGGTTGCCGTTCCCGCTTGCAAGGCCTTGAAAGTGAGGGTCATGACACCCCCCTCCGAGCAGGGCCGGATTGTCACTTTCAAATCGCGGTTCTCCCACCAATTCGAACATCGAGCGATCCAAATCGCGCGGCTCCCGGATATAGCCGCTAGAAGGATTGGCCTGGAAGGAAATCATAATCAGGCTACCCACCTCAACCTGAACCTGCCCGCCGTTATCACTGGCGGTCAGTTTCACTTCTGCCGGAGCGCACGCCGAGGAGCCAGAAGGGTAAGCGGCAAATGAACAGATTGATTTTGTGTAACATAGGAACCTCCTGTGCTTGAATTCTACGACTTCAGACGCCCCGGTAACAGGGAAGTTCCTCCAGGTCACGGGAGAGACGAGGTGACGTCATTGACATAATCGAGAGCACTGCTACACACTGGAGTGAAATGAGTCGCAACATGTGCCCAATCTAGCGGTTGATTAGACTTTGCCGTAGCATCCACTGCCAGCCCCAGGCAACCCGGGCCAACGTTATAGTTCACCAGGGTAAAACGCCAGAGATCCTCGTACGAAGGCGGCGGGTTCGGATTAGGATAATTGAGATCGAGCACCATTCCCGTTTGTGAACAGCCAGCCAGCAAGGTTTCGGCAAACACAGTTACACTGGCTTCTGCCTCCTCCAGGTCAATCCCCAACGGGCAATCGGGGCAAAAGGCATCTACACTTTCCACCAGCGCCGTGCGCAAAGCAGCGCGCTTTTGCTCGTCGAGATGCGGATAACCTTTCTGGCATGTCGAGGCGTCCAGAACGGTGGGACAAAATTGCTCAAAAAAGGGACGGTTCCAGAGTAAGGTAGTATCGGCGCCATTATCGGTCAATTGACCCAGCCCAGCCTCTGGGCGCTGAGGCGTGACTCCCGGCCAGAACTGGCTTTCGCGGCTGAAGATATTTTTGAGCAATTGCGCCGGCACCCCGACCTCCTGGGCAGCAGAAAAAATCAAGTCATCGAAACGATTCTGCCAGTCCTCAACGGCCGGGCGGGCGATTTCAGAACCGCAAGGGCTGGCATAGCCATTTTCGAGCAGACCGCCATCGGTACAGGCACTGGCATCTACTACCCCGCTGCGGATCAGGTTGCCGGCCAGGTACTCGTAAGGGATGTTGGAGGCCAGTTCCTGGGGGGTATCGGGACTGGACAACCAGCCGGTTAAACCGCCCACTGGCGGAAACTGGTTCCAGGTCAGGGCGCAGGGGGCAATCGGCGCGCCCCGCCATTGCGTGCTGAGTACATCCACATACCAGGCCGTGTCAGCCGGGTCATCGCTGCGGGAGACTCGCACGCGCGCCTCAAAGACCTGACTGCTATCCCCGTAACTTGAATAGGCCCAGAATTGGATCAGCATGCCATCCGAATCGGTAGGGCCAAGATCCACCTGGCAAATGGGATCGCAGACAAAAGGTTGGTCGTCAATTGTTCCTTCCAGGCGCAGGATGGAATAACCAGAAAGTGGCTCCTCGCCAGTCAGCACCAGCGTCGGCGAATCGTTACAGCGGTGAGAGGAGGCGTAGGGAATACAGTTTTCCAGGCTCACCCATACGACCGGGGCAGGGAGTGGCACAACCAGCTGGCGAGAAGCCTCTTCCGCCGCGACAAAATGCAGGTAGTAACCGGTACAAGACTGGGGGTCGGTGGATGAGACGGTGCAGGGCTGAGTGGCTATCCACTGGTTGTACAGGGTCGAGCCACAAGCAGCATACACTTCCCCGGCTGTCGGCAGGCCCTCGTGCTCAACTTCAATCAGGCAGGCCACTTTATTGCTCGACCAGGAAACCAGCCACCAGAGATAGCGGGTATATTTTTCAGTCAACCCCGTATATCGGTCTGGCCCTGGGGGGCGAGGTTCAAGCGCAAAGACATCCTGGCGCCCCACAATGCTGGCCAGAATACTCCAGGCAAACAAAATGAGAAGCCAACTCACCCGCCGATTAATGATCATAGAAAAAGCGCCTACATTATAGCGGACTTCAGAAAAAGGGGGGTGTTTTACTTTTCCTCAATTTTATGCAATGCCTTCCATTCTTGGAGGCGATTTTTCCAACGCACAAATAAACTCACCAAGTAAACCAGTAAAACCCCAAAAATAACAACATAACCCACAATCATGTATTTGAGAGAAACATCATAGGGAAGCATAGTACCCTCTTATTCCGCAATTTTGAGTTTCAATTCATCCACCTGAGCGGTCAAATGCCCAAGCCGAACACGAATCCAGAGCAGGGTAACAAAGATGACCGAAAAGGAGAAGATGCTGAAAAGCATGGTGAAGAGCATGGGCGGGGTCATGCCAAATCCGCCCTGGGCACCGGCACTTTGTACGCCAATCACCGCCGGATGGATCGTCTGCCAGATGCGGATGGAGAGAAAAGTGAGCGGTACGCTGAGCGCACCGACCAGGGTGTAGACAGCGCCAAAACGAGCGCGCCGGTCGGGATCATCAATTCCCTGGCGAAGCATCAGATACGCAACGTAGATCATTTCGAGAATAGCGGCTGTTGTCAGACGGGCATCCCATGTCCACCAGGTCCCCCAGGTCGGCCGCGCCCAGATGGAACCGCTGACAATTGCGATGAAGAAGAAGACCAGGCTGATCTCAACCGCAGACACTTCGACAATGTCCCATTTCAGATCTTTCTTGACGAGGTAGAAGATACCGGCGGCCGCAGCAACCAGAAAGCCCAGCATTCCCACCCAGGCATTGGCAATATGAAAATAGAAGATTTTCTGGACGTAATTCATCACGGCCTCTAAGGGAGCATAGAAAAAGACCAGGCCGATAGAGGTAATAAAAAGCAGGGCAGACAAGACGATCAGGAAAGTGAGTAATTTCGGTTGTTTTGTCATAAGTACTCCTTGCGAGTGTAAATTTTTATTCTTCAACAACATAATCAAAGACCATGTAAGCAATTGCCAGGAAAATGATGTCATACCCAACGAGCAAATTCAACCAGGGGGCAATCACATCCATCCCGAGTCCTTGCAGATAGCCGCCGCTGGCGCGCACCGCTGCGAGCAGCAGAGGAACAATGACCGGGAAGAGCAAAATCGGCAGAAGGATGTCGCGAGTGCGGGCCTGGACCGCCATGCTGGCAAGTAGCGTCCCGACTGCTGCATAGCCAATCGAACCCAGCAACACGACCAGGAGAAGCCCCGGAATAAACAGGTTGAAGTTGTAGAGGAAACTGTAAACCGGCAGGACGATGATCTCCACAATCATCATGAAAACGAGGTTGCCGATCATTTTCCCGAAAAAAATTGCCGAGCGGTCAACAGGGGCGAGCAGGAGGCCATCGAGGCAGCCGCGGTCTTTTTCCTGGGCCATCGAGCGATTCAAGCCGAGAGTCCCAGCAAAGGAAAAAATGACCCACAAAATGCCTGGCGTAGCCGCGGGCCGCAAAGAGGGCGTCAGTTCAAGGGCAAAATTGAAAATCAGGATGACCAGCAAGGCAAAGATCAGCATGGCCGAGAGCAGTTCGCGCGAGCGCAATTCGGCAGCCAGGTCTTTCCAGATAATCGAAAATACAGCCCTCAAGAAGGAGGCGTGGGTGATGGACGGAGTATTTTTCATGCCAGCGCCTCCCGGTAGAAATCAAGCAGGTTCTTCCCCGTAAGGTCGTGGCGCGAAATCGACGCAGCAATCACGCCCCGCGAGAGCACATCGAAGCGGGAAGCCAGGGTTTCGACACGCGCCAGGTCGTGGGAGGTCATCACCACCGTGCGGCCGCGGGCGGCTACTTCGCGCAGGACAGTATCCAGCATATCACAGGCATCCTGGTCGAGGCCAGTGTACGGTTCGTCAAAGAGCAACACGTCCGGGTCGTGCAGGATGGCGCGTCCGATTGCCAGACGTTGCTGCATGCCGCGCGAAAAGGTGCGGACCAGGTCGGCACGTCGCGGGAGCAGGCCAACCAGTTCAAGGACCGACGTAATCCGGGCCGAGGCATCTTCCAGGCCATACAGCCGGGCGTAGAAACGGAGATTTTCTTCGGCGGTCAGGTCACCATAGAGAAGCGGCTGATGGGTGACCACCCCCAACCGGCAGCGGACAGTTGCCGCCTGAGACGGCAGGGCATAACCACCAATCCAAACACTGCCCGCTGTCGGACGCGAGAGAGAGGCCAGAATGCGCAGAAAAGTGGTTTTTCCTGCGCCATTTGGCCCAAGCAACGCCACAAATTCGCCTGGCTCAACGTGAAAATTCAAGCCACGCAAGACCTGTTTGACGCCAAAAAGTTTGACCAGGCGGCGGACTTCAATCATGCTTAGAGCAGACTCTTCAGTCGATCTTTCAATTCAGAACGGCGCTTTTCGTACACTTCGCGCGAAATTTCGCCCTGGCGGAATTTTTCGTCAAGCAAGAGGATCGCATCGCTAATAGCCTCCGGGTCATCGCCCAGAGCATCCTCTTCTTCGGGAGCATCTTCGTCACTTTCCTCTTCCTCTTTTTGCAAAGCGCGGTCCCGGAGGAACAGAACCACACCCAGGATGAGGAAAATCAAGCCTAAAGCGCCAACGCCCAGGACGATGGGAGTGTTAGAAGAGAGAAAGTCAAAGGTATTCGATGGCGGCGAGGCAGTAAATTGCAAAACGCCGGGTTGCAAGTTGGTACCCTGGTACAAGCGATAGACCGTTTCCCCAACCTGTTGCGTGCCTCCATCCATCAACTGGTCGCTCTTTAATTTTGTGCCATCAATCGTGAACAGACTGACTGACGTGACAGGCAAGAGGATTTCCTGCGAGAACTCAACTTTGCGCTCATACGGCAGCGCGAAACTCGCCACAATGCCATACTGATTCACTTCAGAGGGCAACAGAGCAATTCCTTCTTCCGCCGGGAAGAAAGGAGCGCTATTCTCGTCAGGACGCAAAGCAAAATTCAGTGCGCCCTCAGGAGGACGAATAAAATCAATATACGTGCCGTCTGTGTTTAAGATGACTGTTTCGGCAGTTTTGTTATTCAGCACAAACAATTCAGTCACCTGGAGCATGCCGGGGGTGGAAAAATCGAGAATCACATGCAAAACATCTTGTGTCAGGCCATTCCAGTCAGTGTTGGACTCGTAAATCTTCACCGGTAATGACATTGAAGTTACCCCCTCCTGATAATAAGCAGGTTGGGAGTAATAGGTAACTTGCTGGTAATCCACAGTGACCCAATATGCCCAGGAAGGATTAGCCGGGATGTTCGTGAAGCGGTAAAAACCGTCTGAAGCGACAGTTTGTGTGATGGAATCCACTGCCTGGTGCATGGAAAGGTCATAAAAAACAAGATTCACGGTCAGGGCATCGAAAGAAACGGTTGGGGTTGAAGCAACAACCGTTCCTTCGACTTCAAGGGTGGTCTCTGCAACAGGCGTGGCCAGCGCTTCGGGAGTAGTTTCAGCCACCCCAAGCGGAGTCTCTACGGCAGCGGCCTGCAGAGTAGCAGTCGGCACAGGGGTAGACTCAGGCGTCGGTGTTGCCAGAGAAGACATGTCGAAGGAGAGCGTGCGCAGGTAAGCAACAACTGCCCAAATGTCCTCTTCAGAAAGTTGCTGGTCAAACGCCGGCATGACTCCGTTCCCTTTGGCAATCGCCTGATAAAGAGCCGCGCCGCTTTTTTGCGCCATGTACTCTTGATTACTGAAATCTACGTTTGACCCTGCTCCGCCCGGCTGGTGGCAACTGGCACATTGAGCCGCATACAGGTCAGAGCCACGGGCAATTTCTTCAGCGGTGGTACCGAGCATGAGCGTGTAGGCCAGAACATCCCAGCGTTCGGTGGCAGGATGGGCAATAAAAGGAGGCATTCCTCGCTGAATGTTTCCAAGCGAAATGATTTTATACCACTCCGCCGGTACGGCCTGGCGAGAAATCTCTACCAGGCCAATAGCAGGCACAGCAACCGGCAGACTATTGGCCATGGGGCCATTGCCCAGGCCCTCGTCCCCATGGCAGGGAGCACACTTGCTAGAAAAAATTTCTGCCCCGCGCGCTGGAGAGGGAGGTTGAGAAGGATAAAGCAGCCCTAAATCGGGCAAAGGAGTAGGAGAAGCATAATTGGGAGGAGGGGTAATGTCTTCTGCAAGCGAAAAATTACAAGCAGAAAGAGCGAAGAGAACCGCCAGGAAGAGGAAAAGAAAGCGAGGTTTCATAACATCCTTTTTTGACTAATTTTCTTGCAAATTGTGTCCGCAATGTGAACAAAAACGATCCGCAGCGAGGACGGCTTTGCCGCAGTTGGGGCAAAATCCGCCCCCTTTTTCAGCACGTTCCGACCGCCGACGAATGAGATACTCTTCGACCAGATCATCAGAGACGCCCTCTGCTTTCTGTGATTTACGCTCCCTAGCCTGAGCCAGTTCATCGAGTTGGCGCATCACTTCCGCACCTTGGCGAATCAGCGCAGCCCGTTGCACTTCGTAATCCTCTGGTAGAACTTTCCCCAGCGTATGGTCAAAGTCCAGTTCACGCAGGGCATTGAGCAAGCGCTCCTGCTCGGCAAGCAAACGAGAGCGAGCAGTTTCCTCTGACTTGGAGAGAAACACATCCTTTCGAAGGGGCCAGAGAACGTAAGCCATAACGAGCAACAAGACACCCAAAATGAGCACAAACGATCCCATGGCTACTCCCCTAGAAGCATATCCACAATGGCGCGAATTTCATCGAGCGAGGTAAATGGCCCAATTTTTGCATATTGCAAGATGCCATTGCGATCGATGAAATAAGTTTCTGGAACGCCCAGGTTGCGATTGAAAATTTGAGAAATCTGCGTCCCTTTATCAGGGCCGTTTGGATAGGTAATGTTAAATTTTGCCAGGTATGAGCGGGCATCCATCTCAGTATCCACGTAGTCCACGCCCAGAAAAACGACCTGTCCCCCTGGTCGATACAGTTCCCAGGCAGCCTCAAGGTCAGCAGCCTCTGCTTCGCAGGGTTTACACCAGGAAGCCCAAAAATTCACGACCACGATTTTGCCTCGCAAGTCAGACAATTTGACCTCGGAAGCGCCGTTGAGCTCATAACCGGAGTAAAGAGGAAGGGTAAAATCAGGCACCTGCGAACCAGAACGCAAAATCGGTTGCTGCGCCTTGAACAAGACAATGGCTACCAGGGCAAGTAAGCCGAGCAAAATGCCCCAAATGGCGATCTGCGCACCAACTGAAACTTGTTTTTTATGAGGGGGAAGGGCCTCCGTCATTGCTTCACTTCCGTTTCTTCAATTCTGCTTCGAAGCGCGCTGCGTATTCATCGGCTGGAGGAGCAGCGGGCACGGACCCTGAACCGGCCTCCGCTGCCGCTTCTCGTGCCATCCGCCGCCAGGTCTGGAAAGCGCGGAAGAGCAGGAAAACGCCCGCCAGGAAAGCGACCGGGGGAACGAGATACGCCAGCCAGTTCAGGCCCGTCCGGGGCGGCTCAGAGAGGACGCGCGCTCCGTAATTCTCAACAAAATACTGCTTGATTTCCTCTTCTGACTTGCCCTCTGCAAGCATCTGGCGGATGAGTTCGCGCCACTGCCGGCAAGCCTCTGTTGGGCAAACGTCCAGCGGAGTGTTTTCGCACACCGGACAAAAGAGGTCCTGGGCAATTGCATTTACTTCATCGTCTGAGGGGGTAGGCTGCTGGGCCAACGCCGGGCGGCTCTGCGGCATCATGGCCAGTGCGCTGAACAAGAGGAAACTCAGGGAAATCAAAGAGACAAAGCGCCGTTTCATGCGACCTCCTTTTGCGGCCAGACAGCCACCGCATATCCGAAGATGAAAAGCAGACTACCAATCCACAGCCAGTTGATCAGCGGATTGTGATAGACCTTAAAGGGGGCTTGCATGGTCGAGACATCTTCCCAGTTGACCAGGACGACATACAAATCATCCGCCAGGGTAGTGCGCACTCCTGGGATGGTCATCGGCTGCCCATCGGGATAGAGATCATAGCGCGGGTAGAGTTCCTGTAAGAATTTTCCATCCTTGAAAACGCTCAACACCGCGCGGGTGACGAAACGCCCGTCAGCATGGGGGAATTGCGCCAGCGAATCGTACCGAATGGTATAGCCATCCAGAGTCAGTGACTCGCCAATCGCCAGACTTTGCTGGGTGGTTGTTTGAAACACTTCAATTCCCAAAATCCCAATCGCCATCACCACCATGGCGATATGAATCAGGTAGCCGCCGTAGCGACGTCGGTTACGGGAAACCAGACGTATCAAAGCCGTCAACAGTCCTTCGCCCTGTGCCTTCATGCGTGCCCGCACACCCCGCCAGTATTCGTGCAGGGTAATAAAAATGACAAACGCAACGAGAGTAAAGCCGATCAAGGCAATCCAGTTAGAAATGCCCAGAGCAAACAACACGAGCGGAGTCAGCAAAGTGGGAATAGCCGGTTTCCACATCGCTCGCCCCAACGTCTGGACGGTAGAACGTCCCCATGCAGCCAGGGGAGCAATCCCCATCAGCGCCATCAAAGCCGCAAATAACGGCGCCACGGCCCGTTCATAAAACGGCGGCCCCACCGTCACCTTCTGACCGGTGAAAATTTCAGAAATCAGCGGAAAGAGGATGCCCCACAAACAAACAACCAATACTCCCATAAAGAGCAGATTGTTGAGCAAGAACAGCGCTTCGCGGGAAAGCAAGGAGTGCATCTCTCCATCGGCTTTGAGGGTTTTCCAGCGATGAATCAACAACGCCGCAGAAATAACGAACGTGAACGCAATAAAACCGAAAAACATGGGGCCAATTGCACTTTGGGCAAACGCATGGACAGAAGAAAGCACGCCAGAGCGGGTCAGGAACGTTCCAAAGATGACCAGGGCGTAGGTCAGGATGATCAGGAACATGTTCCACTGCTTCAACATGCCACGCTTTTCTTCAATCATCACCGAATGCAAAAATGGCGTACCGGTCAGCCACGGTAAGAGGGCGGCGATTTCGACCGGATCCCAGCCCCAATAACCGCCCCATCCCAGCACATCATACGCCCAACGCATCCCCAGGACGAGGCCAAGAGACAAAAACAGCCACGCCACCAGGGTCCAACGGCGGGTCAGGCGAATCCAACGGTCATCGGTACGACCAGTCACCAGGGCAGCAATGGCAAAGGCATAGGGAATGACAAAAGCGACAAAACCGAGATAGAGCATCGGCGGGTGAATAATCATGCCCGGATGTCGCAAGAGCGGGTTGAGGCCTTCCCCGTCCGAAGGGGTGGTCAGCGTCGCATTCTTGGGAGGAAACATCTGGGCAACAAAATCGCCAGTCGGGGTCTGCCACCAGCGCGCAAAGGGATTCTCGAAGAAGATGATCAGGCTCAAGAAAAAAGCCAGGGTGACCGAAGTGACGACAATCACCCAGGGCAAAAATTCACGATCACGATCCCATTTGCGCAAGGAGACCGCCGTGGCAAAAGCCGACATGAGTAGTGACCAGAACAAGAGCGAACCGGGCTGTCCTCCCCACAAAGCCGTCACTTTGAGATACAACGGCATAGCGCGGCTGGTCACCGAGTACACGTACTGGACCTCAAAGTGGTTACTGATCAGCAAAGTAATCAAAATAGATGCAGCAAGAAGCAGAAGAGGAAAAGTCAAAAACATAGCACGGCGAGCGCTTTCTACCCAGCGGTCAGATGGCTGGAGATAGCCTCGCACAGCAGCAAAAACCGCGAAAAGAGCAAGCGCAAAGGCGAGAACGACAATGTAAAAGCCAAACTCAATGAACATAAAAATTCCTGGTAACTGTTCAGTCTTGCATCAAAACTGTTGTGTTTGTCATTGCGAGGAGCGTTCTTTGCGACGACCGCGAAGCGTACCCGAAGGGTAAGCAATCCCCAAGCGGTCAATCTGGCCTGATAAACGGGAGATTGCTTCGCCAGAAAACGGCTCGCAATGACATGGCTGAGTAGTT
>DAOTZT010000293.1:0-4116 GCA_034434255.1 Anaerolineales bacterium | reverse complement strand
TTTGGTTGGTAATGTTCAGCCTTCTTGCAGAGGAGTCATTATTGATCAATTAATTTTTTTCAATCCTTTTACCGGGGATAAGAAGGAGTACCCCTTTATTGTCGACAGAGATCACGACTCCAAGCGCAACTTGAAAATAAACCCGCAGGGAACATACCTAGTCTATTTTGACGATCTGAGAATATCCAGAGAAATTCATGTTTTGGAGCTGGCGACGGGAAACGAAAACATCATTGAAATTGCCCCTTTGCAGTATGCAAGAGCAACATGGAGCCCAGATGGAACACAATTTGCGGTATACATGGAAAAGTTGGATGGTGCGCGCAACCCTGACACAGGCTATGGATTGTATATAGTGAATGTGATAAATGGAAAGGCGGAAAGAGTAGTTGACCTATCCACACAATATAACGGTTATATAATAGTCAACGTGGAATGGTCTCCAGACGGAAAGCGCATTGCATTTGGGGTTTCGACAAAAAAACGATGGATGGCAGCACATGTTTACAATGTAGAAAGCAAAGAGGTTGTTCAATTGTGCTATGATTTTGTTGACTTTGAGCAAATATGGTCTGATGACGGACGCTATTTGTTAGCTCATAAACCTTACACCTCAGAGAATACTCCAGATGGATTGGATTGGGTTTTATTGGATGTGGAATCATGGGATACATGGACTTTCCAGCACACATCACGTTTAAGTCCCAGATACATCTGGAGGGTAGAAAAATAACCATGCTCACCATCCTCACCAAACACCCTCTCCCCATCTCCCTCCTCGCGCTCCTCGCCCTGTTTGGCGCGGGGTTCTTCCTGCCATCTATCCTCCTGCCATTGGGAATCCTACTCATCCTGCTGGTCTTCGCCTTCTCCTTTGCCGCGATGAAGAAAAGATACCAAACCCAATATCAACGGGACGAAATCACCCAGCCCGAACTGCGCAGCAAAGTGAGAAAGGGCTTCGCGGTTCTGGTCGCCGCATTGCTGCTCACCATCCTGCTGGGAGTGTGGGTCAGCGGCGGGGTATCGGCTCTCGCGGGGAACGCGGTCGAAGTCCGCTGGAATGGGTGGGGAGGTGTTGCCGCGCTGGCGTCCGCAATGCTCGCCAGTTTCGCGGTTGGATACGCAGTCCATCGGGTAGCGGGGAAAATAACCAAAGCGTGACCCTGCTCGATGCGCTGATTCCCCTGCCTGCTTTCGAGCCGCCCATTACAACCCTCACCCCAACCCCTCTCCCACCGGGAGAGGGGCAAGGAATGACGACCTTTGGCGGAGAGACGGTGATTCCCATTACGCCGCCCGCCCCATCCACCGTCACCAGCGGAGGAACACAGGCGGAAGAAAAACCCGTCACCTCGCAAATGACGAGCAAAGAACCTGTGACTTCTTCTTTTCCCGTCCCGTCATCGGCAATCCTGTGGGGAGCGGGGGCATTGGCACAAGTGGCGGGGATGAGCGCCTATTACCTGGCAAAACGGAGGGAGGAGGAGGAAGCCAAAACAAAGGCGCTGCAAGCCCAAGCCTCCGCCATCAGGCGGCGGGCAGGGTGGGAATGGCGGTTTCGTCTTGCCTACAGTGGCATTCACGTCGTCTCTGCTTCCATCCACCTCTACCCTGCCTCCATCAACCTTGCCTGCTGCCACCTCACACCCTTCGGCAATCTCAGGGCAGGCGCTGACACCTAACCTGGTGGAAACGATGCGGGTGATGATTTTTGGGACGGCAACGCCAACACCTACGCCGAAACCCGCTGGGTCGAGCCAGTCGAGACCCGCTGGCAGGGCGGGCAGGTCAGGTTCGAGCTTCCCCTGGTGGCTGCTTCTGGCAGGCGGGGCAGCAGCGTATGCGGCGACGAAACGCAAGCAAATTGCGCAAGGTCTCAGTGACTATCGGATGAAAATCCGCGCAAAGAAGCAGAAGGCGCTCGAAGCGCAGTGGGCGCAAGAAGCGGAGACCAAAAAACAGGCACAGGCGCGGAACGCAGCTATGAAAGCCAAAATTGCGCGCATGGAAGAGGAACGCAAAGGCCGGCGGACAAGTACCTCCAAATCCTTCTTTGATATGGCGAAGTGGAAGCAGCAGGAATATGCACAGCCTTCGACCTCTCGCCCTGGCGCGCCAACCTCAGGCACACACCATTTCCCACGCAAGCCAAAGTCTGTGCCTGCTCCACAGCCCAAATCTGACCGGTCGAGCAAGCCGAAGAAACCCTTCTGGCAGAAGGTAGGGGACTGGCTGCAACGAAACCTTGTCCAGCCAGTACAAGATTTCCTTACCCGCTGGAGCGAACCGCCCAATCCATCTGGTCCGCTCTTTCCTAAATTACAAACCGCAGCCCATGCACTGACATTGACCGGCCTGGCTTTCGATCAGTTTCTGACCGGCGGCAGATTGACCCAAAGCGCAGTACAATTTCGTCAATCTACCGACCGCTTTCTCCAAAACCATCCGAACCTCCAAAATACGCTTCATTTGACGCACAATCTGGCAGACTTCGGTCTCGGGTTGGGTTCACAAGTTGCAGATGACTTGACCTTTGGTCTGTTTGGCCGCCTGACCGGGCTGCAATGGTCGAACGGTAGTCAGGCATTCCAATCGGGACGATGGTGGGGACGCCTTGCCACCAACGTTTGGGGGCAGGTTGAAGTGGCGGCGGGTCTGGCGCTGGCGCTTGCGTCGGTCAAGTTTATCCCGCCGACGGCAGGCGGGGCAACGGCATGTGCGGCTCTGACTGGCGGAGGCTGCTTGCCCTTGGGTGGAGCGGCGGAGCGGCGCTCGCTATCGAGGCCGCGGGCGTGCTGGCAGGAACAGCAGCGGCGGCTCACGGCTTGGCAATCCTGGGGCGGAATGCAGGCAACCCGGTCAGCAAAGCGGATGATCCCACCCTGCGCTATGGCTCGAATACGGGCAATACCAAAAGGAATGCTGAGATTTTGCAAAGAAACTTAGAAAAAGCGACGGGAATGAGAAAACCGGCAGGGTATCATGCCCATCATATCGTTCCCAGCACTCATAGAGATATGGCGGAAGCGCGAAAGATTTTGGAAAAATGGGGGATTGACATCAACAGCGCGGAGAATGGCGTCTTCTTGCCAGATTATATTCACAATGGTCTGGCAAATGACAAGACGTATATGCGTGCTGTGTTGAATGAGCTGGAACGGGCCACAAGCAGGGAGGATGCGATAAAAATCTTGCAGGATATTGGCCAACAATTGCTGGATGGCACGTATCCGCGTGCTGGGAGGTAGTATGAAGACTTTTTGGGATGTTTTGATAGATTGCAATAATTTCAGGATGTTCAGGAGAAAGCTGTCTACAGAAGCAGCATTAGAAGAAGCATTGGCATTGCTTGAGCAGCTTAAGTCTAGGGATTGGATAGGAGAGAAATGGAAAATCATACGGGCTCAATTAGCAAGAGAGAAAAGTGAAAGAGCAAAGCCAGTTGCAGATTTCATTGCAATTGACCTGGCTCTCGATGCAATGAGCGAACGGGCAAAGGCTTGCCTTGAAGATTTGGTAAGTGGACAAATAGAGTTTTTACCTGTTGAAACGCCGATTGGCAGATACTACTGTATGCATGTCAGATATGTGGATTGCCTGGATACTTCTAGCGTTCAAGCAAAATATTTCGATGATGGACGTATCCTGCGAGTTATAAAATATGCGTTTCGCTGGGAGCGACTGGAAGGTATTCACATTTTCCGTCTGCCGGAATTGGGGACTTCGCGCCTATTTGTTTCGGACGAATTCAAGCGCAAGGTGGAAGAGAACGGGCTGACGGGGCTGTTGTTCTATCCTGTGCCACTGGTGGAGGAGTAGCAGCGGCACAACACCGTTTGCACCTGACCGCCTTCGGCGTGGGTATGCGGGCGCGATTTGCGTAAATTTAGTGGCTGGTGAGCAGTGGAGTCTTGCTTATCACGGCGGCAGGTGAAACCAACCGTTGGGCGCAGATGGAATGAACTTTGAAAAAAGATGACAGTGGGGCTGATGGATGGGTGTTGCCTGGCGTGAGATGTCGCCTGCGCAGGTGACTTTCGGGCGGTGAACGTTACGGTCAGGGCGCCTTGCCTGGCAGTCTTCGCCCGCTCCTGCTCTGTGGCGGAGTGCTGA
>DAOTZT010000292.1:0-1700 GCA_034434255.1 Anaerolineales bacterium | reverse complement strand
CAACCCAAATGCTCCAAAACCTGCTCGCCGATTGGGAACGGCGAACTGGAAGTTCGCCCTACAGCCGCGCCCCCTTCATCACCGCCCTCATCCACGAAAACAACTTCTACCGCAGCGGCGCAGAAGGCTGGACGAGCATCTACTTCACGATCAACGGCGGAAAAAGGGGCAATCCCCTGCCCCCGCCCTGGAATTTGAACGCCCCCGACCCATCCAGGCCGCGCACGGAAGCGGACAAAGCCGCCATCTTCGCCGCTTACGAAGAGATGGTCGCCTACGCCGCGCAGCATCTCCGCGTGGTCACATCCGAAGACATTGTAAATTTGGCAAAAGGACAAATCCCATGAAACGCTTCCCTCTCTTTCTCTTGTTCGTTGTGTTCAGCCTGGCTTGCTCGCTTCTCTCCTCTCCCAGCGGAGGAGGTGCCGGGGGTGAGGAAACCCTTGCCGCTCCATCCCAGACTTCCGAAACAGTGGCTACGTTGACAATGCCTGCGCCCGTTTCCACGCCAGGCGGGCGCCCCTGTTTGCCCTCCGAAAGATCCCCAGCCATCCCCGACCCGAACGGTCCCTCCTTCCATCAGGTTTTGATCGCCACCTCTTCCGATGGGCTGACCTGGCAGACGAACCATCAGGTGGTCATTGACCAGGCTTCGGTGCCGGAGGTGGTGCGTCTGCCGGATGGACGCTGGCTGATTTATGCAGTGAACGGCTCCACGCTGGGCGGTCCCGGTTTGGTCTACGCCGAATCGCAGGATGAAGGCCAAACGTGGACGTGCGGTACTGTCAACGTGCCGGGCGCCGACCCGGATGTCGTGCTGCTGCCCGACGGGCGGATTCGCATCTATTACATCGAGTTTCCCTTTGGTCCCCATCCGCCTCAACCGGGCACGACGACCGAACCCAATCGCGTCAAGAGCGCCGTTTCATCGGACGGAAAAAGTTTTACAATTGAAGAAGGCACACGTCTCGAAGGAGTCCAGTACACCGACCCCGATGTAATTCTCGTCGGCAGCGATTGGTACATGTACGTCTCCACCGGCGAGAAGGCGTGGGCGGCGCGCTCGTCCGACGGCCTGAATTTCACCCTGATTGGCCTGGCCAACGAGACCGGCGCGGTCTCTGGCAGTTATCTCTTCCCCGATGGGACGCTGCGCCATTACTATTGCGGGCGCGATGGCATCCAAAGCGCAACCTCCACCGGCGGCGGAGACATCTGGCGCACTGAACCCGGCGCACGCATCGCCCGCGACCCGTCCTGGAAAATCGTTTGTGACCCATCTGTGGTATCCGATGGTCACGGCGGCTACTGGATGGCGTACAAGATTCAACCGTGAGAAATGACGGCTTCGTCCTGAGGTCATCTTCCGTCATGTTATGGCTTGCGTTTGTCAATCTTTTCCTGAAGATGATGTACTGCGCGCATATGCAAAATGAACAGAGAGAAATATGAACAAAATGGCTGAAATTGCTTGCCACTGGCATTGCCCTGGGACTCGCGGTCAGTAAAGCGTTGCTTGCACGCAAGAATTAGCCACAGATTTGGAAAGGAATATTGCCATGAACCTGCTGGGATTCAATTTTCTCTCATCTGTTCGCCAGCGTGTGCGCTCCATGCTGGCAATCACGGCCATTTCCGTTCTCTGCCTGCTGTGCGGCGGGCTGATGGCCTTTGGTTTTGCTCCCGCCCAAGCCATTCAG
>DAOTZT010000291.1:0-13874 GCA_034434255.1 Anaerolineales bacterium | reverse complement strand
TATAACCTGCTTGCGAGTATGCCTATTCATAGGCAGACCTCTTGTCTGCTTTGGTTTTGTCACCTTAAGCATACAGCAGGAGGTCTACTTAAAAAACATGACCCATCCTTAAATTTGGGATGAGTCATGTTTTTGGTTTTTATCGAGCAAATCTATTTCATCAGTATTCATCTGTGGCTAATAAAACAAATTGCCGGACGCTCGCAATTTATGAGTCCACTGCAAAAACCTGTCTTACCACAAAAGGCACAAGGGAGCACGAAGTTTTTCAAACAATTGTGCGCTGAAATTCAAGATTTTCAATTGAGCCTTTCAGAAATCTTTTGTGTACTTCGTGTCCTTTGTGGTTCAGACCTTTTGGCAGGAGAGACATTTATGTAGATTCATGAAATCTGGGGCTAAGCACTCAAGGCAAATTCACCTCACGACTTAAGCAAGAGTTCTATTTCTCTGCTTAAACAAAACAAGGGTTTGGCTGAAACATAGGCCAACCCTTGTTGACGTAATAAGTTGAACGCAATTTAAGCGGCTGGTTCAGCCGGCTTTTTCTTGGCGATGACCTTCTTGACTTCCTCGATGGTCTCTTTGCCGCGTGCTTTTGCTTCTTCGGCCAGTTTCTCGGCTTTCGACGCAACCACTTCAACCTCTTCTGCTGCCTTGTCGCGCAATTCGATGCTCTTTTCTTTGATGTAGGTGCGAGTTTCTTCACCAGATTGCGGAGCAAACAGCAGAGCAACCACTGCGCCGGTCAGGCCGCCAACGACAAAGCCAATTAGGAATGCACCAAATTCATCTCGGTCGGACATTTTATATTCTCCTTTCCTTTGGACATAAATTTATTTAAACTTGAACAAATCAACAATCTTGCGCAAGCCGGCCAGATAAGAATTTAATTTGATGACCGGCTCGACAAGATTTTCACTTAAGAATTCGGTCGTACCGCGCAGGGTGTTGACCGTGTCTGTTGTTGCTTTCAGAATAGGCTTGATTTCGTTTTGAAGCAGGTTGATTAAACTAGCGACCTGAATAACGAGAATGATCAATGCTGCACCGATAATCAGCGACTCAAAAGCCATAAAGATAATGAAAATATCACGGATGTTTGCTGTTGTCTGTGGATTGCGAGTGAGACCAAAGATTGCAGCGCCAATCGCTGCCAGAATCAACACAATAGCAGCGATCAACCCAATGACTGTCCATCGCTGGCGCCGTTTTTGTTGGCGTTCTGTCTCTGCTTCGCTTGCGGCAGGAAGGGAGGAAACTTTAGACTCGTCCATATTTTACAGAGATTATAGCACATTGAGTATAATAGCGACAGGCTATTCTTGCAGGAATGGCAATGCTTGTGGGCTGCGAGTTCCTCAACATGGGCAATTCACCGAGCAAAGTTGCAGAAAATTTGCCTGTAACAGACTGGCCCATAAGACAATCCACTTCCCAGATATGGCCAGGATGCTGATTATGCCTAGAATCTTGATACAACTCAAATCTTGGGCATTGAGTTGGAAACGAATCTCAGTGGAGGCGGCCCTTTTCTTACTTGCTTATCTCATTTGGCTTTTTGCCGGAGAGGAAGAGTCGATTTACAGGCCACTGGTGGGGGGACTGGCTATTCTTGCACCGATAACAACAGCAACGTTGCTGACTTTTTGGATCCGCCCGAATTTTTGGGGGGCATTACGGTGGTCATGGCTGTTTTGGGGGCTGTCTTTTCTTTGCTGGGCGGTTGGCAGCTTCTTGCGGGTCTATGTACAGGTCTTATTGCATCGGCCCTTGCTTCCCTTCTCTCTGGCTGATCTTTTTATTTTGCTCTTCTATCCTTTCGTTTTCCTGGCGCTGGTATTTTACCCCTTGCCCAATCGCTTTGTCCCTGCTCGTTTGCGATTCATTCTGGATGCCGTCATTTCTTCAGGGGTCGTTGCTGCATTGGGCTGGCTTGTGATTGCACGACCCGCTATTCCTACTGTTACAACCGACAATTTTATTGCGCTTACCCCCCTGGTTTATCCTGTTGCAGACCTGGTCTTGTTAATGATTCTTGTCAACACTCTCTTAACCAGTTCGCTGGCACGACGCATTTCTCTTGCTCTCAGTTTGGCCTTGTTGGCTTTCTTTGTCTCTGATTATATCTATAGTTACCAGGTGCTGATTGGGGCTTTTCAGATTGGCCAGGTCTCCAGCTTAGGGTGGACAATTGGTGGTCTGCTCTTTGCTCTGACAACTGTCAGAAGCGGGACGGCGCAACCGACATTAACCAGTGAGCACACCCAATCCAATCGCTCGCCTGTTAGCGAGATGACGCGCTTGCAAAATATTTTTCCGATTGTTTTAGTCCTTGCCTTGATCTGGTTTGTACTTGCTGACTGGCGCTTGCGCGAAAAATTGTCGTTCTTTGGCTTGTGGATGTCACTCTTACTCAGCCTGATGTTAATTGTGCGCCTCGGCGTGCGGGCTGGAGAGATGGAATTGTATAAATACTGGCAATTGTTTGCTAGTTTGGCTGAACCGGCCTTTATTTGTGACTTGAAGGGAAAGATTAACCTTGCTAACCCCGCTCTTGTGCGAGCATCAGGGCAAGAGGAGCCACAGGTCGTTTCTCGCTCTCTCACTGATTTCTTTGGCGGGCTTGACTTACCAAATTTGCTGAAGCACGCTACTGAACGCCCGATCAATGCAGAAGTTTACTTGCTGGCTTCTGGAGCACCCCATTTACTTTCTCTTAGCCCGGTGTTTACAGATCACAACAAACTCCTGCTTGCAGGGGTGGCTTATAACATTCGCGAACAAAAGGAGCAGCAAAAAGCGCTTGAACAAGCCTATCGCGACTTGCAGACTGTTTCTCGACGCCTGGAGGAACTGAACGCGCAGTTGGAAGAAAAAGTCGCCGAACGCACGCGGGGCCTGCAAGAAGCGTATCAGAAACTGGAAGAGCAAAATCGCTTACTTCAGGCCCTCGATCAATTGAAAAGCGATTTTGTCTCCATGGTCTCCCATGAACTGCGCACCCCCCTGACCAATTTGCATGGCGGCCTGGAATTACTGCTGGCGCGCTCTCATCATCGTCCAGAAGACCGCCTGGCCATGCAACTGATGAAGTCTGAGGTGGAACGCCTCACCCATTTTGTCGAAAATGTACTCAACCTTTCTGCCCTCCAGGCAGGCCGTTTGACAGCCCATCTTGAACCGGTGGATCTGTCTCTGTTGATCAAAGATGTCCTCCAGTCGCTTGGCAGGTTGCCTGGCGTGGAACGGATTCAAATCGCCTTTTCCCCCGACTTGCCGATGGTCCTCGCAGACGAAAGTTTCCTGCACAGCGTCCTTTCGCAATTGTTAGATAACGCCCTCAAATACGCTCCCGAAGGGCCGATTGTAGTAGACACGACCGTCCTCCGAAACCGGATTCGGGTGCGGGTCACGGACCGGGGGCCAGGCATCCCTGCTGAAAAACTGCATCTCCTCTTCAGCCGCTTCCAGCGTCTGGATGCACGCGATTCGCAATCCGTCTATGGCTATGGCCTTGGGCTGTACCTGTCCCGTCAGTTAATGCGCGCCCAGAAGAGTGACCTGCACTACGAAACACCCCCCGAAGGGGGAGCGCGGTTTTATTTTGACTTGAAGGTGCTGAAATGAATTATCGAATTTTGCTGATTGACGATGACCCAACCCTCCTCAAACTTTTAGGTCAGTATCTCCGTGAGAGCCACTTTGAAGTCTATGAGGCTTCTACTGGCAAAGAAGGCCTTCGCCTTGCCTACAGCGAACGCCCCGATTTGGTCCTCCTGGATGTAATGCTTCCGGGCATGGATGGCTGGGAGGTCTGTGCCCGTTTGCGCGAGATGACTGATGTGCCGATTATTATGCTTACTGCCAAGACAACCGAGAGCGATAAATTACGCGGATTTCGCCTGGGCGTAGATGACTATGTTACCAAACCGTTCAGTTTTGCTGAGTTAGTTGCTCGTATTCAGGCTGTGCTGAACCGTTTGAAACTTTCTGATGAGCGTGCTGGCATCCTGGTACATGGCGATATTGTCCTTGATTTGAACAAATTTCAAGCAATGATCGGCGGCCAATTTCTTGAACTGACTCCCACTGAGTTTCGCTTGCTTGAAACGCTGGTGCGGCACAAGGGGGGAGTGGTGTCAGACGAAGAGTTAATGCGCGATGTCTGGGGCTATGAACGCAATGATCCTTCTCTGGTGCGTCGCTATATTCTCCTCTTGCGTCGGAAAATGGAACGCGTCTCCCCCAACTCTGTTTGGGTGCGCACCGTGCGCGGCTTTGGTTACCGTCTGGGTACAGGCTCTCTCGTTGCCCCTGACCTTAAAGCCCCCGACGAGGAGTGAACATAGCCCCAAACCTTTCTCGCGGGGTGTCTGCTCCTTGATCTGCCGGATAAGCGGCGCCTTGCTTCTCAAGAAAGTCTTTCAGGCAAGGAATAACAAGTACAACGCGCCAAAAATCAAAAAAGGTGCATAGGGAATGGCCAGAAAAGCCCGATATTGTTTCGTAAGAAGCATGCTCAGGATGATTAATAGACTCGCAGCGCCGCCGGCCAGAATTGCGAAGAACAGCCCAGCCAGAATAGCCGGCCACCCCACAAACAGACCGATGATTCCTCCCAGATTGACATCTCCAAATCCAAGTGCGACTTCATCAGGGGGAAGATTTTTCTTTTTGGCCATTCTGCGTACATAAGCCTCCCCCAGTAGATAGAAAATGAACATGATCCCAAAGCCTACTGCTCCGCCAATTAAAGTTGTGGAGAGACCCTGCCCAAAACTTTCATGACTGCGCAGGTAAAGACCCGTTCCCAGTCCCAAAAGGGCGCCGAACAGGCTAACCGGATGGAGGATGACACGGTATTCCAGGTCAGTGATAGCAACCAGACTGAAGTAGAGCACCGTCACGAGGCCAAGCGGGTAGGGCAGCAAGGGGCCGGGGAAGAGCCAAAGGAGAAGCGAGAGAATGGGCATCATAATCTGAACCGCCCATGCCCGCACTGGTCGAGGGGCACCGCAGTAGACACATTTTTGCAAAAGCAAGTAGTCCATGAACCGGTAAGCGTTCTGACAGCGTTGACAAACTGGCTGGCTGAAACTGCGCGTGGTTGGGAGCACGTCTGCCAGATAATTGACAACCCAGCCGCCCAGCCACCCAAGCAAGAGAGAAACAATAGTCATGACAACCTCCATGGCCTGATTATAGCCTGAATTTGTTCTCACCTGCCATTCTTGAGCCTACTGCAAAATATAATTTCGTGTAGTAAAAAGAAACCTGACCAATTATGGCTTTCTCAAAGTCCGACCTTCAGACATGAATTCGGACATTGATTTTGAAATAACACGAGGAAACCTTCTATACTGGTAAAGGCTCAAAACCAAAGCCAGTGATAGGAGGTTTCCATGTACAAGTGTACTCAGTTCTTGCCATTTTTGCAGGCTCTCTTTGATGATCCAGAGACAGCCCGGAAAGTCAGTCGTATCACAGCCGGGATCATGCAAGGTCGTTCGCCCCGCTTGAGTGATATATCCCGAGAGAGGGGTGGGGATGAGACGGCGAACTACAAGATGATCCAACGCTTTCTGGAAAACAGCGATCCCCAAACTGCTCTGCTACGATTATTTCGGGAAGAAGCGCCGTTCGTGATCGGGGATGCCACCGAGATGCCGCGTCCCCAAGCGAAGAAGACCGAATATGTTGGAACATTGAGTGATGGCGAAACCAAGGGCTACTGGCTGATGGTTCTGGCTACTCCGTATCATGGACGGGCGATTCCATGTGGGTTCGTGGACTATTCGTCCAAAACGATCAACCAGGAGGCCACTTCTCGTAATCAACATCATTTTGCAGCCTTGGGGCAGGTCAAAGAACTGTTGGGAGATCGGCCCTTGGTGTTGGATCGGGAGTTCAGTTACCTGGAACTGCTCGAAAATCTGGTTTTGGAAGAGATAAAATTCGTCATTCGGCTGAAAGTGGGGCCCAGTTTCTGCGATGGGGAAGGCAAACCGGTAGCGTTGAGCATTCAAAAAGGCGAAACTCGCATTCTCAACAAGGTCTTCTACAAAGGCAAGGTTTTCGTGAATGTCATCGGGGTGTGGCAGAAAGGCTTCTCCGAGCCAATGTGGATCATGACGAATCTGGAAGCGAAAACCGGTCTGGCAATCTATTGCGAGCGGATGAAAATCGAAGAATCATTCCGGGATCTTAAATCTCTGCTCAACCTTCATAAGCTGATGAACAAGCGCCGCAACCTCATGCAGAAGATGGTGGCCCTGATCTTGGTTGCCTATGCCATCGTCTTGATCATGGGTGAGACCTTGCGTGCCCAACTCTTCCTGGACGGCTGCCGTAAGAAACTCGTCATCCCTGTCCGAACTAATGTCTGAAGTTCAGGTATCAGGTATCAAGATATTGACTCTGGTCTTTTTATTCGTTATAATCACAGTTTGCTTATCCGCGCCGTGAATGCTGCCGCCAGAGGGGTGGCGCATGCGGCAGTATTACGCCCAGGGTACCCATTTCAGGAGTCGGCCAAATGGCATCTGTCTTACCCGAGAAGAATTACGCACGTATCCCGGTTACTCTCAACCTGCCTAATCTAATTGAAATCCAGTTGGATTCTTTTGAGAGGTTAAAGAAAGAGGGGTTAGGAGATCTCTTTCACGAGATTTCTCCCATTGAGTCATACAACAAGGGGATGAAACTCTATTTCCCCAGTCGCAACCCAGAGGCTGAACAGTGGAAATTGACCTATTGGTTTGGCGAGCCTAAACATTCTATTGAAGAATGTGTAGAGCGCGATCTGACTTATGCCAGGCCATTGTATGTTTCGGTGTTGCTGGCTGGTTCGGATGTCCCAGAGCCTGTTAAACAGGATATTTTCCTGGGCGATTTTCCGGAAATGACGGACAAAGGCACGTTTATTATCAACGGGACGGAACGTGTAGTCGTTTCCCAGTTGATTCGTTCCCCCGGCGTATATTTTGAAGCGCCTCCAGACCGGGCAACGGGTCGCCTGTTTGCGATGGCCAAACTCATTCCAGACCGCGGGGCCTGGATGGAGTTTGAAACTCGCAAGAGCGATTACATTATTTTGAAATTCAATCGCAAGCGCACAGTGCCTATTACGGTGTTCTTGCGCGCTCTGGCTGCGGTTGATGATGGAGACCCCACCAATCAACTCCTGAAAACAGGCACCGATGAGGAAATTATCAGCCTGTTTGAGGATGTAGATAACAACCCGGAACGCATGTTTATTGCCTCAACAATGCGGCAGGAACCCGAATGGGATCTCTCTTCGGGGATGAGCATTGCTGAACTGGCGCTGATCGAGTTCTTTAAGCGCATGCGTCCTGGTGATCCTGCCACCCTGGAGAATGCTCGCCAGTTCCTGGAAGAACAGTTGTTTGACCAGCGGCATTATGATCTTGAGCGTGTTGGCCGCTACAAGTTGAACCAGAAACTGGATTTGCGCATTCCGATTCCTCACCGCACAGTGACCAAAGCCGACATTATCTACCTGTTGCGCCGTATGATTCTCATCAACAATGGGGTAGAGCCGCCTGATGATATTGACCATCTGGGCAACCGGCGCGTTAAGACGGTCGGCGAATTGATTCAGAACAAACTGCGCATTGGCCTGCGCCGCATGGAGCGCGTCATCAAAGAGCGCATGTCCATTCGTGACCAGGAACAGCCATCTCCTGTAACTTTGGTCAACATTCGGCCTGTCGTGGCAGCGTTGCGCGAGTTCTTCGGATCTTCGCAGTTATCCCAGTTCATGGATCAAACCAATCCGCTCGCAGAGTTGCGCCACAAGCGTACCCTGTCGGCGCTTGGTCCGGGTGGTTTGCGTCGTGAGCGTGCCGGCTTTGATGTGCGCGATGTTCACCACTCGCACTATGGCCGTATCTGCCCGATCGAAACGCCTGAAGGCCCAAACATTGGCTTGATTGGTCGTCTGGCTTCTTTTGCGCGCGTAAACGAATATGGGTTTATTGAGACACCCTATCGCAAAGTCATTAAGCAATTGCGATGCGATGACCCGGCTTTGATCGGTCGCGCGTTGCGCGTGGATTTGACTGATCCTGAAACTGGCGCCGTGATTGGCAAAGCAGGTGAGCGAGTCACGGAAGAAATGTTTAAATCCATCGCGAAACTTAACCGTGAAGTCGCAATTGTGCCGTTTGTGTCAGAACAGTATGAATATCTTTCTGCAGATGCTGAAGATAAGTATGTGATTGCGCAGGCGAACGCAATGCTGGACGAGAAAAATGAATTTGTTGCTTCACGCATTGCCTGCCGTTATCATGCAAGTTACCCGTTTGTGGCGCCTGAGAACATTGATTACATGGATATTGCCCCGCATCAAGTGGTAGGGATTAGCGCGGCGCTGATTCCCTTCCTGGAGCATGATGATGCGAACCGTGCGTTGATGGGTTCGAACATGCAGGCGCAAGCCGTGCCCTTAATTTGCCCGGACATTCCGCTTGTTTCTACTGGCATGGAGAAGTATGCTGCCCTCGATTCCGGGCAAGTGGTTATTGCCGAGGCCGATGGCGATGTGGTTTCTGTGACGGGTTCGGCGATTGTCGTTCGTGAGAAAGATGGTCACATTCGCTCCTACCGCCTGCGCAAATATCAACGCTCGAATCAGTCTACGTGCATTGATCAGCGCCCGGCAGTTGTCAAAGGGCAGATCATTAAGCGTGGAGATGTCATTGCCGATTCGTCCTCTACAAACAATGGAGAATTGGCACTGGGACAAAATGTAGTGGTCGCCTTTATGTCGTGGGAAGGCGCCAACTTCGAAGACGCGATTGTGATTTCAGAGCGCCTTGTTCAGGAAGATCGTTTTACCTCAGTTCACATTGAAAAATACGAAGTAGAGGCTCGTGACACTAAACTTGGCCCTGAGGAAATCACGCGCGACATTCCCAATGTGGGCGAAGATGCAATCAAGGACCTTGACGAAAATGGCATCATCAGAATCGGTGCAGAGGTCGGCCCGAACGATATTTTGGTTGGCAAGATCACGCCCAAAGGCGAGAAAGAACTGACCCCGGAAGAGAGGTTGTTGCGGGCCATCTTTGGCGAAAAATCCCGCGACGTCAAAGATACTTCCCTGCGCATGCCTCATGGCGAGCGCGGTAAAGTCGTTGATGTCAAGGTCTTTACGCGCGAGGACAATGCAGACCTTTCTGCGGGCGTGGATATGATGGTCCGAGTCTCGGTCGCTCAGCGGCGCAAGATTACTGCTGGCGACAAGATGGCTGGTCGGCATGGTAACAAGGGCGTTGTCTCTCGCGTTGTCAAGGTGGAGGATATGCCCATGTTGGAAGATGGGACTCCCGTGGACATTATCTTGAACCCCACGGGTGTGCCTGGGCGTATGAATCTGGGCCAGGTGCTTGAAGTCCATCTCGGTTGGGCGGCTCAGAAATTGGGCTTCCGCGCCATTACGCCAGTCTTTGACGGAGCAAAAGAGGAAGAAATCGAGGCAGAATTAGCACGTGCCTGGATTGTCGATCATGTCTGGAAAGAGATTGGCCAACAGGCATGGGCCTGGCTCAAGGAACAGGGCTACGACACCCGGCTGCTCGAAGATGACGAGGACGTGCGCCGTTTGTATCTGGAGCAGTATCTGGGTTCCCGCGGCTATGATGTTTACCGCCTTAATGAGGTAAATTATGCCCGCAAGATGGCCGCGATAGAATGGCTGCGGGATCGTGGTTTTGACCCCGACGCGATTTTCACGGAAAATGTTCCTCCGCCGGCTGAGCGTCCTACCTATGACCAAAATGCTGTCAAAGCCTGCTTAAAGTTGTGGCTGGCTACCCTGGGCGTTGAGAATGTCAGTGACGACCAGTTGCATGAGGCAACGCAAAAGGCCATGCTGGACTTTGGTGTTCCTGCGCCAACTTTGGGCAAGCAAATTTTACGCGATGGCAAGACCGGCGAGCCGTATGACCAGCCCGTCACTGTGGGCGTAATGACCATTCTGAAACTTCACCATCTGGTGGAAGATAAAGTCCATGCTCGTTCTACAGGCCCCTATAGCCTGGTCACGCAACAACCGCTCGGCGGCAAGGCTCAATTTGGTGGTCAACGCTTCGGTGAAATGGAAGTATGGGCGCTGGAGGCGTATGGTGCCGCTTACACCTTGCAGGAGATGCTTACAGTTAAATCCGATGATGTGCAAGGTCGTGTGGCTACCTACGAAGCGATTATCAAGGGTCAACCAATTGAAGAACCCAGTATTCCTGCATCCTTCCGGGTGTTGGTTAAGGAATTGCAGAGTCTGGCGCTCGCTGTCGAAGCAGTCACAGATACAGGCGAAGTCATCAAATTTGGAAAAGATGAAGAGAAAGCCCATCCTCCCAAGTACATGACTGGCCTGATGGATTTGGGTGAGCCGATTGTGCCAAAAGATTTTGAGGCAGAAGACCTGTAAAGTTTTTCTTGACGGACATTTGGCCCTTGTGATAGAATAGGCCTTCGTTGCCTACAGGGGCTGTTGCGTCGCACTGCCCACTACCCGGTGAATAAGAGTGAGGCCATCAGGCAGGTTGAAGATGGCCTCACTTATTGACGGAAAATAATTTTTTGCCAGATATTTTGTTCTTGGAGGCAAATGTGCCAACGATTAACCAACTGATCCGCAAAGGACGCCAGTCAAAGAAAGTTAAAAGCAAGGCGCCGGCTCTGTTGTACACGCTGAATACGAAGCGTCAACGCCGCGTACGCCAGGATAAGGGCGCTCCGCAAAAGCGTGGTGTATGTACGGTGGTCCGTACCATGACCCCTAAAAAGCCGAATTCGGCATTGCGCAAGATCGCGCGTGTGCGCCTGACCAACGGCATTGAGGTGACCGCCTACATTCCTGGTGAAGGCCATCAATTGCAAGAACACTCTGTTGTTCTTGTTCGTGGTGGTCGTGTAAAGGACCTGCCGGGTGTGCGTTACCACATTGTGCGTGGCACTCTTGATACGACAGGCGTCAAAGACCGGAAACAAGGTCGTTCGAAATACGGCGCTAAGCGCCCCAAGTAATCAAATTGTGGAGTAACCCATGCGTCGAGCCAAACCAGAAAAACGTGTCATTCCCCCAGACATTCGTTATGGGAATCAGACCATCCAAACCATGATTCATCACATGCTCAGCCGTGGCAAGAAAAGCACGGCGGCAAGTATCATGTATGAAGCCATGGATTTGATTCGCGAACGAAATAACGGGAAGGACCCGGTTGAAATCTTTGAGACGGCATTGAAAAATGTGGCTCCTGTAATGGAAGTCCGCCCTCGTCGTGTTGGCGGTGCAACCTATCAGGTACCAATGGAAGTCCCTCCTGCTCGTCGTACCACCCTTGCCATTCGGTGGATTTTGGATTCTGCCCGTGCACGTTCGGGTAAATCGTTCGCCGAGAAACTTGCTGATGAGTTGATGGATGCCTACAAGGGCGAAGGCGCCTCTATTCGGAAACGCGAAGAGACCCACAAGATGGCCGAAGCCAACCGCGCCTTCTCTCATTATCGCATCTAATATCTTTTCAGAACTTTACCAAGAGAGTTTCTCCTATGGCACGCGTTTACCCGCTCGAGAAGTATCGAAATATCGGCATCATTGCTCACATTGATGCCGGTAAGACGACTACTACCGAGCGGATCCTTTTCTATACCGGAAAGACCCATCGGATCGGGTCTGTTGATGATGGGACTACGGTGACCGACTGGATGGTCCAAGAGCGGGAACGCGGTATTACCATCGTATCGGCGGCTGTTACGGCAGAGTGGAAGGGCTATCAGATTAACATCATTGATACGCCTGGCCATATTGATTTCACTGCCGAGGTGCAGCGTTCACTGCGAGTTCTTGACGGAGGCGTTGTTGTTTTTGACGCTGTGCAGGGGGTAGAACCGCAAAGCGAAACTGTCTGGCGGCAGGCTGATCGTTACGGCGTACCGAGAATCTGCTTTGCCAACAAGATGGATCGGGTGGGCGCCTCCTACGAGCGCACAATAGAGACCATCCAAAACCGTCTTGGCACAAATCCCATTGCATTGCAAATGCCGATTGGGGCAGAGGCGCAGTTCCGGGGAGTCATTGACCTGATGACGATGCAGGCGATTTATTGGGATGATGAGTTGGGCCGTGAGCCTCGCTACACCGAAATTCCCCCCGAATTGCGCAATGAGGCCATTGAGCGGCGCAATGTAATGGTGGAACGAATTGCCGAACTGGACGATGAACTGACTGTCAAATATCTGGAAGGCGAAGAGATTTCGGTTGAAGAACTCAAACAGGCTCTCCGCAAAGCGGTCATTGCCAATAAGGCAACACCGATTCTGTGCGGCAGTTCGTTGCGCAATAAGGGCGTGCAACCCGTTTTGGATGCGGTCATTGATTACCTGCCTTCGCCGGTGGACATTCCCAGTGTCAAAGGCACCGATCCGCGCACTGGTGAGACGATTGAATTACCTGCTCGCGATGACGCTCCCTTAAGCGCCCTCGTTTTTAAAATTGTGAGTGACCCTTATGTTGGGCGTCTGGCTTATTTCCGCGTTTACTCTGGCGTGCTCAAGCAAGGCGCAATGCTCACAAATTCTACCAAAGGCAAGCGTGAGCGCATTGGTCGCTTGCTGCGCATGTATGCAGATCATCGCGAAGATATTGACGAGGTACGCGCGGGAGACATTGGCGCTGTTTTGGGTTTGAAAGATACGTTCACGGGCGACACACTCTGCGACAATCAGTTGGTTGTGCTCGAAAGCATCACCTTCCCGGACCCTGTCATTTCTGTGGCGATTGAACCGAAGACAGCCGCTGACCAGGATCGATTGAGCGAAGCCTTGCGCAAATTGTCTGAAGAAGATCCTACATTTCGGGTGCGCTCAGACGAAAATACTGGTCAAACGATCATTTCGGGAATGGGTGAACTTCACCTGGATGTCATCATTGATCGCATGATGCGCGAATTCCGCGTCCAGGCCAATATCGGAAAACCGCGAGTTGCCTATCACGAGTCTATTACCCGTCCTGTTCCCGAGGTCAATACTCGTTTTGTCAAGCAAAGTGGCGGACGTGGTATGTATGCTCACGTCGTCATTGCTCTGGAGCCTGGCGAACGCGGCAGCGGTATTGTCTTTGAAGATAAGATTGTAGGTGGAGCGATTCCTCGCGAGTTTATCCCGGCGGTTGAAAAAGGCATTCGCGAGGCGGCTGAAAGCGGTGTGCTGGCCGGGTATCCGGTAACCGACTTGAAAGTGCGTCTCTACGACGGCTCCTTCCATGAAGTTGACTCGAATGAAATGGCCTTCAAAATGGCGGCTTCGATGGCATTTCGGGAAGGTGTGCAAAAGGGTGCGCCTGTTTTGCTCGAGCCGATTATGAAAGTCGAAGTTGTGGCACCCGAAGAATTTATTGGCGATATTTTGAGCAGCCTGAATAGTCGCCGTGCCAGTGTTCAAGGCATGGAAATGAGACCCGGTAACGCACAGGCCATTTTAGCGATTGTGCCGTTGGGAGAAATGTTCGGGTATGCAACTGAGTTGCGCTCTGTCACGCAAGGACGGGGTGTCTTCTCGATGGAATTTGATCATTACGCACCCGTGCCTGAAGCGGTGATGCGTCAAATCTTAAATAACTAAGTTTTTATAAAAATCTTAGAAGGAGCGAAAGCGATGGCGAAGCAAAAGTTTGAGCGGAAGAAGCCGCACATGAACGTAGGGACCATGGGGCATATTGACCATGGGAAGACGACGTTGACGGCAGCGATTACGAAGTACTGCCAGTTGCTAGGTCTGGCGCAGTTCAAGGCGTACGATCAGATTGACAATGCGCCGGAAGAGAAAGCGCGCGGGATTACGATCAA
>DAOTZT010000290.1:0-5380 GCA_034434255.1 Anaerolineales bacterium | reverse complement strand
CCGAAGGCGAAGCAGTCTCCTGTTTGTGGGAGATTGCTTCGACCTGCTCCGCAGGTCTCGCAATGACATCGCTATTCAGCTTCTTCATGTGGTCCCTCTGAATGGTAGCAAGACCCTTAATCCGCAGGTCTCGCAATGACATTAAAAACCCTCGATGTTCCGCTTGATGTACTTCGACGCAGCGATGACGTTCTCCTGCAGCACGGGCAGGCACACATCCGCCAGTGAACACGAGCGGCAGGCTTTGGATGGCTTCACTTTGGGGGTGTAGCCGCGCCGGAAGTAGTGATGCATCTCGGCGGACATTTCTTCCACCAGCGTCCGCAGTTTGGGCGTGAACTCGACCTCCTCGCGATGGCGGGTTTGCCCGTAAAAGAGATAGCCACGCGGAATGTGCGTGCAGAGCATCTCCTCTAGGCACATGGCCTGAGCGCATAGTTGGGCTTTATCTGCTGGCTTTTCCATTGGTTTGCCGTGTTTATATTCGACGGGGACAGGCCAGTACAGGCCGGATCGGTTGGGGAGTTTGATTCCCCCCTCTCCCTCACCCCCGTCCCCTCTCCCATGGGGAGAGGAGTGCATGGGTGAGGGCAAAAACTCCACCACATCGCACACCCCCGAAAGCCCCAGGCGATACGATGCGACAGGCACCGAACGCGCGATGACCGTGCCGTTGCGCGCTTCGCTGAAGAACGGGTCATCTACGCGCTCGTGCATCTGCCTGCCTTCGACGGTCAGCACATTGTCCTGCCACTGTATTTCAACGTAAATCAGCGCCCACTGTCTGCGACAGAATAGAAAGTGCTGAATGCCAGAGAGGGGCAGAAGGTCATCGGGAGTGTATTCAGATTTCATGGCGGTCGGTATGTCATTGCGAGCCGCCGTTGGTCGAGCGGCGTAAAGCGCGTATCGAGATCACAGGCGGCGAAGCAATCTCCTGTTGTGGAAGGATTGCTTCGCCCTTCGGGCTCGCAATGACATTCGGTTCCTACAGTTTCTCGATGCAGGATAAAGCCTGCCAACACAGCGCCCTGTCGCGACTCGCAATGACATTCGGTTTCTACAGTTTCTCGATGAGCGTCACGCCCTGGGGGACGCCAGCCTTGTCCACCGTCACTACATAATCGCCAAACTGACGCGGAACGACCACGCCGTCCTTCTTTTCGACCTTCACCAACTCGAACAACTTGTGCGAAGGCGCGTTGCCCAGGTCGCTTTCGTGCTTGAAGACAATCAGCCGCCGCGCCGCCATCTTGCCGCGCGCCGCCGAATGGTCATGGTCAAACATATTGACCAGCGCGTCCCAGAACAGTTTCAGGTCTTCTTCCGAGAAGCCCGTGCCTTTGGTCGGGTCGTTGGCAAGTTTGGCAGAGACGTAGCCCTCAGCGCGGTACAGGCCGTAGGGAACGATGTGCTTGCGCCCCATCGTGCGCTCTTTTTCGGCTTCTTCTTCGCGAGTTACGGTCACGCGAGTGATGGTGACTTCCTGCTGGACAATGGGGTCAATGCTGCGCGAGAAATTGATTTGCACGGGGCCGCGCACCTGACCGCAGTTATCGCCAACGCTTAATACCGCCCCAAACGTGCGAATGTCATAGAAGTTCTGGCACATCCAGGCACGGGCTTTGTTCACGCCTTCGACGGATGCCTTTTTGCCAGGTTCAAGATCGACCGCGAGATAGGCTTCCTTGTGGTGCGCATTTAGCGGAATGCCTTCCTTGACGTAAATGCGATAGCCCGCTGCATCGCCTTTGACCATCTCCACATAGTTGCGGACTTTGCGCTTCAGGCAGACATCGGTGACAATGCCATAGCCCGTTTCGGGGTCAATGCGCGGCATGTTGCCCGCGTCGGGGTCGCCGTTGGGGTTGCCGTTTTCGACATCGTAGAGCAGAATAAATTCGTAGCGGTTTTTAATTGGGGTGCTCATGGGTTAATCTCCTTTGTGATTTTAGATTTGTGATTTCAAATTGGTAATGTCACTGCGAGCCTTCTCCTGAGCGACAGCGAAGAGCAAGCGAAGCAGTCTTCGCGCCAATCGGGGGATTGCTTCGTCGCCGCTGCGCGGCTCCTCGCAATGACAGGAGTAATGTCACTGCGAGCCGAAGGCGAAGCAGTCTCTTGTTTGTGGGAGATTGCTTCGACCTGCTCCGCAGGTCTCGCAATGACATTAAAAACTCTCGATGTTCTGCTTGATGTACTTCGACGCAGCGATGACGTTTTCCTGCAGCACGGGCAGGCACACATCCGCCAGCGAACAGGAGCGGCAGGCTTTAGAGGGCTTCACTTTGGGGGTGTAGCCGCGCTGGAAATAGTGATGCATCTCAGCGGACATTTCTTCCACCAGCGTTCGCAATTGGGGCGTGAACTCGACCTCCTCGCGGTGGCGGGTTTGCCCGTAAAAGAGATAGCCGCGCGGGATGTGCGTGGAGAGCATTTCTTCCAGGCACATGGCTTGCGCGCACAATTGGGCTTTATCCGCTGGCTTTTCCATTGGTTTGCCGTGTTTATATTCAACGGGCGCGGCAAGATACAATCTGTCTCGGTTCGGCAATTTAACGCCGTGTGGAGATTGTGTAAACTCCACCACATCGCACACGCCCGAAAGCCCCAAGCGATACGAAGCCACCGGCACCGAACGCGCGATGACTGTGCCGTTGCGCGCTTCGCTGAAGAATGGGTCATCTACGCGCTCGTGCATCTGCCTGCCTTCGACGGTCAGCACATTGTCCTGCCACTGCATTTCGACGTGAATCAGCGCCCACCGCCGGCGGCAAAACAGGAAGTGTTGAATGCCCGAAAGGGGCAGGAGTTCATCGGGGGTGTATTCGGGGGTCATCTGCTATAATTTAATAAAGAGGCAAGCCATGGATCTGAGTAAAGAACTACCAGAAATCACCCGACGGATTGTGCAAACCAGCAACCCGGAGAAAATCATTCTCTTCGGGTCATATGCACGAGACGAGCCAAAAGCAGAAAGTGACCTGGACATCCTGGTTATCGTTTCCGAGAAGCGGCATTTGCGGCAGGAAAGCCTGAAAGTGCGCCGTTCGCTGCGCGGCTTGTTAGTTCCAGTGGATATTGTGATTGCCACTTCAGAGCAAATTCGCCGTTTAGGAAATACTGCCGGGCTCATCTATCAATCAGCGCTCCGCGAGGGGAAGGTACTTTATGAGCGCGCTCGATGATACCGTTCTCGGTTGGGTGCAGCGCGCCCGCTCTGACTTGCAACTGGCTAGAGTTGCCCTGCGCGCCATCGGGGGTGTAGTCGGGGGTCATGGCTTCCAGGCAGGCAATCAAATGTGTTAGAATTAGAATGTGAAGCAGAGGCAGCCAGAGATGAAAACCACTTTGCGACGCGAACAATTGCATAAGCAGATTGACCTCCTGCCCGACGAACTGGTGCAGGAAATAGCCGATTTTGTCCTTTTCCTTCTGGCAAAGCGCAAAGCCGCGCCGTTGTACGAAGATTGGGATGAGCAACAGTGGCGCGATTTCTCGCTGGAACAATTTTTCCGCGAAGAAGACGATGAAGTGACCTACACCCTTGCAGATGCCAGGGAAATCTATCGTCCATGAAGCCCGGCGATGTTGTCCTGCTCCGCTTCCCGCAGACTGACTTGGCGGCGGGCAAACTGCGCCCGTGTTTGGTAGTTGCGCTTGTGCCCGGCAGGCATCCAGATGTCTTGCTGGCGCTTATCACCTCACGAGCATACCAGGAAATTCCAGATCTCGATGAGACCATTGAGCCCGCCGATGCCGATTTTCCTGCAAGCGGTCTGAAAGCGCGCTCGATCATCCGGCTGACGCGCCTGGCAACAGTGGAAGAGAGAGTCATCAATGCCCGCCTGGGCGAGATTTCACCAGAACGGCTGTGCCGCGTAAAAATGCGCCTGGCGGGTTGGATCATGAAAGATTGAAATGGCTTCTCCATAGGAACGAAAAACTGGTCGAACGTCTGGTCACTTATACCTTGCTGAAGGATGGGCAGCTCTTCGTGGTAGAAAATGTCCCGGCGCGGGTGGATGTGGAGACGGGCGAGCAATACTTCTCTCCGCAAACAGTGGAGCGGCTTCAGCGCATTTTGCAAGAGAAGCGCCCGCCCGCCCGATTCATCCAAACGCCCGTGTACGAATTTGCATAACAAGCATAATTGCCTACCTCTGTCATTGCGAGCCGCGTTGTTTGCGGCGAAGCAATCTCCTGTTGTGGGGGGATTGCTTCGCCCTTCGGGCTCGCAATGACATTCGGTTCCTACAGTTTCTCAATGAGCGTCACGCCCTGGGGGACGCCAGCCTTGTCCACCGTCACTACATAATCGCCAAACTGACGCGGAACGACCACGCCGTCCTTCTTCGCAACCTTCACCAACTCGAACAACTTGTGTGAAGGCGCGTTGCCCAGGTCGCTTTCGTGCTTGAACACAATCAGCCGCCGCGCCGCCATCTTGCCGCGCGCCGCCGAATGGTCATGCTCGAACATATTGACCAGCGCGTCCCAGAACAGTTCCAGGTCTTCTTCCGAGAAACCCGTGCCTTTGGTGGGGTCGTTGGCAAGTCTGGCAGAGACATAGCCTTCGACGCGATACAATGCATAAGGGATGACGTGCTTGCGCCCCATCGTGCGCTCTTTCTCCGCTTCGTCTTCGCGAGTCACGGTCAGGCGGGTGATGGTGACTTCTTGCTGGAAGATGGGGTCAATGCTGCGCGAGAAGTTGATTTGCACGGGGCCGCGCACCTGACCGCAGTTCAACCCAGTGCTCATCACTGCGCCAAATGTGCGGACGTCAAAGAAGTTAGCGCACATCCAGGCGCGGGCGCGCTGTACCTCATCAGGCTTGGCTTTAAAGTTTTTGTCATCGGTGGGCAGATTGACCGCTTTGTAGGCTTCGACATGGTTTGCATTCAGTGGAATGCCTTCCTTGACGTAAATGCGATAGCCCGGCGCGTCGCCTTTGACCATCTCCACATAGTTGCGGACTTTGCGCTTCAGGCAAACATCGGTGACGATGCCGTAGCCCGTTTCGGGGTCAATGCGCGGCATGTTACCCGCATCGGGGTCGCCATTCGGGTTGCCATTCTCGACATCGTAGAGAAGAACAAACTCGTAGCGGTTTTTGATTGGGGTGCTCATGATTTTTCTCCTTTCTTGAAGAATCAGTTAGTTGAGATTTGATCGCTTCCAACAACAGCCGCATTTTTAGAACGTGGCGCGCTGGTGATAGTAGCCCAGCACAAACACGCCCTGTTCCTCCAGCGTCAGGCGAGAGGGAAGAGGCCCGGCATCGAGCATGTCCAGCAAGCTCTGAATTTGCCCCTCTCTTAATTTGGCCTTGGCTGTCCAGTGATGGGCAAGCCGCAGCAAAGTGGGGAAGACGCTG
>DAOTZT010000289.1:0-4717 GCA_034434255.1 Anaerolineales bacterium | reverse complement strand
CTAAAGTCTATGCCCGTTTGCAGGCTGTCATTTCAACTTGCCGTAAGCAAGAGAGAAATGTCTATGCCTTCTTGCGCGCCTTGTTTGCTCATCAGCCCGTTTCCTTACTCGCAGGGTAGGTAGTTACCTCTTCGCACGATTTTGGCAAGGACATCCTGCCTCGGTTGGTCAAGTCGAAGGCGCGCGTTTTTGCCTTTCCGTATACGGGCTATTGGATGGATGTCGGCACGGTGAATTCCTATTGGCAAGCGCATATGGATCTCTTGTCGCCCAACCCGCCGCTCAAACTCTACGATCGTTCTTGGGTCATTCACACCCGCACCGAAGAACGGCCGCCGGTACGCTTTCCTCACGAGGCGTGTGTCTATGCCAGTATGATTACCGATGGCTGTTTCATAGAGTCCGGGGCGCGCGTAGAGAGCAGCGTCCTTTCGCCGGGCGTGGTCGTGCGGGCGGGGGCGCTGGTGCGCGAATCGATTCTGCTTACCGACTGCGAGATTGGAAACGGCGCTGTCGTAGAGCGCGCTATTCTGGACAAGGGGGTGCGCATTGGCGAGCACGCCCGCGTAGGCGGCGGTGTGACAGACCCGAACATCCGCCTTACGCTGGTCGGCAAGCACTCTACCCTGTCGCCTGGCCTGGTGGTCGAACCCGGCGCCAAAATCGGCACGGATGTTACCCCCGACGATTTCGAGGGCCAATATGTAGCGGCAGGACAGTCCATCGAGACCAAGCGAAAACCGTATGAGTTATAACAGAGCCGGCGGCATCCTCTTACATCCCACCAGTTTGCCGGGTCCCTACGGCATAGGCGATTTGGGCCCCTCCGCCCATGCTTTTGTAGATTGGCTGGCCCAGGCGGGTTGCACCCTGTGGCAAGTGCTTCCACTGGGGCCTACCGGCTATGGCGATTCCCCTTACCAGTGCTTTTCGGCTTTTGCAGGCAATCCTTACCTCATCAGCCACGATTTCTTACTACGCGATGGATTCTTGCACCCCGACGACCTGGTGGAAAAAGTGGACTTTCTTCATGACCGTGTGGACTATGGACGGGTCATCCCCTGGAAGTTGAATCTGCTCGAACGGGCCTTCATCCGCTTCCGCTCGGACCCTTCGACCGGCTCAGGGCAACGCCTGGGGCCTGCTCGCCGCGACTATGAGCGTTTCTGCGCCGAAAACGTTTCCTGGCTGCCCGATTACGCTCTGTTCATGGCCCTCAAGGAGGCTAACGGCGGCGGTGCGTGGGACAGGTGGCCGCAAGAACTTCGGAGGCGCGATCCCGCTGCTTTAGCGGAAGCAGGTCGAAGGTATGCCGATGCGGTAGCGCGTTTTACGTTCTACCAGTTCGTCTTTTTCCGTCAATGGTCCGAACTGCGCGAACATGCCCATCGGTGTGGCGTCGAAATCATTGGCGATGTGCCTATTTTTGTCGCCTATGACAGCGCCGATGTGTGGACGAATCCGACTCTGTTCTACCTGGACAACGACCTCAAGCCAACAGCGGTAGCGGGCGTGCCGCCAGATTATTTTTCCCCCACGGGTCAGTTGTGGGGCAATCCGCTCTATCGCTGGGAGGTGCATCAGGCGACGGGTTACGCCTGGTGGTTGGCGCGCTTACAGGCTGCCTTGCGGCTGGTGGATTTTGTGCGCCTGGATCACTTTCGCGGCTTTGCAGGCTATTGGGAAGTGCCGGCCGGCAGCCCGACAGCCGAAAATGGACGTTGGGTGCCGGGGCCAGGGGCAGATTTTTTCCATGCGCTCGAACGGCAATTGGGCGCTGAGTCAACGACTACTTTGCCCATCATTGCCGAAGATTTAGGAGAAATCACCCCCGATGTGATTGCCTTGCGCGAGCAGTTTGGTTTGCCGGGCATGAAAATTTTGCAATTTGGCTTCTCAGGGCCAGAAAACCCCTTTTTGCCGCATCATTATCCGGTCAGGTGTGTGGTGTACACCGGTACGCATGATAACGATACGGCGCGCGGCTGGTATGCTGCCGCGCCTGCCCAGGAACGTCATTTTGCCAATCGGTATTTACGAACCAACGAGGCCGATTTCGGCTGGGATTTGATTCGCGCCACCTGGTCTTCGGTAGCAATTTTTGCCCTGGCACCCATGCAAGATTTTCTAGGCCTGGGGACAGAGGCGCGCATGAACTACCCCAGCCGTTTGGGGGGCAACTGGGCGTGGCGCATGGCGCCTGATGCCTTGTCGGACGATTTGCGAGATAAAATTAAAGAGTTGAATTTCCTGTATTCTCGTTGACAGAAGGGTAAACGGGTTTTTTCAGGCTATTTTTTCAGGTAGATGCCCAAGTGATTGGCTACGGCTCGTTCCTTGCCAACTTGCAATTCGTCAATGGGGGAGTTTAGCACAAAGGGTTTCCCGTTGGCTCCTTCGATGACCATGGTGGAAGAACCGCCGCCGTCCAGGTTGATTCCGGAGTAGACGCTCAAGGAAACCAGCAAGTTGGCTAATTCGGCAAAGGTCATGCCTTCGCTGTAGCCTGGCTGACGGCCGTCCACAACGACCAGCATCAGCCAGCGTCCGTTTTGGTTTACGCCAACGGCGGTGCGAGGCTCTAGCGTCGTGTTGTCCAGCCCGGCAACTGCTTTTCCCTTGAGTACCAACATGCGGTCTCCAGAGATGGCGTTATGCACTTTGCCCACCGGCGTATCGAAGGAAATGACATTGCTGGCGTTGATGTAGAGGATGGGTCTGCCAGGCAGCCTGGCCGAATAGACGTTGCCTCGTGAGGCCGCATAACTTTTGACTTTGACGGGGTCGCCGCCTTTGGGGCAGTAATCTGCTGGGTTGTATGCGGCGGGGTCGAGATAGTCGAAGCCGTCGCCGTTGATGGCAATGCGCATTCCGAATTCTGATAGGAAACGGGAAGTTGTGCGTGTACAAACAGCGCCGCTGGGGTGGCTGGGAGGTGTGACCAGGAACTGCAAGCCGCTCGATTTCAAGTCTACTACCAGAACGTGTGTGACGATTTTGCGCGGCGTTTGCGTCTCTTTGCGATAATACGTTACGCCTGGGAAGATCCTCTGCGCCAATTGGCTGGGGGCGTTTTCGCCTAATTTCGTCAAGTATGTGATGGAACACCAACCGCCCAGGCCGTCGAAACGGCGCACTTTGACCCAACTTCCGTCGGGGGTGATGTCTTCGGAGTACACAATTTCATCTTTTTTCAAGAAGCCAAGCGAGTTATAGTTTGCCGCTGGCCCTTCACGCACGTTCAGGCTGGTTGTATTCACGCGGTACCAGATGCGGACGTGGTCAGACGGCGGCGTTGGAGCGTTGGTGCTGGTCAGGTATTCTCCAGCGCACCAGCCGGTAATGCTTCCGTTTGGGTGCTTTACTTCGATCCAACTCAAGTCGGCCAGGGCGTGCAGGGCTTCGACGACTTCATTCATTTGGAGGGAGCCGACTTTGTTGTAGGAGATGCCCGGTCCGTCACGCATGTTCAAGGTGGTCGCGGTTACGCGGTACCATTTCCCGGTCATGTCAATGATTTCGGGGGTGCCGCCGCCATTGCCGCCGTTTCCGTTGTCGGGAGGCGGCGTGCTGCCTATGCTGACCAGGTATTTGCTCAGGCTCCAACCGGTCACATTGTCGCTTTCGCGCTTGATTTTGATCCATTCGCCATCGGCAGAGATTTCCAGTCTTTCCACCACATCGTCTTGTTTCAGGGTGCCAAGCACAGCGGAGGTGGTGTTGGCGTCTTGTCGGATACTTAGATCAACACGGAATTTTTCGTTGACCGGGGCCGGCAGGTTGAATCTTGCCAGGAAAGCGGCTCGATCGCCATTGAAGTAGTTCAAATCAATGTCTTTGCTTTCTACGCCGTACAATTTACCGTCGCCGGTCTCGGTAAATTGCCAGAAGGTCCATTCATTCTCTCCCCATGGCTTGGGAACGCTGGGTTTGGATACGCCATAGTGGGCAATCCAAAGGGGGTATTGGTGGAAGTACTCCAGGCTGGTGGGTTCCGTGCTGGCGTTGGGAGCGTTGTCGCGCCAGTAATAGTAAGCGGTATAGATGAAGATCTCTTTTTGTCCCACCAGTTGCTTCAAGCGTTCCAGGAAATCATACCATTTTCGCCAGCCCTTGTAGGGGCCGTTGTATGATTCTTCGAAATCGGCAAAGAGGGGAAGTTCTCCCAGGTCGCCCTGCAATTGTTCCACCCATAATTCGGCCTGGCGTTTTGGGTCTGCGCGGCTGTCGTAGAACCAGTACGAGCCGCGCGGCAAGCCGGCTTTCTTGGCCTCTTTCCAATTCGTCTTGAAGTCGGAGTCCACCCACAGATTTTGACCGGCGCGGATGATGACAAAGTCGGCCACCTGGCGCATTTTGACGAAGTCAATGCCTTGTGGCGTAGATGGCTCGTCCTGATAGAAACTGACATCTGGACCGATGGCGTATCCCATAGCGCTCTCCTTATACTTGATTGCTTGCCTTATTTTACCACTTTACTTTCCGCTAACTGGTGTTGTAAAAAGGTTGCTAATGGGTTCAAAGCGTGGTAATCTTGTGTCACCAAACATAAAACCACAGCAAGGAGCCCATTACCATGACAAATCGTACCATAACTGTTCTGGCCACGTTGCTTCAAAATCTTCCGGTGGGGACCAATCTTGCACTTTTACATTTCATGTGGATGATGGTGAGCGGGGCGCTCTTGCCCAACCGGGGAGCCATGTTCCCGGCGCTG
>DAOTZT010000288.1:0-10919 GCA_034434255.1 Anaerolineales bacterium | reverse complement strand
ATCACCGGCGCACGGGTTGCTGCGGCCCGGCCAACCATCCCTTCGCCGATCTTGAAATGGGTGCGCGTCCAGAACGCCTCTGCTGCCTCGCCACGGTGAAGAGTCAGGCATAAATTATCACTGCCTTCCTCCTTGAGAAACACCTCTCCGGCCTCCACCTTGAAATGGGCCATGAGAAGAGAAAGCATCTTGTGCAAAACTTCATTCAGGTCCAGCGAAGAAGCAAGCGCCTGACTGACTTGATTGCTGAGCGTCAACTCAGCATTGCGCCGGCTCATTTCGCGCTCGCTTTCTTGCAATTGTTCATAGAGACGGGCGTTTTCAATAGCCACAGCCGCATACGCCGCCAGCATCTCGATAATCATCTCGTCAGCGGCTGAAAATTCTTTTCCCCCTTCTTTATCGGTCAGGTAAATCTGTCCCAACTGCCGCCCGCCCAAGCGAATCGGCACCCCCAGCATGCTATGCATCACCGGATGGCCCGGCGGAAAGCCAACGCTGCGCGGATCCGCCGCAATTTCAGGGATGCGGATATTCCCGCTGTCCCCTTTCATCAAAGCCCCAATCAATCCCAGGCCGCGCGGCGAATGTGGAATGCGCTTGATTTCTTCCAGCGTCATCCCATAGGTAATAAAGCGTTTCAATTCTCCCTTTTCATTCAAAACCCCCACCGCCGAATAGCGCGCTCCAGCCTGCTCACACGCCAGCGCCGCAATTCGCTCGAGAAGCGTTTCCAGAGAGATGTTCCGAACCAGTTCCAGACTGGCGCGATGGAGAGCAATCAACCTGTCCTGGAGTTCTTCGCGTGTCAGCAGCATGGAAACACCTCGGCAGAATTCTACTCTAGATATCCGAATTCGCCAAGTTTGATAGATTTTGCCAGGAACCAGGCATATAATCATTCGCATGACCACTTCCCGTATTGCTGGATTCTACAATTTCCCCCTTGGCGAGCGGCTGCAAAAATTGGCCGACGCCGCAGAACTGCCCCCCGAGGAACTCGCTTCCTTCCAGACCGGCGGCCTGCCCCCCGACCAGGCCGATCACATGGTCGAAAACGCCATCGGGACCTTTGGCCTGCCGCTTGGCATTGGCCTCAACTTCGTGGTCAACGGGCGCGAAGTTCTCGTCCCAATGACCATTGAAGAGCCATCGGTCATCGCCGGCGCCTCCTTCATGGCCAAACTGGCCCGCGCCGGCGGCGGTTTTATCGCCACCACCTCCGAACCACAGATGATCGGACAAATCCAGGTATTGGACCTGGCGAACGTGGACAGCGCGCGGCTGGCCATCCTGGAACACAAAGCCGAACTGCTGGCTGCCGCCAATGAAATTGACCCCCTTCTCAAAAAATTCGGCGGCGGGGCGCGGGACCTCGAAGTGCGCATCCTCTCCGACTCACCCATCGGCCCCTTCCTCGTCGTCCACCTGATTTACGACGTGCGCGACGCCATGGGCGCCAACGCCATCAACACCGCCTGTGAACGCCTCGCCCCCCGCATCGAGCAAATTACCGGTGGACGCGTTCACCTGCGCATCCTCTCCAACCTGGCGGACCGGCGACTGGCCCGCGCCCGTTGCACCATCCCGGTCCGCGAACTGGCCTTCGACAATTACCCCGGTGAGCGCGTCCGCGACGGAATCATCGAGGCCTGGGCCTTTGCCGCTGCTGATCCCTACCGCGCCGCCACGCACAACAAGGGCATCATGAACGGCGTGGACGCGGTGGTCATCGCCACCGGCAACGACTGGCGCGCCATCGAGGCCGGGGCCCACGCCTACGCGGCGCGCAGCGGGCGCTACACCAGTCTCTCCACCTGGGGCAAAGACGCCGAGGGCAACCTCGTCGGCACGCTTGAAATGCCAATGGCCGTCGGCATTGTCGGCGGCGCCACCAAAGTTCACCCGGCGGCCAAAGCCGCTCTCAAACTGATGGGCGTCCGAACCGCCGCCGAACTGGCCGAAATCATCGTCTCGGTCGGCCTGGCGCAAAATCTGGCCGCTCTGCGCGCCCTCGCCACCGAAGGCATCCAGCGCGGGCATATGTCCCTCCACGCCCGCCAGGTTGCCATCGCCGCCGGAGCGACTGGAGATCAAATTAAAAAAGTGGCGGCCCAGATGGTCGCAGAAAAAACCGTACGCATTGACCACGCCGAGGAAATCCTGAAATTGCTCAATTCTTAATCCCCCTTTCTCCTGTTCAGGGAGTGATTCATCGAGGACTTGATATGACTGAAAACAAAACCCCGCTTAAACCTGCTCGTCCCGTTGGAATTGTGGGCTACGGTGCCTACGTGCCGCGTTATCGCCTGCCGGCGCGCGAAGTCGCCCGCGTTTGGGTAGGCGGTCGCGCCAGCGGTTTGCCCATCAAAGAAAAATCCGTGCCAGGGCTGGATGAAGACGTGGTCACCATGTCGCTCGAAGCGACGCGCAACGCCCTCAAACGCGCCGGGGTGAACCCGGCTGAAATTCGCGCCGTCTGGTTCGGGTCTGAGTCGCACCCCTACGCCGTCAAACCGACCTCCACCATCATCGCCGAGGCAATTGGGGCCGCGCCCCACGTCCAGGCGGCGGACATGGAGTTCGCCTGCAAAGCTGGGACGGAGGCCATCGTCATGGCCATGGGCCTGGTCGGATCGGGCATGGGACGTTATGCCGTCGCCGGAGGCCTCGACACCGCCCAGGGCAAGCCCGGCGACGCCCTGGAATACACCGCTGCCGCCGGTGGTGCCGCCTTCATCATCGGCCCGGCAGAAGAATCGCTGGCCGTCATCAACGCCGCCTATTCCTACGTCACCGACACCCCCGATTTCTGGCGGCGCGAGTACCAGCGCTATCCAGAGCACGGCAACCGTTTCACCGGCGAACCGGCTTACTTCAAACACATTATTTCCGCAGGCAAACTCTTGATGGAAGCCATGGGCACCACCGCCTCTGACTACACCTGGGCCATCTTCCATCAGCCGAACACCAAATTCCCGCAGCGGGCTGCCTCCCTGCTCGGCTTTACCCCCGAACAAATCGCTCCCGGCCTGCTCTCGCCGGTCATCGGCAACACCTACGCCGGGGCTGCCATCATTGGCCTGACCGCCACGCTCGACATCGCCAAACCCGGCGACCGCATTCTGGTCGTTTCCTTCGGCTCCGGCGCCGGTTCCGACGCCCTCGACATCACCGTCACCGAGAAACTCCTCGAGCGCCGCGACAAAGCCCCCAAAACCCAGGATTACATCGCCCGCCGCACCGAGATTGACTACGCCATGTATGCGCGCCTGCGCGGCAAAATTGCCATGAAGTGAGCCGCCAACTATGACTGACGTTGTCATTGCCGGAATTGGACAAACACCCGTCGGCGAGCATTGGGGAACCTCCCTGTGCTCGCTGGCCGTGCAGGCTATTCACGCCGCCCTGGAAGACGCCGGTGGAATCAAGCCGCAGGCGCTCTTCGCCGCCAACGTCCTGGCGCCGAACCTTTCCCGGCAGGCCCACGTTGGCACCTTGCTGGCCGACTATGCCGGTCTGACTGGCATCGAGGCCGCGACCATTGAGGTCGGAGGCGCCTCGGGGGGTGCGGCGCTGCGGCAGGCGTACCTTGCTGTCAAAAGCGGCCTGGTGGAGGCGGCCCTGGTCGTCGGCGTGGAGAAATTCACCGACGGCATCGGCGCCGACCTGGAAACTGCCGCCGCCACCCAAACCGATAACGAGTACGAAGCCGTTCACGGCATCACCCCCACCGTCCAGGCCGCTCTGCTGGCCCGCCGCTATCAGCATGAATTTCATCTGCCCGCAGATGGCCTGGCTGGATTTCCTCTCACCGCGCACCAGAACAGCATCGGTAACCCGTATGCCATGTATCACAACCAGGTGGCGCTCAAGACATACCAGGCAGCAGAACCAGTGTTTGATCCGCTCAACCTGTTCGACATTGCCCCATATGCCGACGGCGCAGCAGCCGTGCTGCTCACCCGTCTGGAGTTGTTACCGTCCCGCCTGGCGCATCCTGTCGTGCGCATTGCGGCTTCGGCCTCGGTCAGCGACACGCTGGGGCTGCACGACCGCCCCGACCCGCTGACCTTCCGCGCCGCACGCCAATCGGTGCAAACGGCTCTGGACAAAGCCGGTCTGCATCTGGAACAGATCGACCTGTTCGAATACTTCGACGCCTTCTCCATCTATGCCGCCCTCTCCCTGGAAGCGGCTGGCTTTGCTCCCCGCGGCCAGGGGTGGAAACTGGCCACCGACGGCGCCATTGCCCGCACCGGGCAGATTCCCTGCGCCACGGCAGGCGGACTTAAAGCGCGCGGCAACCCGCTCGGTGCAACGGGCGTGTATCAGGCGGTCGAAGCAACGCTGCAATTGCAGGGGCGAGCCGGAACAAACCAGATCGAAGGCGCTCGCGCTGCCATGATCCAGGCTCTCTCTGGCCCCGCCTCGCTGGCTGTGACGCATATTTTGGAGAGCAGAGAGTAGAGAACAGAGAGTAGAGAACAGTCTGTTTCCACTTTCCCCTTCTCCCTTCTCACTCCCCCCGGAGGTCTTTATGGAAATTGCCCGCCACTGGCGTTTAAAAGAACAACGATACAATCTCACTGGCACCGTCTGCCAGGCATGTGGAGAAAAATCCTTCCCGCCGCGTCAAATCTGCCCCAAATGTGGAGCCGAAAGCAGCACTCCCTTCCCCTTCAGCGGGCGCGGCGAAGTGTACTCGTTCACCACCATCTACGAAGTGCCCAACGGTTACGAAGAACAAGCCCCCTACACCGTGGCCCTCGTCCGCCTGGAGGAAGGCCCGCTCGTCACAGCCCAACTGACCGACCTGGGAGATCTCCAGCCAGAAATCGGCATGCCTGTCGAGATGGTCACGCGCCGTCTGCGCTCTGATGGCGATGAGCGAGGCATGCTCATCTATGGCTATAAATTCAGACCTGTCCTGATCGGTTGAACCAGACCGTGTGATTCGAACCGCCCGCCGTCTCCTGCGTTGGGCGGTTTTTGCTTCAAAATGATATACTTCCACCATGCTCCTGGCTCTCTTTGGCGGTACCTTTGACCCACCGCACCTCGGTCACCTGGCTCTCTGCCATGCTGCCCGCGACCGTCTTGGCCCTGACCGACTGCTTTGGATTCTGACTCCCGACCCGCCCCACAAGCGCGGGCGTCCCCTCACCCCCTTACCCCATCGCCTTGCCATGGTCGAACTGGCCCTGCAAGGCGAACCGTTTGAACTCTCCCGCGTGGACATTGAACGTCCTGCCCCGCACTATGCCCTCGACACCGTTCGCATCCTGGCCGAACAAAATCCCGGCGCCGACTTGCTCTACCTGATGGGCAGCGACTCGCTCAACGATCTACCGACCTGGCACCGTCCTGCCGACCTGCTGGCAGCCCTCCGCTATCTTGGCGTCATGCGCCGCCCCGGCGAGACCCCCGACCTGCCCACCCTGGAACAGGTTTTACCCGGTCTGACGGCCAAAGTCCGCTTCGTGGACGCGCCGCCGGTAGAGATTTCCTCCACCGACATCCGCCAGCGCGTCCGGAGCGGCGAACCGTTCGAGCATCTCCTCCCGCCCGCTGTAGCGCGCTACATCCACGAACACCACCTCTACCGCTCCCCCTGACACTTCCCCCCTCCCTCCCCACTTCTCCCTTCTCCCTCCCCACTCCTCACTCCTCACTTCTCACTCCTCCCTCCCCACTCCTCACTTCTCACTCCTCACTCCTCCCTCCCCACTTCTCACTTCTCACTCCTCCCTCCCCACTTCTCACTTCTCACTCCTCTTCAATCCCATGTCTCTCCTCCTCGACTCCCTCTTCAACGCCGTGGCCTATGGGCACTTCATTGTGGATGTGCTCAACGGTCAACGTTCCGTTTTACTCACCTACTGGAGCCAGGAACTCGGCCTGAGCAATTCCTGGCTGGCGATGGTCAGCACCATCTACGTTTGGGGTGCGTCGCTCTCCCAGCCCGTCTTCGGCTGGATTACCGACCGCTTCGGCAAGACGCGCCTGATGGCAGCCGGCGGCATCCTGTGGCTGACCGGTTTCTTTGCGCTGGCGCTCTTCCTGCCGCTGAACTGGGCCATTCCCTGCCTGATTCTCGGCTCGCTCGGCTCGGCGTCTTTCCATCCATCCGGCGCAACGCAAGCCACGTTGCGCGGCCGCACCCTGCTGGCGGGACGCGAAACCACGTCCACCTCCTGGTTCTTCCTCTTTGGACAATTTGGCTATTTCATGGGACCCATCCTGGGCGGCCCGCTATTGCAGCACTTTGGACCCGGCGGCCTGCTCCTGCTGGCTGTTCCGGCGCTGGCGATCGGATTGAACGCCGCCTGGCGGCTGCGCACTCCGGTTCAGGCCGCCGAAGCGGGCGCGGACCCGGCGCCGGCTACGCGCCTCGCCCAATCGGGCGCGGCAGGCCAGGGGTCCCGCACCGCCGCGCTGGCAAGAGGAAAAGCGAGCTTTATCGGCGCGCTGATCGTCGTCGCCGGGCTGCAATCGTGGGCGCAGCAGAACATGAACACCTTCCTGCCCAAGTACCTGAGCGACCTCGGCCAGACGCCCACCGTCTATGGCCTGCTGACCGGCCTGTTCATGGGCGGCTCGGCGCTGGGCAATGTCCTGGGCGGGGCACTGGCCGATCGTTTTGGACATCGCCGCGTGGCAGTGTTCATGCTGGCGCTGGCGAGTTTGCCGCTGATCGCGATTGCGCAAGTCGGCTGGACGGGATGGCTGTATCTGCTGGTGCCGCTGGCGGGAGCCTGCACAGGAGCGGTGCACAGCATCATCGTGGTGCTGGCACAGCGCTTGCTCAAAGGGGGCATGGCGCTGGCCTCCGGCCTGACGCTGGGATTCATGTTTTCGGCGGGCGCGCTGGGGACGCTTCTTTCTGGCCCCCTGGCCGATCAATGGGGATTTGCGCCGGTCTTCCTGATGACCGCCGGGCTGGCAGGAATCGCATCGCTGGCGGCGTTAGGATTGCGGGAAAATCAGGTTACGGCTGAGAACGCATAAACAACCGTCGGAAGGCTTCGCGCCCCCAATGGACCCCGCGCAGGTGTTCAAGGCGGGAGGTGAAACGCGCCGGCATCAGGCCAAAAACGCGCGGCAGGGTATTTACCGGACAGGTGCGATCCACAGCCAGGTAATCGAGCCAGAAAACGGAGGTGGGAAAGTAAGGAAAAGAGGATTCCAGCAGGATCGTCAACGTACGCAACAGGGGGATGCTGGCTGGAACGAGCAAGCGCGGCTGACGCGTTACCTCCATGATGGCTTCAACGACCTCGCGAAAGGTCAACGCCTCGCTGCCGCCCACCTCATAGGTCTGGTTGATGGTCGCAGGGTTGTCCAGTGCCCAGGTAAAGCAGACAGAGAGGTCTTCCACCCACAGCGGCTGGACCAGTGTTTTGCCCCCAGCGGGGAGAGGCAGAATGCCGGGCGCCATGGCCAACAGCATGGCAACACCAGAGGTGAACAGATCATCTGGGCCAAAGAGAATCGAGCCGCGCAGAATGGTGTAAGGCAACCCGGATTTGCGGATAAATTCTTCTGCAATTCCTTTTGATTTCAGTACAGGGAAAGCCGAGGCGCGGTCAGCATCGAGGTGGCTCAGGTAAAAGATGCGTTCTACGCCCGATGCCAGGGCGGCCTCGACCAGGTTGCGCGTCCCTTCGATGTCCACCAATTGCAAATTGGCCCGCGTACCGCTTGCTTCCTCCCCCGCCAGGTGGTAGATGATTTTGATTCCCCGTAAAGCAGCGCGCAAGCCGCGCACATCAGAGAGGCTCGTCACCGATACTTCCACCGGTACGCCGCGCGGCAACGATGGAGTACGGGGGGAGGGGCGCAAGAGAATGCGCACGCGATGACCAGCCTCCACCAGGTGGCGGGTCAGCGAACGTCCGACAAAACCAGTTGCGCCGGTAAGTAAGATCATGGCAATTGATTATAAGTGGAATGCAGGAATCTTTCGCTGCACCACAGGCAGGTCACAGACATCATCAAGGCACCCAATAGACAACGACATTCCCTGAGCGGAAAACTTCGACCAGATTGCGCTGAAAATTGAGTTCATTGACCCGGTAGGTATTCCGCTCCAGCGTGCCGACGACGATGTAGCGGATGTCGTATTTTTCGATGATGGCGCGCGCTTCCTGCCAGTCGTTGGTCTGGTAGAGGGTGGGAATGTCCCGTTCGCCGCGCTGGCGCTGTTCTTCGAACGTGCCGCGCCACTGGTCCTCGTGACCGATCCAGCCGACGACAGCCGGTTGACCGGAATAAGCCGAGATGCGCCCATAGTCGCTGTACTGACCGCCGACGGCTTCGGCAACGACGCCGGGCGGGGCCGTGGACAGCCAGTCGGCAGCGGCGGCGTCATCCGGGTACTGTTGGTGAAACAGCCACGCCCCATCCAGGGTCCAGACCGAGGCGGCAGTGCGCAGGGGGAACGGGTCGCCGGCCTCGTGCGCGACGTTCAGGATTTGCCGAAATGCAGGAAGTTGGAAATCGTTGGTTTTGTTGGGCAGGGCAAAGACCGGAAACGCCAGTCCAATGACCAGCACAAGCACCAGCCCCGCCACATGAACACCCAACCACGGACGGCGCAATTCACGCAGCATCACGGCCACGCCAAAGGCCGCCGCCATGCTCCACAGCATCCAGGCCTGGTAGTAAAACTTGAAGATGGTGTTCATGCGGTTGCCAAACAGGTCTCGCAGGAAGACAAATTCAGGAGCCAGGACGAGTAAAGCACCCAGCAGGAGGAGGAAGAGGGTGAAGTAGGAAGAGGAGAGAGAAGAGAACAGAGAAGAGAGAGAAGATGGAGAAGAAGGGGAGGAAGGTTGGGTGTCTGGGTTCGCTTGCTCTCCATCTTGAAGGGGGAAAGCAGTCAAAAATGCAAAAGCGGGGACGAGCAAGGCCAGAAGGGTCAGCAAACCGCCCAAAAAGGCCAGTCGCCGCAGGGTAGCCGCAGCAAAGAAGAGAGACGCGCTGGGGAATCCCTGCGTGACGAGGTAGTTGGCAGCAAAATCGGGCATTTTGAGTCGGGCCAGGGCCGCCAGCAGCCACGAGAAGAGCCACAGGAAAAGCACCAGGCCAAGCGCCAGCGAAACGCCCGTCTTCCAGCGCACAGGCAATTTTTGGACGCGGCGCAAGTAGAGAAGATAGCCAAACAGAGGCAGGAAAAGCGTGCCAAACATGACCCACAGGTGGGCACCACGGGTTGGCGTTTCCAAATTCGGCAAGATTCCGCCCGCCTGCGAAGCAAAGCCGATGTAGAACGGCAGGTAGAGCAGGATGGCAAGCAGACCAAGGGGCAGGCCGAACAGGAACAGGTCTGCCAGCCGTTCCCAGGTCCAGCCGGAGGCCAGGGCACGCGCCAGGACATACGCGCCGGTCAGCAGGGCAAAGCCAATCAGAATATCCCAGGTGTTCAGAAAAGCCATGCCACCGAGCAGGAGGGCACCGGTGACCCAATGGGCAGGCGCAAGCGGCAGGCGGACGAAGCCGAGGTCGAGTTGCCCCTTCCAGCCGCCGAGGAAAATGTTGAGCGCCGCGGCGACGATGAGCAAGCCAAACGGCATCGCCAGGACATGTGGATGGAGGTCACCGAGCAGGTAGGAAAAAGCAGGGAACTCGTCAATGATTTCGCGGAAGTTACCTGCCAGGTCGTAATCCTGAATGACGCGTGAATCCTGCCACCACCAGATGTAGCGATTGGGCACCCAGCCAGGCGGTTGAGCAGGCGGCGCGTTGAGATGATGGATGTCCAGCCAGGTCCAGAAGTTGTAGGCCTGCAGGTTGGGACGGACCAGCCGCCCGAGGGCTGTCCAAAGATTCGAATCGCCGGGTTGTCCGCTCCAGCCGATGCCGCGCCGGTGCAAGACCTCGAGAAATCCGGCCACATTCGAGACGAAAAGCAGGAAGAGTGGGCCGAAAAGGGGCAAAAAGATTGCTGATTTTGGATTTTTGATTGGCGATTGATCGTTTCGCCTGGCAGCCAGCAGGTTGTAGAGAATGCCATACGCGCCGACCGCGCTCAGCGCAAATACCAGCGCCAGCATCAAATTATGGGCTACGGCTCCCGGCGTGGCGGTGGCTTTGGCCAGCATCGCCGCCATGACATAGCCGAAGTAGTAGTAAGAGATGGCATAGCCCGACATCCAGGGGTCGCGCGGCGGAAAAGTCGGCGAGCGCAGGATGGAGTTGATGAAGGCCAGTTCCATCGTCTTCTCGCCGCCAGCGGTCTCGATGTTCGGGTTGGAGGCGCGCACAAACGCCCAGGCTGCGAAGGCCAGGAAGAAAAGCCCCTCGACAGCCACGACCAGGCGGCGGTTTTCTTTGATCCACGCCAGCAGGGACGACCGTTCTGCCGATTTTCCCAGCAGCGCAGCGCTCACGCCCACCAGGAGGAGAAGGGTAAAAAACAACCCACCGGCGTCGTTCCCGGTGACGCCGAGCACGGTCAACATCCAGAACAGCCAGCCCCACAGAAGCAGGCCGAGGGTGCGGGCAAAACTAAAGCCGCGGTCGGCCAGGGCAGGGAACAGGCGCCAGGCCAGCGGGAAGGTCAGCCAGCCGAGGAGGGTGAGGAGAAAGTACCAGGAGAGGAAGGAGAGCATGGGATGGAGAGAGGAGAGAACGGAGAGGAGAGAGCAGTGAAGGGAGAGATGGAAAAGGGAGAAGTGTCAGTGTTTCGTGAAGAGAGAAATCATTCGGTAATTCAGATCAGCCACAGATAAATGCAGATAAACTCTGATTTTGATAAACCCAGTTCGTTGATATGCAAATTTTTGGTAACTGTTCAGTCTTGCATCAAAACTGTTGGGTATGTCATTGCGAGGAGCGTTCTTTGCGACGAAGCAATCCCCAAGCGGTCAATCTGGCCTGATAAGTGGGAGATTGCTTCGCCAGAAAACGGCTCG
>DAOTZT010000287.1:0-4842 GCA_034434255.1 Anaerolineales bacterium | reverse complement strand
CAGGATGGATACTGTGAGGCCTGTTTTACGGGCGAATATCCGCTGCCGGTGAACTGGCAGATGGTCAAAACTGGATTTGAGAAGGTGATCGGTGAATAAACATGGTGTCATTGCGAGCGCAGCGAAGCAATCTCCTCGTCCATCGTCTCACTACAAGCGAAGCGCACGTCCCGCCTGCCACGAGCGGAGCGTGGTGGAGCGGAACGTGGGGAAAGCAATCTCCTCGCACAGTGCATTACGAGGGATTGGCTTGGAGATTGCTTCGTCGCTACGCTCCTCGCAATGACAAGAGAGCGCGGGATTGCTTCGTCGCTGCGCTCCTCGCAATGACATTGGAGAGAATAGCGTCATGAGTACTCGAACCCCCTTACACATCCTCCTCATCGGCTCTGGCGGGCGGGAACATGCCATCGCCTGGAAGATCGCCCGCTCACCCCACTTGCAGGCGCTCTACGCCATCCCCGGCAATCCGGGCATCGCCAGCCTGGGTACCTGCGTGCCGCTGAAGATAGAAGACCACGCCGCGATCGTCGAATTTTGCCAGACACAACAGATTGACCTGGTCCTCATCGGTCCCGAGGCGCCACTCGCCGCCGGCCTGACCGACGATCTGCTGGTCGCCGGCATCAAGGTCTTCGGGCCGACGAAGGCCGCCGCACAAATCGAAGCCTCCAAAGCCTTCGCCAAAGCCTTCATGACCCGTCACGGCATCCCCACGGCGCGTTACAACACCTTCACCGAATACGAAGCAGCAGCCCGGTTTATCGAGCACGTGGATTACCCCATCGTCCTCAAAGCCTCAGGCCTGGCAGCCGGCAAAGGCGTGATTGTGCCGGAGACAACCGCCGAGGCCCTGGCAGCGCTGGAAGAGATGATGCGGCGAAAAGCCTTCGGGCCAGCGGGAGAAACGGTCATCATCGAAGAACGTCTGAGCGGGCCAGAGGTCTCCCTGATGGCCTTCTGTGACGGTCGCACCCTGGTCCCGATGCTGCCGGCCCAGGATCACAAGCGGTTGCTCGATGGCGACCGCGGCCCCAACACCGGCGGGATGGGCGCCTATGCGCCGGCTTCCATTTGTCCGCCCGACCAGGTCGCCGCCATCGTCGAGACGATCCTCCAACCGGCCCTCAACGGCCTGCGCGAGGAGGGCCGCCCCTTTGTCGGAGTGCTCTACGCCGGGCTGATGCTCACCGAACGCGGCCCGCATGTGCTGGAATTCAACTGTCGCTTCGGCGACCCGGAGACGCAGGCGGTGCTGCCGCTCCTCGAATCTGACCTGCTGGAAATTGCCCTGGCCTGCGCCGAGGGGCGACTGGATGAGGTGCAGGTGCGCTGGCGTGAGGGCGCGGCGGTCTGTGTGGTGCTGGCTTCAGCAGGGTATCCGTTCCATCCCGAAAGCGGGAAAACCATCCACGGGCTGGAAAGCGGTGGGGAAAACATCGCTTACTTCCATGCCGGCACCAAACAGGTAGAGGGGCAACTGGTCACCGGCGGCGGGCGCGTGCTGGGCGTAACCGCATGGGCCGAGTCGCTGGAGAGGGCGGTTGCAGAGGCCTATCAGGCAGTGAACAGGGTTCGATTTGAAGGTATGCAGTATCGCAAAGACATTGCCCGCGCCGCGCTGGCGGCAGGGTCGAAATACGCGGCCTCAGGCGTCTCCATTGACGCCGGTAATCAGGCTGTCGAGTTGATGAAGGAGGCCGTCCGTTCCACGTATGGGCCGCAGGTGCTGGCCGGTATCGGGGCTTTTGGCGGCCTGTTCGATGCCGCGGCGCTGAAGCAGATGAAAAATCCCGTGCTCGTCGCCTCCACGGACGGCGTCGGCACCAAGGTCAAACTGGCGGCGTCGAGCGGACGCTATCGTTCGATTGGGCAGGATATTGTCAATCACTGCATCAACGATATTCTCGTCCAGGGCGCCCGGCCGTTGTTCTTTCTGGATTACTTTGCCACCGCCAAACTGGCCCCGGCGGTCGTTGCCGAGGTGGTAAGCGGCATGGCGGAGGCCTGTCGCACTGCCGGCATGGCGCTGATCGGCGGCGAAACCGCCGAAATGCCCGGCGTGTACGCCGCGGGCGAATTCGATGTGGCCGGGACCATCGTCGGCGTCGTGGAACGAGACGCCATCCTGCCGCGCCCTGATATTCGCCCCGGCGATGTCCTGATTGGCCTGCGCTCCTCCGGTCCGCACACGAACGGTTATTCGCTCATCCGCAGCATCTTCGCCGGAATCCCGCTCGATACGATCTTCCCCGAAGTGGGCGTTCCGCTGGCCGAGGCGCTCCTCGCCCCGCATCGTTCTTACCTTGACTTGCTCTGGCCACTCCTGAATTCCCCGATCTCACCGCTGAAGGCTCTGGTGCATATTACCGGCGGCGGCTTCTTCGAGAACATTCCGCGGGTGCTCCCGCAAGGGATGGGCGCGGTCATCCGCCGCGGTTCGTGGCCGGTTCCGCCGCTCTTCGAGTTGATCCGGAGACACGGCGAGGTGGATCCGCTGGAGATGTACCGCGTCTTCAACATGGGAATCGGCATGGTGGTCATCGCCGCGCCGGAAAACGCCCCGGCGGTGCAGGAAGTCATCGGCGAGGACACCTGGATTATCGGGGAAGTATCCGGCAGAGAAAGCAAAGTCATTCTTGCATAGGAGAACCAATGGCACATGAACTTCCCTTACGCTACGGCATGAATCCCCATCAGACCCCGGCGCGGGTCTATGTGAAATCCGGCGAGCTGCCGCTCACCGTGCTGAACGGCGCGCCCGGCTACATCAACCTGCTCGATGCGCTGAACGCCTGGCAACTGGTGCGCGAACTGCGGGCCGCCCTCGATCTGCCGGCCGCGGCCTCGTTCAAGCACGTCAGCCCCAGCGGCGCGGCGGTGGCCACCCCGTTGAATGATCGCCTGCGCAAGGCGTATTTCGTCGAGGACCTGGAACTTTCGCCCCTCGCCACCGCCTACGCGCGCGCCCGCGGCGCCGATCGCATGTCCTCCTTTGGCGACTTCGCCGCCCTCTCCGACCCGGTAGATCTGCCCACCGCCCAATTGCTGGCGCGCGAGGTCTCCGATGGGGTGATTGCGCCCGGCTACGCGGCCGAGGCCCTGGAAGTGTTGAAACAGAAAAAGGGCGGAAAATACGTCATCCTGCAGATCGATGCGGGCTATACCCCGCCGCCGATGGAGAGCCGCGAAGTCTTCGGCATCACCTTCGAGCAGCGTCGTCACGACCGCCCGGTGACGCCCCAGGACCTGACGAACATTGTCACGGCGAACAAGGACCTCCCCGAATCCGCCCTGCGTGACATGATGCTGGCCTGGATCGTGCTCAAGTACACGCAATCGAATTCGGTCTGTTACGCGCTGGACGGGCAGGTCATCGGCGTGGGCGCCGGGCAGCAGTCACGCGTCCACTGCACCCGTCTGGCCGGGCTGAAGGCCGATCTGTGGTGGCTGCGCCAGCATCCGAAGGTGCTGGGGTTGAAATTCCGCCCCGGAATCAAACGCCCGGATCGCGATAACGCCATTGACCAGTACCTGCAGCCGGACGTGACCGAGGTCGAAAAACGCGGCTGGGCCGAGGTCTTTGCCGAAGAACCGCCGCCGCTTTCCCCCGAAGAACGACGTGCCTGGCTCGACCAGTTGACGGGCGTCACCCTCGGCTCGGACGCCTTCTTCCCCTTCCGCGATTCGATTGACCGCGCCGCCCGCTCCGGCGTCCGATACGTGCTCCAGCCCGGCGGTTCGGCGCGTGACGAGGAGGTCATCCGCGCCTGCGACGAGTATGGGATGATGATGGTCTTCAGCGGCGTGCGTCTGTTCCATCATTAGCCGACAGGCAAACCAATGACCGCGCGACTCGTCGTCCTTATCTCTGGCAACGGCACCAACCTGCAAGCCATCCTCGACGCCTGCGCCAACGGGACACTTCCCGCGCAGGTGGTTGCCGTTTTTTCAAACAAAGCCGATGCTTATGGCCTGGTGCGGGCACAACGAGCAGGGGTGCCAGCGCTGTTTTTCCCGAAACGGGAGGGCGAACCACGCTCCGAGTACGACCGCCGCCTGGCCGAAGCGGTAGCGGCCTGGCAGCCGGACTACATCGTCCTGGCCGGCTGGATGCGCCTGCTGACGATGGAGTTTCTTGGCCGCTTCCCGAACCGCGTCATCAACCTGCATCCGGCTCTGCCCGGCGCCTTCCCCGGCACCCATGCCATCGAGCGCGCCTATCAGGCCTGGCAGCGGGGCGAAATTGACCGCTCCGGCGTGATGGTCCACCTTGTGCCCGACGAGGGTGTAGATTCTGGCCCGGTGCTGGCAGTGGAGGAAATTTTCTTTCAGCCGGGCGAGTCGCTGGAAGCCTTCGAGGCGCGAGTACATGAGGTAGAGCATCGTCTGCTGGTAGAGACGCTCCGCTATTTGTTGATGAATTTGTAACTGCCCATTCTGTCATTGCGAGGAGCGCAGCGACGGTAACTGTTCAGTCTTGCATCAAAACTGTTGTATTTGTCATTGCGAGGAGCGTTCTTTGCGACGAAGCAATCCCCGCGCAGGGGAGGAGATTGCTTCGCTTCGCTCGCAATGACAACATCGGCAGAAGATCGCTTCGCTCGCAATGACAAGCAGTTACATAAAAAAACACCTCAAAAACACCTCAGGAGTCAATCTTATGCCCCAAGCCATTCTTTCCGTTCATGATAAGACAGGCATCGTTGAATTTGCCCGCGGCCTCGCCGATCTCGGCTGGCGGCTGCTGGCCTCCGGCGGCACCGCCCGGCTACTGCGCGAACACGGGCTGCCGGTCACCGAAGTGGCTGACTATACCGGCTCGCCCGAAATCCTGGGCGG
>DAOTZT010000286.1:0-15952 GCA_034434255.1 Anaerolineales bacterium | reverse complement strand
CCGGAGGAGCGCCCGCGGTTTGTAGAGGAAGATCGTCTTGGGCGGTCTTCCGAATTGGAAGAGTTTTCTTTGGAGGAAGAAGAGCAAGAAGAAGAACTTGCTATCTTTGCAGATGAGTCGCTTGAATTCATGGAAGAAGCCGGGCAGGTTTCTGAAACTACTGCCCCCTTGCTCGATGAGACTACTTTGCAAGAGACCCCAATCTCCTTTGCCGATGAGACACTGGCCTTTGCGCAAGAATCCTCTGAACCTGTCGCCGCGGGCGCAGAAGAAGATATTACTGCATGGCTAAAGCACCTGGATGAAACAGAGGAAGCCGAGACCCCAGGCGCTTTGCCTGAAGAAGCGCCTGCTCCCGCAGAAGAGTTGCCGTCCTGGCTGAAAGACCTGGAAACGGAACCCGAATCGGGGGCGGATGCGGCTTTTTCTGCTCCGCCAGTTGAATCTCAACTGCCTGAATCTTTACCGCAATCAGAAGAGATCGCTTGGGAAGACAAAGCGGCTCCTGTAGAACCGCCGGCTCCTGTTGCTGCCGAATGGATGCCGATTGAGACGCCTCAAGAAGAGGCCGCGCCGCCGGTCGAGAAACCGACAGCCGAGAAACCGACGGAACAGGCCGTTTTTGTGGGAATGAAGCCCTCTGGGCAGATTCGTGTCCCCAAGCCAACTGGTTCGCTTTCGCCGCTTCCCATGCAGGATAAAGATTCCAGTGCTCTTCAGAATGCCCAGAAAGCCTTACAGAGTCGGGACTTGAATGCAGCAATGAAAGAATATGCCCGACTTATCAAAAAGGGACGACTGCTCGATGAAGTCATCCATGACTTGCGAGAAGCCATTTACCTCTTCCCTGTGGACGTCATTGTCTGGCAGACCCTGGGCGATGCTTACATGCGAGCAGGGCGTTTGCAAGAGGCCCTCGACTCCTACACAAAGGCGGAAGAATTGTTACGTTAATCAACTCCCCCCGGCACCACAAATGCCGGGGGATTGATGAAAACATCTTTTTACATTGGAGAATTACATGGAACGTTCGTTAGTGCTTGTCAAACCCGATGGCGTCCAGCGCGGTCTGATTGGCGAAGTGATCAGCCGACTTGAGCGCCGCGGCTTGCGCCTGGTCGCTGCAAAATTTTTATGGGTCAGTCGGGAACTCGCCGAAACCCATTATGCCATTCACCGCGGTAAGCCTTTTTACGATGGCTTGATCGAGTATATTACCTCAGCACCGGTGATGGCGATGGTCTGGGAAGGGCCAAATGCCGTGGCTGCCATTCGCCAGACGATGGGCGCCACCCGTCCTGCTGAGGCTGCTCCTGGCTCCATTCGCCATGATTTTGCTCTCGAGGTAGGACGCAATCTGACTCACGCCTCAGATACTGTTGAAAATGGCGAGAAAGAAGTGGCCTTGTGGTTCAAACCCGAAGAACTGGTGGATTGGAAGCGGGACGTAGATAAATGGATTTTTGAGAAGGCCTGAAAAATCAAAAGTGGGCGAGGTGAACAGCCTCGCCCACCTCTTTTTTCCCAACACGGTTACAGAAAATGAGCCTGATTGTACAGTTGCTGGCGCTGGCGGCTTACTGCAGCCTCAAAATGACTTTGCCGTCCTTCCACAACTCTTCCAGTTTGTAATACGCGCGCAGCGCCGGGTCAAACAGGTGGACGACCACATCGCCATAATCCATGACCATCCAGCCGGCTTCGGGAGAACCTTCAACGCGGTTGCGTTTCTTGAATTCATCTTTGGTCTTTTCCAGCACAGCGTCGCTGAGAGCGTTCAACATGCGGCTGCTGCTACCGCTACAGATGATGAAATAATCTGTAAACGATGTGATTTCATGGACATCCAGTAAGAGGATATTTTCGCCTTTTTTCTCCTCAAGCGTGTCCACAATCAAGTGAGCAAGGTCGAGTGTATCCAGAGTTCACCTCTCTTTGAAAAAATTCTAACGCAGCATAAGCGTGACTGCGGTTTGTGCTACTTTTGTAAGGGCAGCCTTTGGAGACAGGTGTAAATCGGGCCATCGGGTTGCAAATCGCTTTTGAACAGCGAGATGCTCTCTGCTCGAAAAGTTCCCAGCGTGCCAACTTGTGTTTTCTCCAGACTGGCTTGAATTCGGCGTAACTCTGCCGCGCTCGCATTTTGATTCACGCGGCCGATTGTCAGATGCGGAGAAAATTTTTTCTCGTCAGGAGAGTATCCCAGGCGGCTCATGGCGGCTTGCATGCCTCGTTGCAGGCTGAGCAATGCTGGTGGCGCCGTAACTCCAATCCAGATCACGCGCGGCCGACGGATGGTCGGAAATGCTCCAATTTGCTCAATCGTGAGCTCGCAGGGACGGTGTGATGCTGCCTCTGCTTGCAAGGTGCGAATCAGTAGATCCAGGTGAGTCGGCGATACGTCTCCCAGAAATTGCAGGGTCAGATGAATGTTCTCCGGTGCTACCCAGCGCACCAGGGGGCGTGGAAGCGCTTGTCGAAGGGCTGCAGTTTGCTCTGCAATCGCTTGTCGCAAAAAATGGGGGATTTCTAATGCAATGAAGGCGCGTAGCATCATGAAAGGATAACTTTCTCTACCGCCTCTTTCAAATCCAAAAAGCCAATCGGCTTGGTCAAATACGCTGCTGCTCCTGCCTCCAGACCGGTTTTAATGTCTGCCGGCATGCTCTTGGCTGAGACGACCACAACAGGAATTTGGGAGAGTTCCGGTTCCTTGCGCATGAAGTTCAGAATATCAAGGCCGGAAATATCAGGCATCATGATATCCAGAATCACGGCAGATGGCTTCTCTTTTGCAATTAATTCCATCGCCAGTGTGCTATTAGTCGCCTTCAATACGCGATAGCCGCTGACGCGCATCATTTCCGCGAACATTTCTGCCGCGTCGGCTTCATCTTCAACAACAAGGATGGTTTTGGGGGGAGATTTGGTCATGATACCTCTTGGGCGTAAAAAATAGCATAATCCTGTTATTTCTGCAAGGGTGAGGCGCAGCGAATGCGAGGCTTGTTCCAGGTCAAACGCTTCAAGCACGAATCGCTCCCGCCTCGGCGCACGCAGTGGTGAAAATCCAGCAATCCCCATAATGGCTGTTGCGATTGTTAGCGCGTTTCCTCTGGCCGTTGCTGCTGATAGTCCTCTGGCGTGTCCAGGTCAAGCAAAATGCTTGGATCGGCGCTGACGTACAAAATCTCTTTCGCATGGGCGCTCAAGAAAGCGCGCGGTGTGGCGTCGGGCGGCAAATGCAAAATCTCTTGCCATAGTCCTTTTTCTGCCAGCCACGGATGCCCGCGTCGATTTGCATAACTTGGAATCACCACCCGCGCCTGCGTTTGCCTGTAAGCATCGCAAATAGCCCGTACGACTTCTGCCTGCATCTGTGGCTGGTCGCCAAGACAAATCAGCGCCGCCCGCGTCTCAGGCAATTGTGCGCGCAGTCCGCACTGAATGGAGGAGAGCATTCCACCCGACGCGAAGATTTCGTTGTGAACCAGCCGTGCCCCGAATTTCACCGCTTCCTTTTCAACCTGGTCGCGCCATGCCCCCGTCACAACCAGCACATCTTCGATCCCGGCCTGGCGCAGGGTTTGAATGATGTGCCCCAGCACGCTCACTTTCCCCCAGGGAAGAAGCAGTTTCGGTTCTCCCATCCGGCGCGATTCCCCGGCAGCCAGCACCACAGCACCGATTCCGGTCATGGCAACTTCTCCACGTCGCCTGGTGTATCCACGTCCACCAGAAGACTCGTATCGTGCCAGGACAGGTAAGTCACGGGAAAACGCGAAAAAATGGCCCGACCGCCCACGTCGCCCGCCAGGGAGATCAGCGCCGGGAATGTTTCCCGGTCGAACAGCACCGGATTCGCACGCTGACCCTGTACCTGGGGCGCGACGATTGGGCTTAAATCCACGCTGTGGCGTTCTACCAGTGCTCGCAGCACCGTTGACGTGACCTGAGGCTGATCTGCCAGCAAGAAAATGGCGGCTCCTGTCTTGGAGGGGAGGGCCTGCAACCCGCATTGCAGCGAGGAACTCTGCCCACTGGGCCAGGCCGGGTTATGGCACAGGGTGATGGGCAGGTCTTGAACCGCCGCGCTGACCTCTGCAGCGTTTGCGCCTGTGACGACCACAACCGGGGTCAGGTTGGCGGCCAGTGCGGCCTCTGCCACATGGCGGATAAAAGGCTTGCCGTGCCATTCGAGCAATTGCTTGGGCGCTCCAAAGCGTTTTGACTCGCCAGCGGCAAGAATAATCCCGGCGACCGGCTCAAAGGTCTGGAATTGCACCGGCTGAAGTGTTCCTACCGCCACCGCGTCGTACACCGAGAGGACACTTTTCGCAATTTTCCCGCCAGCGGCTTGCAGTGTGGGCGTATCGGCCTGGTTGAGCAAGAGCAGACGTCTTGCTGTTTCTGGAATCCCTTTTTGCCCTCCTTCTGGGTGAATGAGAAAACGGGTGATGGCTTCTGGGGAAATGGGCGCGCCCATCGGCAGGTGGCTCAGGCGGGAGAAAATTTCGGGACGATGGACATGGTCTTCGTCGAGCGGCTGTCCGAGCGCAGATAACCCGGCAACGACGAGCACCGCCTGAACAAAATCAGGAATGACTGGCTCATGGGGGGCGGGGGCTTTGAGGGGTTTCTGGCGCGCGCCATCGGCCTCAATCAGGAGGGCGATTTTTTGTTTTTGCCACTTTTCGTATAGCAAATATAAGACATCTTCTGGGATGGCTTGCAGGCGATCGGTAGAATCGGGCGGCCCACTGACCAGCGTAACACCAGGGGGAAAGTCTGTTTCCTGGATGATTCTCTTTTTGCCGGGGGAGAGCACAAGATGAAAGTCGGCCTGGCTGGCCTGCCAGGCCCCAAGGTGAGTTGTGGTGGTGACAACGCAAGGGAGATGGGCGCTCAGGCAGCGTGCCAGGTGGAAGAGGGCGGTTGTCTTGCCGCCAGCACCGCTCATTGCCAGAAGAGGAAGGGGCGGCAGGCGCAAAGCGTGCCAGAGATTCATGCCCACAGACGGCCGCGCACTTCTGGCCGGGAAAGAATGGCTTCCAGTACACCGCCGCCGACTGCCAGTGCTTTTTCAGAAACAAGGTGGCAGAGGCGAGGGTCATCGCGCGCATCCACATCGCCAATCTTCAGGCCACGCGTCACACTCAGACCAGCAGGCAGGAGGCCGCGCACAATTCCGGCAAAAGGAGCGTGAACGGGAAATGTTTGGGCCTCGTTCGATGATTGGATTTCAGCAATAAGTTGACCGGGCTCCACATGTGTCCCAATGTCCACGTGGGGGAGGATGACGCCATCGGCCGGGGCGCGCAGGACGCGGCGGGGGTCGCCTTCGGGCAGACCGCTATCTGGTTCAGGGGCGCCCTCCCAGTACACGCGTCCGAGGGTGTGGCCGCGTCGGGTTTCGATGACGGCCTGGCAGTTTTGACCGGCCACGAATCCGGGCCCCAGGCCGATGTAAAGGGCGGGGGTGTAGCCAATCGGCGTGGGAGGTTGTTTGAGCATCCGTCCGTCCACAATGACGAGCGGGTGCAGTGCTTTGGCTGCGGTGCACTCCGGGTCGATCAGGACAGGTACCTGGTTTTTGCCGAAGATGGAAAGGATGAGAAAGGTATCCGTTGGGTCGCTGACACGCCGGGCGGTGAATTCTTCGACGGTGGTTTGCCCTTTGTAGATGGCTTCAGAAAAAGAGACTGTTCGCCGCACGCAGAGCGGCTGGGGTAGTTCGGTGATGACCACGCGCAGGCCGGCACGTAAGAGGCGGATTGCTGCACCGCTGGCTTGTTCTCCACCGCCGCGAACGAGGATGATAGCGGGCATGTCAGATTTTCCCTAAACCGCGTAAAACACGCTCAGGTGTGATGGGAAACTCGTTGAACCAGGTACCGGTTGCGTCGTGAACGGCTGCAGCAATGGCTGGCGCCAGCGGCAGGAACGGTAATTCTCCCAGGCCGCGCGCTCCAAAGGGGCCATTGGGTTCCGCAACTTCGATGATGACCGACTCGACGCGCTCAGGAATGTCCACAATGGTGGGAATCAGGTAGGTGCTTAACTGGTCGGTCAGGATGTGTCCGTTTTTGATCTTGAAGTCTTCCAGGATGGCGTAGCCTTGGGCCTGGACTACGCCTCCTTCGATTTGACCCTCGACCAGGTTGGGGTTGATGGCCTTGCCGACATCGTTTGCCGAGACGACGCGCAGGAGTTTGATGAAGCCGGTTTCAAGGTCTACTTCTACTTCGACGGCCTGGGCGACGTAGGCGTAGGAGAAGTTGGGGGTCGAGCGACCGGTCTCCGGGTCAAAGGGCTGGGTTTTGGGAGCCAGATAGGTGTATTCGGCGATGGCCGGACGTTCTTCGGCTTTCCATTTTTCCAGGGCGGCAGTTGCTGCACCGCGAATGGCGTTGCCAGCCATAAAGGTCATGCGGGAAGCCGAGACAGAGCCGGGGTTGCCCATGGTGGCTGAGTCTGAGGTGACGAGAGTGATTTTTTGTGGCGGGATGTTCAGAGCCTCTGCCGCCATTTGGACAAGCACAGTATGGGTGCCCTGGCCCACCTCGGCGCTGGCGTGCCACAACACAGCGTGTTGAATGGTCTCTTGGCCATGCAGTTCGATGCGTGCCCAGGAATTTTCCTGGTAGCCGAAGGAAAAGCCGACGTTCTTGAAACCGGCGGCAAATCCGCGGCCGCGCACAACGGAGGATGTGCCGCGGACGGCTGGCGGCTGTTTAGCGGACCAGCCGAACCGGTCGCGCGCCGCTTCGATGCACTCGACGATGCTGACGCGACCTGGTGCCGGTGTGCCGACGTTGAGCGTGTCGCCTTCACGGAGGGCGTTTTTGTGGCGAAATTCCACCGGGTCGAGGCCGAGTTTTTCGGCCAGTTTGCTCATTTGTAGTTCGGCCATCCACAGGGCCTGGGGCGCGCCAAAGCCTCGAAAGGCCGCTGTGGGGATGTTGTTGGTGTAAACGCCATAGGTATCTACCCGAACATTGGGGATGAAGTAAGGTCCGGTGCAGGTGATGGTGGAATTGCCGAGCACTTTGTTGGTGGTGTACATGTAGGCGCCAGCATCGGCAATGATTTCGATGTCGGCGGCCACCAGACGACCGTCTTTTTTGGCGCCCCATTTGGCCCGAATCTTCATGGGGTGGCGTTTGCCGTGCCCAATGATGGATTCCTGCCGGGACCAGATGATTTTGACGGGCCGCTTGAGTTTGATGGCTGCCAGGGCCAGGACGATTTGTACTGAGAGGTCTTCGCGGCCACCAAACGCGCCGCCGATGGCCGGGTAGATGACGCGCACCTGTTCTTCGGGCAGGCCAAGGGCGTGAGCGATTCCTGCCCGGTCGGCGTGGGTCCATTGCCCGCCGCACTCGACGGTTACGCGGCCTTCCTCGTCCAGATAGGCGAGGCCGGCCTCGGGCTGCAGGTAGGCGTGTTCCTGATAAGGAGTCTGGTATTCGTCTTCAACGATTACGTCCGCTTCTGCAAAGGCAGCCTCTACATCGCCTTTGCGAATTTTGTAGTGAACGCAAACGTTGGAATCGCCGATTTCGGGGTGGATGAGGGGGGCATCGGGGCGCATGGCTTCGATGGGGTCGAAGACGGCGGGCAGGTCTTCGTACTCGACCCGAATCAGGTCACGCGCTTTGGCGGCGATGGCCTCCGTTTCGGCGACGATGGCGGCTACCTGGTCCCCTTCGAAGCGAACGATGTCTGGTCGCACCCTGTGTTTGCCGGCCTCATCGGTAGATGATTGCGGAACGGGGCCGCACAGCACAGGCTGATCTTTCTTTTGCAGGCCGTATTCGTTGACGGGCACATCTGCGGCGGTGTAAATGGCGACGACCCCGGGCAGGGATGCTGCGGCGGAGGTGTCTATGCTCACAATGCGGGCATGAGGCCGACCGGCAAACAGGATTTTCATGTGAAGCATTCCGGGTCGGGAGAGGTCGCCAGAGTATTTTGCTGCGCCGGTGACTTTGTCCAGCGCGTCAATACGGGGGAGAGATTGACCGATAGCAGTTGTCTTCATAGGTGAAATTCAGGAACGGATTCGGGCGTATCCAATGGCTTTTGGAGAAGTTGGGGCTGGCTCTGGGTTTATCGTTTGGTCTCTTTGCCACGCCATCGTGGCGGCGGAGCATCGTATTCGCCGTAGCGCGGCGGCCCCATGACCTGGTACACTGCCGAGTAAATGAGCGAGACGAGACCACTCAGCACGAACAGGACAGCAAAGAAGAACAGGAGCATGGCCCAAATGTCTTGAAGACTTCCAATAAAGCGTGCCAGGGTGTTGAGAATGGGAATGTCAAATACCCAGTTGGGGAATTTGATGTAGCCGAGCAAGTCTGGTGGCACGAGGTAGCGGCGCTTTGCTTCCTGGAGGAGCGTATAGGCGACGAAATAGGAGATGAGAGGGATGGTGATCATCAGAAGGCAACCGACCCCGCGCCAGAGAGGGTTCATCTCTTTTTTTCGCGGCGGTTTTTTGTAGTAGGTATCGAATTTAGGCATGGTGTTTCCTTTTCTCTCTTAGCGTGTCGTTGTAGAATGGGCAGCCGCGTCTTCGATTGCTTGCAGAATTTTGTAGTAACCGGTGCAGCGACACAGGTTGCCAGTGAGGGCCTGGGTAATTTCTTCTCGGGTGGGGCGAGGACGTTCCTCGAGCAGTTTGGCTGCCGACATGATGAAGCCCGGCGTGCAGTATCCACACTGGACGGCGCCATCTTGCACAAAGGCTTCCTGCACGGGGTGTAAGCGATTTTCCTGTGCCAGACCTTCAACAGTGATGATCTCGGCACCATCTGCGCGCGGGGCGGGGACGAGGCACGCCATGACGGCTTTGCCGTCCAGCAAAACGGTACAGGCGCCACATTCCCCCTCGGCACATCCTTCTTTTGTGCCGATCAGGCCGGCTTCTTCGCGCAGCAGGCGCAGGAGGGACTTGTCGTGCCCGGTGGTAAAGGTGTACTGTTTGCCGTTGATTGTTGTGCGAATGGCGGTGTCGTGGGCGGAACGGGAGCGAGGGGGAGCAGGTGGTTTGAGGTTGGCAGCGAGCAGGACCGGCTCTTGGGGGACGGCAGATTGCCACTCTCCCTCGCGAAGTTGACGCAGGGCACGCATGACCAGGACGCGCACCATGGCGCGGCGGTAGGCGGCCGAGCCGCGAATGTCGTCAATCGGACGGGAGGCCTGGGCGGCCAGTTCACCGGCGCGGGCGATGACCTCGTCGGTCAGTTCGCGGCCGACGAGGAAGGCTTCGGCTTCGGGGGCGTGGATGATGGTCGGGGCAACTGCTCCCAGGGTGATGGCAGCCGATTTGACGGTGTCATTTTCCAGGTCGAGGATGACCGCCACGTTGACGACCGAGATGGCCTGGGCGCGGCGCAATCCGAGTTTGAGGAAGGTGCCGCGCTGGCTCGTTTTCATGGCGGGGAAGGCAATATCTACCAGCATTTCGTCCGGTTCAAGGACGGTTTTTCGGACGCCGGTGTAGAATTCTGCCAGGGGGACGCGACGGGTGCCGCGCACCGAGGCCAGTTCGACCCATGCGCCGAGAGCCATAAGGGGAGGAATGGTGTCGTTGGCCGGGCTGGCGGTAATGAGGTTGCCGGCGATGGTGGCGCGGTTGCGAATTTGCGGCGCACCAACCTGCCAGGAGGCGCTGACGAGCGGGAAGGCACGCTCGCGCAGAAGTTTGGAGGCCGCGGCGTCGTTGTGGGTCACGAGCGGGCCGATGTGGATGGTGTCGTCTTCGTGGAGGGTGATGCAGTCGAGGTCGGGCAGACGGGTGATGTCGATGATCGTTTCAACGCCTTTGCGCACGCCGCGCTCGATTTCCAGCATTAAATCAGTGGCTCCTGCCACGAGGCGCGCTTTTTCGCGTTTTTCGTTCAGGAGCCGCAAGGTTTCTTGTAAAGAGGAGGGGGGAATGTATTCGGTCCACATACCTGTATTAAACCACAAACTGGCGCAAGTTGCTACCTTGCGCCAGTTGTCTGACAGTCGGGATTATTTATTTTCAGCGGAGCCGGTAATGAGTTGGTAACGTTTGTCGAAGGTCTCAATGGCTTGCTGAGCAAGGTCGTTGACAGCGCGGATGGCCGATTTCAGTCCATCGGTGCCGATTGCGGCGGCGATATTGTCCAACCCGTGGTTGATTTGCTCTCCCAGGTCAAAAAAAGCCGCATCAAAGGTGTAAAGTTGGGCCAGTTCTGCTTCGTTGATTTTGACGCTGTCGAAGAGTCCGGAGTAGCCGTAGGAGGCAGTTTTGACCCGGTCGGCAAAGGTGGTTAATTTCATTCCTAAAGAGTCAATTTCTTCGAGCAGGTCGAATTGACCGGCGTCTACCATGTCTTTCTTTATGTCTGATAAACGTTTGGCCAGTTCACTGTATTTCAAGCCAACCTGGTCTCGCAGCATTTGATCGGCTGCCCGGCGGTTGCTTCGCTCGATGTAGCCGCTGAATCCGGGAACGTAGGATAAAAGTTTGGAAAAGATGTCCCGGTCACCTTTGATGGTTTCAAATAAGTCACTCATGGCTCCTCCTGTTGGGAATTGATCTGGGGCGGACTGTTTCCTTGATTATACAGTATTCCGCACTGATAAGTTCTACGACATTTGGGGGATAAAGTTGTGGGGGAAGTTGAACGTTTTGGGAAGTGATGGTTTTGTCAGTGCTGGGTCGCAAGGATGTCGTTGCGAGGGCGGACATCACCTGATGTTTGCAACCGAGCATTTTGTCAGCATTATCTTGAATTATGAAAGAGTTGGTATAATCGGTCAAACTCTTCTTGATTGAGAAACAGCCGGACGCCTTTGTGGCGTTGAAAGGCCCGTAGAAGGGAAATTGAAACTTGTTGGAAGGAGTATTTCTAAAATGATTGTTACAACCAAACAACTTTTCCAGGCCGCTTATGGCAAATATGCAATTGGCGCTTATAACATCAATAACCTGGAGCAGACGATGGGGCTGTTCCGTGGGAATATGGATAGCCAGGCGCCATTTATCATTCAAATCAGCAAGGGGGCGCGCTCGTACACGCACAAGAAGATGCTCGAGGCGCTCATTCGCGCGGCAGATGAGATTTTCCCCGAGGCAATTTTTGCTGTCCATCTTGACCATGGCGATGAGCAAACCTGTTATGACTGCATCGAGAGCGGCTTCTACTCCTCGGTGATGATTGATGCCAGCCATGAACCGTTTGAGAAGAATGTGGAAATTACTCGCCGGGTAGTCGAGGCGGCTCATGCCCGGGGGATTGTGGTCGAGGCGGAACTGGGCCAGTTGGGAGGGGTTGAGGAGCACGTGAGTGTGGATGAGGCCAATGCCAAATTGACCGATCCCGACCAGGCAAAGGAATTTGTCCGCCTGACCGGTTGTGACTCGTTGGCCTGCGCGATTGGCACCAGTCACGGAGCGTTTAAGTTCTCGGGTTCGCAACGGTTGCACTTTGAAGTGCTGGAACAAATTCAGCAGCGTTTACCTGGCTTCCCGCTGGTGATGCACGGTTCCTCGTCGGTCCCGCAGGAGGAGGTGGATCGCATCAATGCTGCTGGTGGAAATCTCAAGGGAGCCAAAGGTGTCAACGAGGACGAGTTCAAGCGGGCCGCGGCACTGGGTGTGACCAAGATTAACATTGATACCGATGGCCGGCTTGTCTGGACGCGCGTTCATCGCGAATTCTTCCGCGATTATCCCGAGAAGTTCGATCTCCGTGAGCCGGGCAAGATCTTCATGGCGGAATATGCCAAGTTCATTGCACACAAAAACGAGAAACTCGGTTCGGCGGGTCGTCTCGAAGAAGTGCGCGCCCTGATTCAGCAATCCCGCTAGTATGCCTGCCTGGGAACAAGGTGCGCATCGAGAGCGATACATGGTCTTGCCGCGCGTGTTGATTTTTATCACGCGCGGCGAGGACGTTCTTCTTTTGCGCGGGGCGCCAGATAAGCCGCTCTGGCCAAATCGTTACAATGGCCTGGGTGGTCATGTAGAACAAGGGGAAGACATCCTGGGAGCCGCGCGGCGGGAACTGCTTGAAGAGGCCGGCATTGAGGCGGATTTGCGGCTATGTGGGACGCTGCTGGTGGATACCGGCCGCAACCCCGGTGTGGCGGTGTATGTCTTGCGGGGCGAATATCGTGGCGATTCCTTGCGGCCCTCTGCCGAAGGGGGGCTGGAATGGGTGCCTTGGGACGCTGTCTCGTCTCTTCCTTGCGTTGAGGACTTGCCCCTTTTGCTTGCCCGTCTCCGTGCGATGAAGCCGAATGATCCGCCCTTCTCGGCACGTTCCTTCTACGATCCTGTAGGGCAACTGGTGCTGGTATTTTCGTGACAGAAAAGTCCTCCCGCAGCATATAGCGTCTGCGGGAGGTTGTTTTACAGGGTGGAATTTGCCTGCTCTGGCGTGGTTTTGTGCCAGACGTTGAGACTCATGGTAAACGTGCTGCCTTGTCCGGGGGTGCTTTCCACGGTCAATTGACCTTTGTGCTGTTCAATCACCTGTTTGGTGATGGCCAGGCCGAGGCCAAGTCCTTCGAAAAGTCGATTGCCCACTTTATCGAGGCGGTAGAAACGGTCGAAGATGTGCGGTAACTTATCGGGTTCGATGCCAATCCCTTCGTCTTTGACGGAAATCAGGACTTGCTCTCCTTTACGTCTCAAGCGGATTTCAACATCGCCGCCGTTGGGGCTGAATTTGATGGCGTTGTCCACCAAAGCGACGAGGGCGCGTTCCAGGTTTTGAGGGTCACCGAGCACGGGTGGCACGAACAAATCGGCCTTAACGTGCAGTTTGACGTTGGCGGCGCGGGCCTTTTCTTCGTATTGCCGGGTTACCTCGCGGGCCATCTCTACCATGTTGACGGATTCAAATTGATCCAGGATGAGATCCATCTCTTGCACGAAGAGAATGTCGTTGACGAGTGTGGTGATTTGCTGAATGCTTCGGGCGATTGTTGAGAGAATTTCTGGCTTTTTCTCTTCAGGGAGAGCGTTTTTTTGCAGCATTTGCAGGTAGCCATGAGCAGTGGTGAGAGGTGTGCGCAACTGGTGCGAGATGTTGGTGAGGAATTCGCGCCGGGCGGCCTCCATCTCTGCCATTTTCTGGTAGGCGTCGGCGAGTTCGCTGGCACGCAGGCGCAAATCATCAATGGCCATTTCGTCATTTTCGCGCAGGCGCGTGCTAATCTCGCGTACCATGGCCACTGCAATGGTGGCGCTGTTGCGCAGGACACGGTCAAAGGCCTCTTTGCGGATTTCGAGCGTGACCAGTGGCGTCAGCGAACGTACCGTGGCCGAGCGTGGTGCGTTATGAATGAGCGCCATCTCGCCAAAAAAGTCGCCTGCCGTGAGCGTTTTTAACAAGCGCCGTTCGGTATTGTTGATGACTTTGCTTACCTCTACTTCGCCTTCCAGGATGATGTAAAACGTGTCCTCAATTTCATTTTCGCGGCAGAGGATGGTATCAGCCGGGTAGTTTTGCACCTGGCTGTTTTTGATTAATTCAGCGACTTCGTCAGGAGAAATTCCTGGAAAAGCGCGCGGTAGGATTTTGCTGGGGGCACGGGTAGTAGTCATATTAAAAGCCATTCACCAAGAGGCTGGCAGAACTTTTTTCGAGATAGAGCGGGATTTTTCCCAATGCTTACGAAGGCCAGCGCTATTGTAGGGATTTATGCTGAGCAAGAGATACCAAATGACTTTCCTTTTGTCTGATACAGTTACGACTTGTAGCCGATTTTGCGCAGGAAGGACTTGCGCCAGGCAATTTCTTCCTCGTCCTCTACTCCCAATGGCGAGGAACCGTCTATCACGCCCAGGATGCCGCGACCCTGTTCGGTTTCTGCAACCAGGACCTCGGTTGGGTTGGCCGTAGCACAGTAAATGCGGCACACTTCAGGTACTGCCTGGACAGATTTGAGCACGTTGATGGGATAGAACCCTTCCCCCAGGAAGATGAGGAAGGAGTGACCCGCGCCAATGGCGAGGGCGTTCTGCTTTGCCAGTTCAATCATTTCTTCGTCCGTACCACTAAACCGGACAAGGCGTTTGCCGGAGGCCTCACAAAAGGCTATCCCGAATTTGATGCCCGGGACGGCATTCACCAGTGCCTCGTGGATGTCCTCCACTGTCTTGATAAAGTGCGATTGACCGAGAATAAAGTTGATTGGTTCGGGTTTGTTGATTGCAACAACCTCAATCTTCATAAGCCGGCTCCTTTGGAAGTTTAGTTCAATAATGATAAAGAGAATAGCCCGAAATGACAATCCCCCACTCTTGGGAGGATATGGCTTTCTCAAAGTCCCTTGATGCCCTGTGCGAAACACGGCAATTGAGAATTTTGACCGCTGAGACGCAGAGCTCGCAGAGATTTTTTGTGGTTTTCTCTGCGTTCTCAGCGGCTCTGCGGTGAAAGATTTGACTTTGACTTGTCAAGCGACTTTGAGAAGGCCATCCTTGGGAGGATTGTTTGTTAGTGAATTTCTGTGGGCTTTAATGATTTGTCAAATTCTTCCAATTTCTCAACTGCAAACTTCTAGCATCCTGCTGTTGCGTACCAATCTTTCTGTCCAGGGGCTGACTTTGCGTTCTTGTATGTTGGCTTCGAACCAACATCCTTTTCCGGGCCGTCTCTGTTTGTTTCCCGATGTACCGGAGCCATGTCCTCCGCCAAATCGGCATGTACAATCAGGGAAGTGATTGTACCCATTGCACATAAGGCCTCCTTTCTCATTACAAAATCTTTATAGCATGAACACAACTCGATTTCAAGCAATTTTGCAGGATGTTGGTTGGAGCAATGCCCCTGAAACTTGTGTTAAACTTGACCTGTCTCGAATCCTTGATGATGGAGTTCTCTATGCCCAAGAAACCCCTTAGTAAACGTGAAGCGCATCGCCGCGAACTGGCGCAGAAGCGCCTGCTCGGGCGCATCCTGACCTTTGGCCTGCTCGCCCTCGTGGTGGCACTCGTTGTCTGGATCGTTGTCTCGTCTCTCCCCGAGCAAATTTCCAATCCGCCAGGGCCGACGCAGGGGGGCGATTTGCCGACTCTGGTAGGGACAAAGCAGTATTCCTCGGCTCCGCCGTTTCTCATTGATGTCAACAAAAAGTATTTTGCCACCGTCAAAATGGCCAAAGGGGGCGAATTTGTCATCGAACTTTACCCCCAAAAGGCCCCGATTACGGTCAACAACTTCGTCTTCCTGGCTCGCAACGGCTATTATGACGGAGTAACATTCCATCGCGTCCTGGAAGGCTTCGTGGCACAGACCGGCGACCCGACCGGCACCGGCATGGGCGGTCCAGGGTATCAGTTCGTCAATGAGTTGAATGATCTCAAGTTTGATAAGGCCGGTGTGGTGGCGATGGCCAATGCCGGGCCGAACACCAACGGAAGCCAGTTCTTTATTACTTTTGGCCCGGTCAATCTCCAGGAAAGCGATTACACCATCTTCGGGCAGGTGATCGAGGGGATGGACGTGGTCAACCAGATCACCCGCCGCGACCCCGAACAGAACCCCGATTTCCTCGGTGATGTGATTGAAACAATTATCATCACAGAAGAGGAGTGATTGTTACGCCGGCCTTCTTGTTTTGAGCCACAGATAGCCTGAATCCTGACATGCCTGCTGTAAAAATTTGGTAACTATTCAGCCAAAGCAGTGACAAACTCTGGCACATAAGGCGAGCCAGACAATGCCAGACGAAGCGCCTCCAAAATGCGCTGGTTGTTTTTTCTGGCCGTGGAGATGTAGCTGCGCACCTGGCAGAAGGCATTCGCACCTTCGGATGAGCGAAAACCGCCCGACACTTTTTGCTTGACCTTTGCCATGCGAATATCCCGTTCGGCCAAATTGTTGTCAAACGGTACGTCGAAGTTGTACATGAAAGCCAGAACCTTCTCTGGATGATCCCGCAAGCGATCCAGCAGGTTCTT
>DAOTZT010000285.1:0-1553 GCA_034434255.1 Anaerolineales bacterium | reverse complement strand
GTTACATTGCCGAGGGAAGAAACGAGGCAGAAGACGAAAAGAAGGGTTTTGTTCCCTACTATCGGGTATGTTGAGATGACCAGATGCGGTCAGCGCCTTGTCGAAGTGGAAGCCGGAAGAACTCCAGGAATTTGGCACCGAACTGGCGCTGCGGGCTGAAAAAGATGCGAAGGTAATCGCGGACGTAAAAAAACTGGTGAGTTTTGGACCCATTGATCCCGCCCATTTGACAAAGGAGCAAAAGGATTTGATTGACTCGATAGCCAAAAACTGCACACAGTATCCCGACGGAAAGCAGGTGATGTTGGGCAGTTGGGCGGGGTTGGGGGACGGTTATGCAGCAGCGGCAAGCGAAACGGGTTCGGTGAGTTACGTTGCCCACCCCGACCTGTGGCCCATGCTTGGAAAGAATGGAGCGGAACAGCAGGAGCAAATTGCCTGGCTTGTCAACCAGCAAGTGATGCAACCCAGAATTGAACAGGGATTGTCGTTCGAGTACACGCTAAAAGGGGTGAAACCTGGTGAAATAAATAGGGAAATGGACGCCATTAAAGCAATATGGGCAGGCGCAACCGATGCGGATATAGCCAAGATATTGGATCCAAACAGGAAAAACTTGCCGAGCCGCATGAAAGAATTAAAAGAATTGTACGAGGCAGGCTACCAATTTTCTTTCGATGTTGTGACCAATTCTTACATTCTGATAAAGCCTTGAGGGCAGGGTAAACTATGTATGAAACTGAAGACGACAGAAATCAAATTGGCGACCCTTGCGAGTATATGGCGCAATTAGCGCAAAATGTCCTGCCTTTGGAACGCTGGGGTTTCAAAGAGAGTTACAGATCAACAAAAGAAGAGTGTTTAATTTTCGACTCCGAATGGTGTCGTGTAAAATTCGTTTGGGGTGGTTGGGAGTTGTATACTGGATACCATATGAGTATGGACTACGGCAGGTTGCATGCGCCTTCTGATGCTGTATCAATGATTTGGAATGGCGAAGAATGCCGTTGTTGGCATGGACTGACGGGTACCAGCCCGGTACTTGATTTTTTGGATGGGCTGTCGCCGCAAGAGTCGAGCAATTTTCATGGATTACCACCAGCAATAGAACGATATGTACAATCTGAATTATGGGAAACGTTAGATAAACAAAAGCGTCATCCAGAATCAACGGCTAGGATGCATGCTTTGATTTGGGAACGGTACGGTACGCGCCTTTTTGAGCTGTTCGACCTGCGCCGCCCGGATTTATGGGAGCAGTACAGGCAATGGCTGCGAGCACATTATGTAGCGGAAGGGAATAGCGAAGAACGAGATAAGCAATTTGGCATTACAGTTCCCTATTACCGGGTATGTTGAGATGACCAGATGCGGTCAGCGCCTTGTCGAAGTGGAAGCCGGAAGAACTCCAGGAATTTGGCATCGAACTGGCGCTGCGGGCTGAGAAAGATGCAAAAGCGCTCAAAGCCCTTGATGAATTGACCAAACTGGACATAAATAGCAGTGACCCAACCGTTAGAGCAGAGGTAAACCAATTGATTCAAGAAATTGCC
>DAOTZT010000284.1:0-1629 GCA_034434255.1 Anaerolineales bacterium | reverse complement strand
CTAAAGTCTATGCCCGTTTGCAGGCTGTCATTTCAACTTGCCGTAAGCAAGAGAGAAATGTCTATGCCTTCTTGCGCGCCTTGTTTGCTCATCAGCCCGTTTCCTTACTCGCAGGGTAGGTAGTTACCTCTCAGCCAGATATCGACGGCGCGCTGGTGGGCGGGGCCAGCCTGAAGGCTGAAGAATTCGTCGCGATTGCACAAGCAGCTGCCAGATAGGCGCAGGAGGTTCGCGTGGTTAAATCAGGGTTGATTGTCGGAGCAGTGATGTTCCTGTTTGTTCTCGGACTGGCGGCAGTCATCAGTCCGTTTTGCGCACTCTTCGTTCCCCTTCTGACCGGTTTGGGGGCTGGCTACCTTGCCGGGGTCTTCGACAAACCCCTCTCCAATGGCGATGCGGCCAAACGCGGGGCAGGCGCCGGGGCGATTACCGGCGGGGTGGCATTTTTTGCCCAGATTATCGCATCCATCCTCAATTCGCTGGTTTTACAAAACCCGCAATACCAGTTGGGGCGGATCTGGGGCGCAGAAGCCGTTGACCCGGCAGTGGTTTGGGCACTCCAAATATTATTCGCCTTGTGCATCGGACTGATGAATGTAGGACTCACTGCCGCCTTTGGCGCAGGCGGGGGAGCCATCTGGTTCGGCCGAGCGGCAAGAATCAGACAGTAGCCCTTTAGGACTGTCTTGCCACTTTCGTCTTTCATCTCCCGAAGGTTTGCCGTTGCGCCGTTGGCCTTCGGGAAATTTTTTGTTCTATGCTTGCCGCATTCGACGGTTTCTTTTGGGCAGTCGCCATGCTGGTCGCGTTATTGTTCTTGCAACGCGCCTTGCACCGCGAAATCCAGACCATTTTCCTGATTGCCACCCGCAATCCCGGCATCACCCTGCTGGCCTTTTCGCTCATCTTCCTGCCGGGCGTTTTCCTGCACGAACTCAGCCACCTGGTTTCAGCCAAATTGTTGGGCGTGCGCACCGGCAAATTTTCGCTGCTCCCAACCGTCCTGCCGGATGGACGCCTGCAACTTGGCTATGTGGAGGCCGCCCATACCGACATCGTGCGCGATTCGCTGGTCGGCCTGGCCCCGCTCATCAGCGGGATTTTGTTCGTGGCGTACGCAGCAGCCGAACGCCTGCGCCTGGTCATCATGTGGGATACCCTGCGCAACGGGCAATGGGAACTCTTCTCGATGGGTTTACGCACCCTGCCAACCATCCCCGACTTTTGGCTGTGGTTCTACCTGACCTTTGCCGTCTCTAGCACCATGATGCCTTCCGAATCCGACCGCCACGCCTGGATGCCTCTGGGCATTGTGAGCGGGGTCTTGTTCGGGCTGGTATTGCTGGCCGGGGCCGGGCCATGGATGCTCGTCAACCTTGCGCCCTTTCTCAACGAATTCCTGCGCGGCACGGCGCTCATTCTGCTGGTCAGCATCCTTGTGCATGGCCTCCTGATTTTGTCGCTCCGTAACTACCTACCCATTTTACCCTGAATGGTGTTAACCCAACTTTTGTGCAACCAGAAGCGATTCGTTGAAAAACGGCATTGAATCACAAGATTTTGGCTTTGGTTCAGGGGCTTGCGCCTGGTCGCAAGGCTAACACCCGACCTGAAAAGGCACTGCACGCA
>DAOTZT010000283.1:0-3092 GCA_034434255.1 Anaerolineales bacterium | reverse complement strand
TGTGGATACCCTCCAGGCGGTGTTGGGCGATTCGCCGGTTGGAAACGTTGCTGTGATTGTGTTGGGGATTGGCGCTTTGTACACCTTCTTTGCCAACATGGTCACCTGGACGATGGGCGCCAACCGCGCCGCGGCCCAGGCTGCCGAGGAAGCCACCCTGCCCGCTATTTTTGGCAGGCTGCATCCGGTAAACAAGACCCCGGTCGGCGCCTACGTCATCACCGGCGTCGTTTCGACGCTGGTGGTCCTCGTCTATGGCTTCCTGGCCGGCAGCAACGAAGACCTGTTCTGGACGCTGTTTGCCTTTTCGTCCATCATCTTCCTGCTGCCCTACCTGATGCTCTACCCGGCTTTCCTGAAATTGCGCGCTGTGGATGCGAAGGTTAATCGCCCCTATACCGTCCCCGGCGGCAAACCGCTGGCCTGGATCATCTCAATCATCGGCCTGTTGTTCATCGTCCAAGCAATTGTTTTCTTTGTGTGGGTGCCGGGAGAACCGATTGATTGGGCCTATGCTGCCCCGGTGCTGATCGGTGTGCTGGTCACCATTTTGGTTGGCGAAGGACTTCTCATTGTCTCACGAAGGAAGGCATAAAATGGCACGTACTCTCTCCTCTACCCCTCGCGCTGACGGCTTCTTCATGCCTGCCGAATTTGCTCCGCATGCCGGCACGTGGATGCTCTGGCCGCAGCGCCCCGATAACTGGCGATTGGGCGCCAAACCGGCCCAAAAGGCCTTTGCCGCCGTCGCTCGCGCCATTGCGCAGTTCGAGCCAGTGACGGTGGGCGTCAATCACAGTCAGTACCACAACGCCCGCCAGATGCTCCCGCCTGAAGTGCGCGTGGTCGAAATCTCCAACAACGATTCCTGGATGCGCGACTGCGGCCCGACCTTCGTCATCAATGGCCAGGGCGCAGTGCGCGGCATTGACTGGAAATTCAACGCCTGGGGCGGCCTCTACAACGGTCTCTACTTCCCCTGGGATTTGGACGATGCCGTAGCCCAAAAAGTCCTCGAAATCGAGGGCGTTGACCGCTACAAAGCCCCGATTGTGTTGGAAGGCGGCTCGATTCACGTGGACGGTGAAGGGACGTGCATCACCACCGCCGAATGCCTGCTCAGCCCCGGCCGTAACCCCGATTTATCGCAGGAAGAAATCGAAGCCGCGCTGAAAGACTATCTCAACGTGGAAAAAGTGCTATGGATTCCGCGCGGAGTCTACAACGACGAGACGACCGGTCACGTGGACAACCTGGCCTGCTTCCTGCGCCCTGCCGAAATCGCCCTCACCTGGACGGATGACAAGAGCGACCCGCAGTACGAACGCTCCGCCGAGGCATTGGACTACCTGATGAGCCAGACCGACGCCAAAGGGCGCAAATTGACCGTCCACAAGATTCACCAGCCCAATCCCATCCTCATCACCCCCGAAGAAGCCGAAGGCGTGGATGCGGTGGAAGGCACGCTCCCACGCGAAGCGGGTGACCGGATGGCGGCCTCGTACATCAACTTCTATTTCTGCAACGGCAGCGCGATTGTTCCCACCTTCGATGACTCGCACGACGCCGAGGCGTTGGCTGCGCTCCAGCGCCTGCTGCCCGATCGCAAGGTGGTCGGTGTTCCCGCTCGGGAGATACTCCTGGGCGGCGGCAACATCCACTGCATCACGCAGCAGCAGCCAGCAGGCTAAAAAATAAGCGCAGTGAGCAGCCCTGTGAAGGCAACCGGCCTTTACAGGGCTTTTTTAAACAGTGAAATCTTAGAGAATCTCTACTCATTCGATTGTATAATCAATTGCATGTGACCAGAATCTCTTGCTTTGGAGGTACCTATGCGTGCTCTCCGTCTTTCCCTGAGTTTGAACCTGATATTGCTGTCGTTTTTCAGCGCCAGTTGTGTCCCCTTCTTGAAGGTATCCCCGACACCAACTGCTCTGAGCATCGAAGCAGAAGAAGAGGCGGTCTATGCTGCTCTTTTTGATGAATTGTATGGCGAGCCGCAGATGCTGGTCCTGGCGGCTGAAACGGAAACCGACAGCATGGACGTGGAGAACACCGACGCGATCCTTGAATACATTCTCTCCCAAATGGGCGAAGTGGACCAGGCAACGGTGGACAGTTTCCGGGTCCGGAACGATGCGTCTTATCCCTTACGCCCTGACATGAACGTGGGACTTCCCTATGTGCTCCTGACGGATGAGCAGGTCAAACAGATTTTCGACATCAACACCAGCGGCTGGGATTTGTTTTACACCCGTTATCCCAATTCACCGGGCCTGACGACAGTCTCGCGAGTGGGCTTCAACACTGACTTTACCCAGGCACTTGTCTATATTGGCACGCAGTCGCACTGGCTGATCGGGTCAGGTTACTATGTCTTGCTCAAGAAAATAGATGGAAAATGGGAAGTCCTTCGTGGTGTGATGATATGGATTTCGTGAAGCGGGATTCTCCCTTATTCTGGTTTTTGCTGGCCCTGAGCATGACTGCCGGGCTGGCAGCGATTGGGCCACAGGAAAAGACACTGGGTGAAAATGTGCGTGTTGTGTACCTGCACGGCGCCTGGGTGTTGACAGCCGAACTTTTTCTGGCGTTGGCCAGCCTGACTGGGTTGGTCGGACTTCTCATGCGATCCGACCGCTGGCATGCCTGGTCGCAAGCCCTGGGACGGACTGGCGTGATCTTCTGGATCCTGTACTTGCCGCTTTCTCTTTGGGCCATGCAAGCGAACTGGAATGGATTGTTTTTGGCGGAACCGCGGTTTCGAGTTGCATTTATTTTTGCAGTCACAGGGGGCTTGTTGCAGATTGGCCTGACTGTGATTGGCCATTCGGCGTTGACTTCGCTGAGCAATTTTCTGTTCTTTGTGGCTTTAGAGATCGCTTTATCCCGGGCGGATTATGTCATGCACCCTCCGCCTTCGCCGATTTTTCGCTCTGGCAACTTCTCTTTACAACTTTATTTGTAACTATTTTGACAATGTCATCTTTTCGTATAGTTGTCATTGCGAGGAGCGTTTTTTGCGACGAAGCAATCTCCTTGCAAGCCAGGAGACTGCTTCGCTTTGCTCGCAGTGACAAAATGCGTAGAGT
>DAOTZT010000282.1:0-12144 GCA_034434255.1 Anaerolineales bacterium | reverse complement strand
TAACCATCCAAAGTGTCTACGGGACTGATTATAGAGCCTTCGGATTTTTGGGGATAAGGTTGATCAAAGCCGTTGATGATAGCCAGTTGGACATGAAGAGGGGCGTCGGAGTGGATGGCTTCCCAGGGGATGTAGGTGGGGGTGCCCTGGAAGGTCTCGTCGGTTTCAGAGAATGAGGAAAGGGTGGTGGGGATGGCGGTTTCCAGGTTGCGGTTGAAGGTGACGGTTTGGGGGATGCCGTTTTCATCAAGGTAGGTGAGGGTGAGGATGCCGGTTTTTCAAAAGCGGGGTTTTTGGTTTCGATTAAGTTCCAGGTTGCAACGTTCCGCGTTCCAGGTTGCGGGGTGGAGGCGTTCTGGCTGATTAGTGGAATAACGATGTCTTCAGTGATGGAGGTGTCGGTCCAGGTGCCATCGGGATTTTCGCTGGCAGAGAAGCGGGTGAGGCGGGTGTGGAAGTTGCCATCAAGGTCAATCCAGCCGATTCCATGGGTGGGCCGGTTGAGGAAGGTTTGATAGGTTTCATCCCAGGCAGCCTGGCGGATAATGTAGCGGGAGTTTGGGGCATCCCAGGTGATTTGCCAGCCCTGGCGAATGAGAAGCGAATGCGGGAAGTAGCCCAACCCAAGCGACTCCAGCGGCGGCGGGGTAGGCGTGGGGGTGTAGGTAGGGGGCAAAGTCCGCGTGAACGTCGGCGTGATGGTGGGGGTCAATGTTGGCGTACGAGTAGCAAACAGTGGAAAAGGCGCCCCACATGCGCTCGCGCCCAGCAGAACAACCGACAGCAGAAACATCGTCAATCGGCGCATCGTGAACCTCCTGAAACAAATTTTCAGCATTTAGCCTTTCAGAAATCCTTTGTGTACTTGGTATCCTTTGTGATTCAAGACCTTTTTGCCGTTTGGGCGTACTCCTGCTCGCGAAGGTGCCGCAAAATTCGCTCCTGGTCCACCGGCAAACGGTCGAGGCGCAGGCCGATGGCGTTGTAAATGGCGTTGGCAATCGCCGCCGGCGTGGGGATGCTGACCACCTCCCCCACCCCTTTGGCTCCATACGGCCCTTCGGCAGTCGGATGTTCCACGATAATCGGGATGACCTCGGGCATGTGGACAATCGAAGGGATGCGGTAACGCGCCAGCCGGTCGGTGACGACGCGCCCCTCTTCGAGGATGAAATGCTCGGTGAGGGCATTGCCCAGCCCCATCGTAATCCCGCCTTCCACCTGGCCGCGCAAACCAAGCGGGTTGATGGCGCGGCCGACATCGTTGGCCGAGATGACGCGCAGGACGCGCACTTCGCCCGTGTGGAGATTGACCTCCACCTCCGCCGCCTGGGCGGCAAACGAGAAGGCAAAATGCATGTCCCCGCCCTCGCCCAGCGGACGGGTCGGCGGCGCCCAATACTCGTAAAGGGCGCGCGGGGCGATGCCCGCCGCCTGCATGGCCTGGGCCGCCTCGCCGAGACCGATTTTCGTCTGCCCCACCTGGGCCAGCCCCTCCACGTAACGGATGCGCTCGGGCGCCACATCATATTTTTCCGCCAGGAAAGAGGTCACCGCCTGGCGCAGCGACTGGGCCGCCAGCCGCGCCGCGTTGCCGGTCACGTAGGTCTGGCGCGAGGCGGTGGTCGGGCCGCCGTCGGGGGTCAGGTCGGTGTCCATCACCAGCACCCGCACCCGTTCCGGCGGGACGGCGAACTCCTCGGCCACGATCATCCGCAGGACGGCCACCAATCCCTGCCCCAGTTCAGCCGCCGAGGTGCGCACTTCCAGCGAACCGTCGGGGTACAACTCCACCTCCGCCCCGGATTTGTCGGGCGCGCCGCCCCCCAGACCGGTGTTCTTATAAGCCGCGGCAAAGCCCCAGGCGCGCACCCTCATCCCCAACCCTTCCCCCAAAGGGGGAAGGGAGTTCCCCTCTCCCTTCGGGAGAGGGGTTAGGGGTGAGGGCACCAGGCGCGGCTTGAACAACTCCTCCCGCGAAAGACCTGACACCTGACACATGGCACTTGACACTCGATCAATACACTCCATCAACCCCACGCTTTCGCGCAGAACCTGACCGGTGTTGGTCACGCTGCCCACCCGCAGGGCATTGCGGCGGCGCAGTTCCACCGGTTCGAGGCCGAGTTCGGCGGCCAGCATGTCCATCATGCTTTCGATGGCAAACGCCGATTGCAGCACCCCAAAGCCGCGGTAGGCTCCCGCCGGCGGGTTGTTGGTGTACATGGCGTAACAATCAGCGCGGACGTGCGGCACTTCATAAGGACCCGCCGAGTGGGTGGTGGCGCGGGTCAGCACTTTTTCGCCGAGCGAGGCATAGGCCCCCGTATCGCCGAAGAGTTCGGTCTCCACCGCTGTCAGCCGCCCATCCCGTTTCGCCCCAATTTTGACCCGAATCTGGGTCGCGTGGCGCTTGGGATGAGCGATCAAACTCTCGCGGCGGTCATAGAGCAATTTCACCGGCCGGCCGGTGGCCTGGGCCAGCAAAGCGGCGTGAATTTGCCCGGCGATGTCCTCCTTGCCGCCAAAACCGCCGCCCATTAACTGCCCCACCACGCGGACGCGCTCTTCGGGCCAGCCGAGGGCCGCCGCCACCTGACTGCGGTCAGCATACGGGATTTGCGAGCCAACGTAAATCTCCATGCGTCCATCGGGCAGAGGCACGGCCACGCTGCACTCCGGCTCAAGAAAAGCGTGGTCCATCATCGGCGTGTAGAAGGTGTGTTCGAGGACAACGTCGGCCTCGGCGAACCCCTGCTGGACATCTCCTTTGCGGACTTTGATGTGCTTGAGAAGATTGCCGTTCGGGTGAAGCGGCTCGGCCTCCGGACGGAGGGCCTGAACCGGGTCGCTGATGACCGGCCGCTCCTCCAGGCGGACCTCGATCCGGGCCGCGGCTTCGAGGGCGATCTCCCGGCTTTCGGCGGCGACGATGGCGATCGCATCGCCCACGTAGCGGATGCGCTCGCCGATGCCGATCATCGTCGGCCAGTCGTGAATGACCAGGCCGTGATTCTTCTCGCCGGGGATGTCGGCGGCGGTCAGCACGGCGACCACGCCCGGTAAGGCACGCGCTGGCTCCACGTTGACCTCCCGCAGGATGGCATGTGGCACCTCCGCCCGGCGGACAGCGGCATGGAGCATGCCGTCGAAGTGCAGGTCATCAGTATAGACGGCGCGGCCGGTCACCTTTTCGACGGCGTCGGGTCGAATCACCGCCCGCCCCACCACCTGCCGCGGCTCGCTGGCGGGGGGTACATCGGGGTCGGGCAACGGTTCGCCGGTGCGCAAGGCACGCGCCGCGGCCAGAATGGCCTTCTCGATGGTCGGGTAACCGCCGCAGCGGCAGAGGGTGTCCTTGAGAGCGGCGCGGATGTCGGCTGGCGAAGGGTCGGGGTTGCGCTGGAGCAGGGCGTAAGCAGTCATGATCTGGCCGGGGATGCAAAATCCGCACTGTACCGCTCCGTATTTGACAAACGCTTCCTGGAGGGGATGGAGTCCGGCCGCGGTTTGCAGGCCTTCGATGGTGGTGATGTGCTTGCCGTGCGCCCGTTCCGCCGGGTAGATGCACGACATCACCGCCTGGCCATCTATGACGACCGTGCAGGCGCCGCATTCGGCTTCCCCGCAGGCGACTTTGGTGCCGGTCAGGCGCAGGCGTTCGCGCAAGAGCGAAGCCAGCGTTTCGCCGGGGCGGGCTTGGAGGGTATAAGAGTGACCGTTAACGGTAAGAGTAATTGAATGGGTCATTGTTTTCTCGAAAGTTGGACTGACAGAGTCACCTGGTCACGGAGTTGCCGATCGTCCTGGCGGTCTCCGTGCTTTCTTCAACCGGTCAACCTGCCCGCTCCCAGGCTGTTTCGAGCGTCTGGCGCAGCAGGTCGCCGACGATGCTCCGGCGGTAGTCAGCGGTTGCCCGGTGGGGGCTGGTGCGAAAGTGCGCCTCGTTCAGCAGGGCATCGAGAGCCATTTCGATGCGCGCAGAATCGAAGGCGCCGCCGCGCAAAGCGGCTTCGGTGGCCTCCAGGCGGCGCGGGACGGGGCCAGAGGGGCCAACCGCCAGGCGCACATCCGCAATCTGGTCGCCAGCGCGCGCCAGCCAGACGGCCACGTTGAGGATGGGCAGGGCGATTCCCTGCGTGCGCATCACCCGCCGGAAGGCCGAGGCCTGTCCGGGGCGGCGCAGGGGCAGGTGAAAGGCGGTGATGAGTTGCCCGGGACGGAGGGCCGATTGCCCCGGCCCAAGGAAGAGATCGGCCAGGGGCAGGCGGCGGACAGACTCCAGGTCTGCCACCGAGACGTGCGCGCCGAGGGCGGTGAGGGCAATCGTGCCGTCGGCGGCAGGCAGGGCATGGGCCACGTTCCCGCCCAGGGTCGCCACGTTGCGGACCTGCGGCCCGCCCACCTGACCGCAGGCTTCGGTCAAGGCCCGGGCGTGTTCGGCCACCAGCGGCGAGGCGGCAATCTGGCTGAGCGGCACGGCCGCGCCGATGAGCAGTTCGTCACCCTGAATCTCAAGCCGTTTCAGTTCGGGCAGGAAGGTCAAGTCCACCAGCGTATGGACAGGGGGATGGCGGCCCTGTTCCAGGTCGAGAATCAGGTCGGTGCCGCCGGCAATCGGCAGCGCCGGGCCGGGGGCCGAGGTCAGCGCCTGGAGGGCCTCGGTGAGCGAGGTCGGGCGAAGATAGGTTTGCCAGTAAGCCATCAACGGTTGAGTCCTTCCTTTGGCAACGATAGGTCACGCGACCGTGACCTATCGTCCAAACGTTGCTGAAACAGCCAATCGCTACTTGCCCCGCTCCCCACGAATGTAGGGAACGCCGAGGGCAGCCGGTGCGCCCAGGCGCTTGCGCATCGCGTCCCGTGAGCCGATGACCAGGACAACGATGGTAAACGCGTAGGGCAACATTTGCAGGAAGAAACCCCAATAGGGATTGTAGTAAAAGGGGTTGTCAAAGCCAAAGAGCGTCATGGGGCCCTGGATGTCGAGAATCAGGCGGCGCAGCGCCCCAAAAGTGTAGGAGCCGAGGGCGGCGCGCAGGGGGTCCCACTGGGCGAAGATGACCAGCCCAACGGCGATCCAGCCCTGGCCGGAGGTGGTCATTTCGCTGAACCAGCCGGGGGCAATCGCCAGGCTGATGGTGACGCCGGCCAGCCCGGCCAGTAAGCCGCCGATGAAGACGTAGAGATAGCGCATACGAAAGACGTTGATGCCCAACGCGTCCGCAGCGGCAGGATATTCGCCCACGGCGCGCAGGTGTAAACCCGGACGGGTGTAGTTGATGAAGTACCAGGCAATGGGGATGAAGAGATAGCCCAGATAGACCAAAACGCTCTGGTCGGTGAAGAAGATTTTGCCGAGAATGGGAATCTGGCTCAAAAGCGGAATGGAAAGCGTCGGCAAGAGGGCCACTGTCCCGGCCTTGCTCAGCCCATCGCCCAGCACCAGGCTGATGCCAATGCCCAGGAAGGTGAGCGCCAGGCCGCTGACCACCTGGTCGGCGTGCAGGGTGATGGCGATAAAGGCATGGATCTGGCTCAGCAGCCCGGCCGCGATCATGGCGACGATGACGCCCAGCCAGGGGTTGCCGGTCTTGATGGCGACGCTGTAGCCGCTCATCGCACCGATGAGCATCATCCCTTCCACGCCCAGGTTCATCACGCCGGAGCGTTCGGCCAAAATTTCTCCCAGCGTGGCAAACAACAGCACCGTACCGGTGCCGACTCCAGCCTGCAAAACAACGAGCAAATCCATGGCTAAGCCTCCTCTGCAATGCGTTCGATATGCAGGCGGTAACGCATCAGGAAATCGCTGCCAATCAGACAGACGAGGATGATGCCCTGAATCATTTTGGGGATACCCGAAGGTTGAATTTCCCGTCCGGCCAGAAGGAGGGCGCCAAACAGCACCGAGACCAGGATGGCCACCAGCGGGTTGAGTTTGGAAAGCCAGGCGACGATGATGCCGGTGAAGCCATAACCGGCAGCGATGGGAGAAGTCTGCAAACGGTGGACGGTGCCGGCCACTTCGGACATGCCGCCCAATCCGGCCAGGGCACCGGAAAGGATCATCACCAGGACGGTGTTGCGGGTGATGTTGATGCCGGCGTATTCGGCGGCGCGGGGATTGTCGCCAATCAGGCGGATTTCGTACCCCCAGCGGCTGCGATAGATCACCAGCCAGAGGAGGATGGCGACCAGGATGCCCATCAACAGACCGGCATGGGTCGTCAGGCCGCGGAAGAAGGGGACAGCATCCGCATAATCGAGCAGGCGCGGCAGCCAGGCATTTTTGGGGAAGACGGGGCTCATCTGGAAACCGCCTTCCGTCCAGACGGCAAAGATCCAGTAGTTAATCCACGAGACGGCGATGTAATTCATCATCAGGGTACTGATGATTTCGTTGACGTTCAATTTGGCCTTCAGCAGTCCGGGGATCAGCCCCCACAGGGCGCCCGCCAGGATGCCCGCCAGCATCATCGTGGGCAGGACCACCCAGGCCGACGTTTCGGGCGGGAAGAGGGGGACGAGGACGACCGCGCTGGCGCCAAAAGCGCCCATGATAAACTGACCTTCTGCGCCGATATTCCACAACTTCATGCGGAAGGCAATCGAGCACGCCAGGCTGGTCATCAAAATCGGCGTCGCCTTGACCAGGGTATCCGAAAGAACGCCGATGCTGCCAAACGAAGCCTGGGCAATGTGGGCATAGGAGGCAAACGGATTGCCACCCGCCACCGCAATCACCAGCCCGCCAATCACCAGGGCAACCACAATCGCCCCCACCGAAAGCACCACCGGATACCAGGCCGGGGGTTCCTTCAGCCGCGGCTCAAGGCGGAGACGGTAGGGGAAGAATCTACGACGCTTGGGAACAGGAACAGGTGCTGATTCAGACATGTTGCTCAGCCTTTCCAAGATGGACTTTTTCGAGAGGGGTGCCGGTCATCATCTGGCCAATGGTTTCGATCAGTTCCGAAGAAGGTTCTTCGCCCGGCTCAATTTTGACCTCGCCCATGATCTGCCCTTCGTAGATGACAAAGACTCGATCGCTGAGCGAGAGCAATTCTTCCAGTTCCTCCGAGATGAGCAAAATCGCCGCATTGGCCTCCCGCTGTTGAAGCAGCAAGCGATGCACTCCTTCAATGGCGCCGACATCCAGTCCACGGGTGGGCTGGACGGCGACCAGCAGGGAAGGATGGCCTGAAATCTCACGGGCAAGAATGACACGCTGGAGGTTCCCCCCCGAAAGTAAGCGCACCGGGGTCTCCACCGTCGGAACCATAATGTCATATTCCGACTTGAGTTGCAAGGCAAACTTATTTGCAAACGGCATGTTCAAGAAGCCATGACGATCCAGCGGCGGGTGGCGGTATTGTTTCATGATGACATTGTCGGTGACGCTCAAATTGGGAGCCGTTCCCACGTGGGTGCGGTCTTCGGGGATGTGCGCCACGCCGCGCAGAATGCCAAACAAGGCCGAACGATTGGTCATCGGCTCGCCACTTAATGTAATCTGCCCGCTGCGGCACTTGCGCAGGCCGGTGATCACCTGCGCCAGTTCCCGCTGACCGTTGCCTGCCACGCCCGCCAGGCCCACAATTTCACCGGCGCGCACATCCAGGGAAACCCCGCGCAGAGCAGGCAATCCTTTGTCATTGTCAGCGTGCAAATCGCGAATCGAGAGGACGACTTTCCCCGGCTCTTTGGGCTTTTTCTCCACGCGGAAAACCACATCTCGTCCCACCATCTGACGGGCAAGTTCCTGACGGGTAGTGCTGCGTGCATCTAACCCGGCAGCGGTGACTTTGCCTTTGCGCAAAACAGTCACCCGATCGGCAATGGCCATGACCTCTTGTAATTTATGGCTGATGAAGATGATAGATTTGCCTTCTGCGGCCATGGCGCGCAACGTTACAAATAAATCTTCAATCTCCTGCGGCGCGAGGACAGCCGTCGGCTCGTCCATGATGAGGATGTCGGCGCCGCGATAGAGCATTTTTAGAATTTCTACCCGCTGCTGTTCACCGACAGAAAGTTGCCAGATTTTGGCACGCGGGTCCACTTTCAAGCCAAAACGTTCCCCCAACTCAAAGACAATGCGATCATACTCCCGCAGGTTCAAGTGAAAACGGGGTTCTTCGAGGCCTAAGAGAATATTTTCTGTTACTGTTTGCGAAGGGACCAGCATGAAATGCTGGTGAATCATGCCAATTCCGGCATGAATGGCATCTCGCGGCGAGTTGAAATTGACAACCCGGCCTTTGATTTTGATGACGCCTGATTCCGGTTTATACAGACCAGCCAGGACGTTCATCAGGGTACTTTTCCCTGCGCCATTCTCCCCCAAAAGGGCATGGATTTCTCCGCTGCGCACATCAAAATCAACGTGGTCATTTGCCACCACGCCCGGAAAACTCTTGCAAATGCGGCGCATTTCCACCATCAAGGGCGCGTTTTCCACGGTAGAGGAAGTTTGAGAACTAACCACTCAAAAACTCCTGGAAATCAAGACGAAAACAGTGCTGAAAGACAGGCTATTCCAAAAGGGGCCAGATTCCAGGCAGAATCTGGCCCCTCGCAACCTCAGGACTTACGGCGTCGGCAATTCGGCAGTAATGCCTTCGGCCCACCACAACATGCAGTAACGGCATTCCAGGCCAGGAGCACCAGGCGGGAACTGATCGAGATCAGACTGCTGCAACTTCTCGCCCTCGGGGACAATGAGATTGCCCTGATTGTCATAGATGGGGCCAGAGAAGACGTCGAAGCGGTTGAATTCACCCTTCAGCATCTTGTCCAGCGTGTCGCGCACCATTTGAATCACTTCGGGCGGCAAGTCTTGCATGCCTTTGGTGAGAGACTGGCCTTCCATGAAGCCATACAGACCGAGACCACCGCTGTCGGCGTCGAAGTAATCCCAGCCGGGCTTGTAGGTGCCGTCAATCACACCCTGGGTAATCGAGGCATAGACCGGGCCCCAGTTCCAGTAGGGGGCGGTGAGGCAGGCCTCCACCTTGCACGAGCCAACCCAGTCATAGGTGATGCCCCACTTGCCTTTTTCCTGGGCCACATCGGCAACGGCCGGGGTATCGGCACCGGTGAAGACGACCTGCGCGCCAGCGTCAAACAGCGAAGCGGCAGCATCGCGCTCGACGACGGGGTCATGCCAGGTGTTGATCCAGCGGACGTCCATCGTGCACTCCGGGCAGGTCTTCTTCATGCCCAGGGCAATCGCGTTCCCCAGGCGGATTTCCTCCGGGATGGGGAAGGTGGCCATGTAACCGATCTTCGGGTTGCCGTCCAGTTTGGCCCGGGCGCCGGCGATCATGCCAGCCAGATATTTCATATCTTCCATGGCGCCAAACAGGTTGCCGAAGTTGGTCTGGTTGGACTTGTAGCCGCTGATGTGGATGAACATCGTGTCGGGGAACTCCGCCGCGACCGTTTCCATCGGATCCATGAAGCCGAAGGAGGTGCCAAAGATCAAGTCGAAGCCCTTGCGGGCCAGGGCGCGGAAGACCTGTTCTGAATCGGCACCTTCCGGGACATTTTCAATATAGGCTACATGGACATTGGGAACATTCTGTTCCACATAGAGCAGCCCTTCATAGTGTGCCTGGGACCAGCCACCATCATCGTGAGGGCCAATCAACACCATTGCGACGTTGAATTTGCCCTCTTCGATGGCCGGAATCTGGAAACCACCCACTTCCTCAGTCTTCGGGCCGCAGGCCGAGAGGACGAGGATGGCTGCCAGAGCCAGGACAGTCAAACGAGCAAGCATTTTACGCATAGAAACTCCTCCTGCTGAAAATTAGATGGATTGGACAAGAAGTATCGGGCATTCAAGGAGATCAATTCGTTACGCGTTCCACCTCCTTCCTGAAAATACGCTCGTGAGGATTGTATCATGGCCGATTTTCTTAAATTACGGCACAATCCACGTGCCGGTCTCGCCTTTGAGAGCACGGCCGATATTTTCGGGGTTGGTGATGAGTGCCTTGCCGTTGGGATTGGCTTCCAGGAACCAGATGATGGCCTGAATCTTGGGCGCCATTGAGCCTTTGGCAAAGTGCGTGCCTTCGGCCAGGTATCCTTTGGCCTCGGCCAGGGTCATCTTGTCGAGCCATTTCTGGTCGGGTTTGCCAAAGTTGAGCGCCACCTTCTCGACCGCGGTAGAGATGACAAACAGGTCAGCGTTGATTTCACGGGCCAGCAGGCTGGAGGCGTAGTCCTTGTCAATCACCGCCGCCGTGCCGACGTATTCGCCCTCGCCCTTGTCAATGACCGGGATGCCGCCGCCGCCCACCGTGATGACCACGATGCCAGCATTCAGCAGCGTCTTGACGGTATCGAGTTCGACCACTTCCTTCGGCAGGGGCGAGGCGACCACGCGCCGCCAGCCGCGGCCGGCGTCTTCGCGCATGGCCCAACCGAGTTCCTTCTCGCGGCGTTTGGCTTCGGCCTCGTCCATGAAACCGCCAATGGGCTTGGTGGGGTTCTGAAAGGCCGGGTCATTCTTGTCCACCAGCACCTGGGTCACGATGGTGGCGACGTTCTTCTTGATGCCGCGCCGGTAGAGTTCGTTTTGCAGGTTTTGCTGGAGGGCGTAGCCGATGGCACCCTGGCTGTCAGCCCCGCACACGTCCAGCGGGACCTCGTGCATGCCCTCGACCTTCGCGGCGATCTCGGAGCGGCGCAGGATGAAGCCCACCTGCGGCCCGTTGCCGTGACCGATGGCCACGTCCCAGCCGGCTTCGATCATGTCGGCAATATGGAAGGTGGTTTCTTTCGCGGCCTGATACTGGTCTTCGACCGTCTTGTGTTTTTCGTCCTTGATGAGTGAATTGCCGCCAATAGCGACAACAGCAAGTTTGCGTTGGGTCATATGTTCTCCTTGGTAGGCTGATAGTCTTATGGTCTGATAGTCAAATGTTGGATAGTCTGATCTTATTCGACTATTCGGCTAACTCAACTCATCGTCAATGCCATGACCGCCTTTTGCACATGGAGACGGTTTTCGGCTTCATCGAACACGACCGAGTGCGGTCCGTCGAGGACGGCGCTGGTGACTTCGATGTCGCGGTCTGCCGGGAGCGGGTGCATGTAAATCACGTCCGGTTTGGCGACCTTCAACTTGGCATCATCCATGATCCAGTCTTTGTACGAGTCCTGAATGCGCTTGCCCTCGGCCGGGTCAGTGGTGGTCAGCAGAGGCCCCCACGACTTGGCATAGATGATGTCGGCGTCTTTGCAGGCTTCGAGCATGCCGTCTTTGCTGTCAATGATCTCGAAGTTGGTGCCTGCGAGGCGCGCCTGTTCGCGAGCCTGTTCGACGATCTCCGGCATGAGTTTGAACTCGGGCGGGTAGGCCAGGGTCACGTCCAGGCCGAAGCGCGGCATTTGCAAGATGAGCGACTGGGGAACGGAAATCGGCTTGAGATAAGAAGCAGCGTAGGCCCACGAGACGACCATCTTCTTGCGGCGCAGGTCGCGGCCTTTTTTCTCGATGATGGTCATCAGGTCGGCCAGGCACTGGAATGGATGGTAGATTTCGCACTGCATGTTGAAGACGGGCGCGCGCGAGTATTTGGCAACATCGTTGATATATTTGTTGCCCACGCCCCAATCCACGTGGCGGATGGCGATGCCGTCAAAGTAGCGGCCAAAGATTTCACCAATTTCAACCGGCGTATCGCCATGAGCGATCTGGGTAGTCTTGCTCTCGATAAAGGCCGCGTGGCCGCCCAGTTGGTCAATGCCAGCCTCGAACGAGCCGCGCGTGCGAGTGGACGAGAAGAAGAACAGCATCGCCAGCACTTTATCGCGCAAATAGGGATGGGGTTCGCCCAGGGCGCGCTTGCGCTTCAGGTCGAAGGCCACGTCCAGGACGGTTTCGACTTCTTCTTTCGTAAAATCAAGGTCGCCGATCAAATCTCGGCCACGGAAATTTGTTTGCATAAGTCAGTCTCCTTGTGTGATTTCGTTTACTTGTCTACATGCCTACGTGTGTAGGTGTGTACCTGCCTACTTATTCGCCTCGTACAACTCCTCGAATCGCGTGAGAATTTCAGGCATTTCGAGCGCCTCGGCAAATTGTGTCAACCAATGACGGATGTAGGTGAGATCCAGTTTACCGCG
>DAOTZT010000281.1:0-5524 GCA_034434255.1 Anaerolineales bacterium | reverse complement strand
TCCTGGAAAGGGCATCCCATAGCGGTTGTCGGCCAGCCCTGACGCTCCGCCCCGAAGAGACGTCCCCGGCGACGGTATCACGCCAAGGATACGCCTCCTCCGCGCCCCAGACAAGGACATGATAATAACGCCTGCCGTTCGACTTGGTGTTGGCCGGCGATGTAGTGCAAAACAAGAAGCCCGACCCCGAAATCTACAATCTGGCGCTTGCCAAACTGGGTTTGAAGCCAGAGGAAGTGTTCGTCGTGGAAGATTCCAGGAACGGCGTGAAGGCCTCCAAAGCGGCAGGACTCAAGACCATCGTCACGACCAACGGTTACACAGAGAAAGAAGATGTGAGCGATGGCGATATCATCGTTTCCTGCCTGGGCGATCCCGATGGAGAGCGAGCCGTTTTGCGCAAGGGCAATTTGCCTGGCTTCGATGGTGTGGTCCACGTGAAGGATGTGGTGGCGCTGTTTGGGGGCTAGAGGCATACACGAGTATAATTAGGACAGGGCAGGGATGCGGAGGGGAATGCCGCGTCCCTTTTGTTATCTCCTGCATCGGATGAAACCTGTTCGACGCTCGATCACTCTTTAGGAGCAGAAATGCAATATCCGGGCTTCGTCAAACCACGCTATGACTGGGGCGGCTTTGCTGGGATTCCGGCGCGCATCCGTGAGGCATGTGCCTCGGGCCAATATGACGCGGTGGTATTGTTCCTGGTGGATGGCTTTGGCTGGCGTTTTTTCGAGAAATTCCAATATGTGCCGTTCTTGCGGCGTTTGATCTCCGGCGGTAGCGTGGAGAAACTGACCGCGCAGTTTCCCTCTACCACCGCCGCCCACGTGACGACCATCCACACCGGGCAGCCGGTGGGAGAAAGCGGCGTGTATGAATGGTTTTATTACGAACCTTTGCTAGATCGCGTCATTGCGCCGCTGTTGTTTTCCTTTGCCGGGGACAAGGAACGCAACACGCTGAAAGAGCATGTGGAGGCGGCCTCGTTGTATCCGGCTCGAACGCTGTATCAGGACCTCGCGGCGATGGGAGTGGCATCGCACGTCTTTGGTGTGAGCGAGTATACGCCTTCGGCCTATTCCAATGTCGTGATGAAAGGCGCAAGTTTGCACTCTTTCGACACGCTAGCCGAAGCGCTGGTCAACTTGGGGTTGTTGCTGGAAAAGGAAAGTGCGCCCGTTTACATCCACTTCTACTTCGATTGCATTGACAGCCTGTGTCATGACTATGGCCCAACGGCGATTCAGACCGAGGCTGAAATCGAGGCCTTTTTGCTCATCATGGAGCATTTTTTCGTGCGGACTTTTGCGCGAAAAAAGAGGCTGCTCTTCTTGCTGACTGCCGATCACGGCGCCGCGGAAGTGGATCCACACACCGCCATATTTTTGAACACAGATCAACGCTTCGCCGGTTTCGAGCGTTTCCTGAAGCGCAACCGCGCCGGGCAATTGCTGGTCCCATGCGGCTCGGCGCGCGACCTTTTTCTGCACATCGAAGACAGCCTTTTGGATGAAGCGCAGTCGTTTCTCTCGAACCGGTTGGCAGGCAAAGCGGAAGTCGTCCAAACCCAATGGTTGGCGGAGAATGGCTATTTTGGTCCCTCCATTTCTCCTGTTTTCCAGGCGCGGGTGGGCAACCTGGTCATTTTGCCGTATCGTTATGAGTCCGTATGGTGGTATGAGAAGGATAAGTTCGAGCAGAAATATTACGGTCATCATGGCGGCTTGACGCCGCAGGAGATGGAAATTCCGCTGGCTGGTTACTCGTTATAGGATGACCACTCGACATTTGCATCGCCCGCGCGAGTTTGGGTTTGCTCTTGATTCGCGCTGCATCCGTTTATCCGCTTTCTATCCGCTGGTCGCTTTGGGTTGCGGCCCTGGCCTGACGCCAGCACAGGCTGGAGGCTGCCCGATGTAAAGGCTTGCAATCGAATGCACTCTATATCCCTTACCACCCTCATCGAACTTGTGCGCCATTACAGCCCCTCTGGACAGGAGCGCGCTGCAGTGGCGTGGTTGGTAGAGCGCATGAAGGCGCTTGGTTATACCCAGGCTTTTGTGGACGCAGCCGGCAATGCCGTTGGCGTGATGGGAGACGGCCCCAAACAGGCGGTTTTGCTGGGACATATTGATACCGTGCCAGGCGAGATCAAGGTAGAACGAGTTGGAGATTTGTTGTATGGGCGTGGCAGCGTGGACGCCAAGGGGCCGCTGGCCTGTTTCGTGGACGCAGTAGCGCAAGTTGGCGCGCGGCCGGGCTGGCAGTTCGTGGTCATTGGTGCGGTGGAAGAGGAGCGCGATTCGGAGGGGGCGCGCTTTGTGATCGCGCAGTATCGCCCCGATTTTTTGATTGTGGGCGAGTCCAACCGCTGGGAGCGGCTGGCGTTGGGCTACAAAGGCAGTGCGTGGGCCAAAATCGTCATGCGGCGGGCGCAGAGCCACTCCGCTAGCGGCGAGCAGACGGCGGCAGAAGCGGCAGTAGAAGCCTGGCTGTCGATTCGGACGTTTGCCGAGACATTCAACCACAGCAAAACACGCGCCTTCGATAAAATCTTGCTGACCTTGCAGAGCATCGAGACCGGTCAGGATGGTTTCGAGCAGTGGGCGCAATGGAAGGTGGGGGCGCGTTTGCCGCTGGACATCTCTCCAGAACAATGGTATGGAAAATTGGAGCAAACCCTAAAAGTCTTCGAGACCTTTGGAGTCTCTGTGGAACGAATTGGCTATCCTGTCCCGGCCTGGAGTTGCGAGAAAAACACGCCGCTGGTACGTGCCTTTTTGGGTGGAATCCGCAGTCAGGGCGGCACGCCATCGTTTGTCTATAAGACAGGCACCGCTGATTTGAACATCGTTGCCCCCGTGTGGAAATGCCCGGCGGTCGTGTATGGGCCGGGTGACTCGGCCCTCGACCATACGCCGCACGAGCATATTTCGCTCGAGGAGTATGTAAAGGCTGTAAAGGTTTTGCAGTGCGCGTTGGAAAGTTTGATAGACGCTGCTGGCTCTACTTGAAATTTTGCGTCAAGAATGTCAGCGCGCGGTCGAGCACTTGTTGTGGAGAAAGCGGGTCGGTATCAATGAATAGGTCGGCGTGTTGGCGTGCGTGCGCCAGGCGGCGCTGTTGTTCGATGTAGTCGGCTTCGGTCCAGTTCAGGCTGCGCCGCCGGCTGGCGACCTCGTAAGAGACTTGCAGGAAAATCAACACATGCGGATTGGTCAGGCGCTTCCACATATCCTTGACGTAGGAATGCTCCTGAGCAATGTGACGGGTGCGATAGCCAAGCCGGTCGAGAGCGCTGGTGAGCGTGGACTTGCCAGAGCCGCACGGTCCGACCACGCCAATCAAGAGTCTTTGTTTTGCGTCTGGTGGGGCTGCCGAAGCGCTACTCATTGTCATGGACGAGGTGACTCAAATCTTGAGGACTGCCCAAGACGACCAGCGTGTCGTTGGCATGGACGGTCAGATGATTGGCCGGGTGCAGTTCCGATTGATGGTCATGACGAACGAGGACAATATTGAGGTGGTAATGATCCTCTACGAACCCAACCGTTTTCTCTGCTACAGGGGAGTTTGGCTTGACGGTTACGCGAGCCAGCCCGAGCAATTGCCCTTCTATGGAGATGGGATTGGTCACGTCGGCCCCGGCTGCTGCGGCGGCAAAGACGGGCGCGGCCATTTCGGTGGCGCTCAAAGCGATGAAACCGAATTGTTCCTGGAGGGCATGGGCAAATTCTTCGTCGAAAATGCGCACGACCACCTGGATATTGGGGTTGAGGCTGCGCGCTTTGAGGGCAATTTGCAGATTCAAGGAATCATTTTGAGTTGCCAGGATGATGGTGCGAGCGTGCTTGATGTTGGCGGCTTCCAGGGCGGCAATGCGGCTTGCGTCATCTTGTATGACCGGTATGCCCATTTTTTGCACCGCTTTGAAGGTGTCGATTGCCGGATTCAACTCGATGACGGCGACCTTCTCGCCCATTTCGTGTAATTTATGGACCACTCGATAGCCCAAATGGCCCAACCCTACCAGCAGAATGTGTTTGTTGAAAGTGGATGCAACAGCCATTTCCCATTCCTTATTGCGGGCGCGCCGATTGAAGAGCAGGCTGCCAAAATCAGCCAGGCCCTGTGCCAGGGTGCCTACACCCACAATCGGCATGATAAAGTAGAAGATTTGCAGGACGCCATGACGGGGAAAATCTCCCATCGGCTGTAGAAAGGTGGCCGTCAGGACAGTATAGATGGACTGAGTGAGGCTCTGCGCTGGTTCCCCCACCATTTGGGCCAGCCAATGATAGAGCAGACCGCCTCCGAACACGGCTGCCGTGAAAAGCAGCAGCGGGGCGCGGAATTCATTGACGAGGATGAGCGTATCCCGCCACGAGATGCGCCACATTTGCAGCCTGGATTTTAGCATACAGGCTCCTTAGCGTATGGGCAGCCTGACGCTCATACGCCGCGCTTCATCGCCATTGCGCGGGCTGACCTTGACCACAACCACGCTCACATCGTCAGAAGGGCGCCCCTCGTCCAGGTGGAGCGCATGGGCGAGCAGGGCGTCGGCCATTTCTTGCGGCGAGGGGTCTTGTTCTTCGAGCATGGCCTGGATGGCCCCGCACACGTCCATCGGCTGGCCATGTCGCTCGCCCGCATGGGTGAGCCCGTCGGTGAACATGACCACCATCAGGCCGGCTTCCAGTTCCATTTCCAGAATGACCGGGCGGATGCCTCGCCCGATGCCCAGTGGCGAACTTTCGGTCTTCAGGCAATCTACACGCTCGCCGCGGCAGACGAAGAGCGGCGCTGGGTTGTTGCGTGACAGGACAAGCGTATGAGTTTCCAAATCAATCGAAGCAATGTTGAGCGTACAGGAAACCTTGCCGCCTTTATCGGTGTACAGCGCATCCGAAGCAGCGCGGGCCGCGGCACCATCGCGCACACCTTCGGCCAGCAAACCAATGACTTTGCGCACCACCATCAGCGAAACCGCCTTGGCCCCTCGTCCAGAAGTCTGCCCGTCGGCCAAGACCACCGAGAGGCCGCCATTGGGTCGCTCTACCACTTCCAACGTATCGCCGCTCTCAGACGAAGCATACTTGTTGACTTTGGCAACTGCAATTTGAACTTCCATGACTGAATTTTACTTCATTTTTCCTTGACGCTTCTGGCTATTGCTACATAATCTGCCCGCTTGTCTGGAAATCCGCCGGGCGCTGGCCCGGCATGTTTATCTAAAGGAGAAAGTCCCATGCCGCCACATCCAAAGCGCAAACATTCCAAGGGCCGCCGTGACCGCCGCCGCGCCCATGATGCTCTGCAGGCCAGCAACCTGGTCGCTTGCAGTAACTGTGGTTCCATGCGCTTACCGCATACCATCTGCCCCAAATGGTAACTACCTACCCTGCGAGTAAGGAAACGGGCTGATGAGCAAACAAGGCGCGCAAGAAGGCATAGACATTTCTCTCTTGCTTACGGCAAGTTGAAATGACAGCCTGCAAACGGGCATAGACTTTAGCTC
>DAOTZT010000280.1:0-2356 GCA_034434255.1 Anaerolineales bacterium | reverse complement strand
TCCCTTCGACCAGTTCCCTGAAATTGACCCGAAAATCTACCGCGATTTGATGATTTGGAACATTGCCAGCATGGAGGTCCGATGAAGCAATCATCAGCAGTATCCTGGAAGCCTACCCCTGCCCAAATCGGCATTTTGGGCGGGGCGTTCCTGTTGTCTTTGATATTTCTTGTTTTTATGTTGCAAGCGTATTTGCAAGGCGCAGGCACCAGCCAGAAATTTGCCGATGAACAGGAAGCCCTGGCAACCCTCTCCAACATCCAGCGCCATGTTGTTTTATTGTTCGTCCAAACGCAGGAATGGCTCGATAACCCCGCCATTGGCAAAGGGGAAATTGAGAAGCAGCGCGCTTTTCTCAATTCACAAATCCGTGTCTTGCGCCCGTTGCTTAAGCCGCAGAGCGAGCCGCAGCAAAAAGTGGATGAACTGGCGGTTGCCTTGCAGGAATATGACCGTTTGCTGGAAAACCTGGGTGAATCGCCCTCTGCGGCTGCGCGTGAAGCGGCTCGCCCGCAGTTGCTCGCGCTCCTGAAAACGATGGATGAAACGCTCATCAAGCAGGCCTATGACGCGCAGGAACGCAATTTTCTCTTGAACTTTGGCGACGCCCTGCAGCAGCAGGAAAGCGCGCGCCGTTTGCTGCTTGGCTCGGCGATTTTTTACATTGTTGTCTTCTTTATCGGCAGCGGCTTTTTCCTACGCAATGAACGCCGCGCCTTTGTCCAGCGCCAGGCGTACCTGCAAACGCTGGAGCAGGAAGTCGCCGAACGCACCCGCGCCCTGCAAACTTCTGCCGAAATCAGCCGCCGCCTGTCCTCCCTCACCAGCGAGCGCGAGTTGACCGTGCAGGTGGTGGAGCAGCTCAAATCGGCTTTCAATTACTACCATGCTCACATTTACCTGCTCGATGAAGACGGTGAGACGCTGCGCATGGCGGGCGGCACCGGTGAAGTCGGCAAAACCCTGCTGGAGCGCGGACACAGCCTTCCGCTTGGCAAAGGTCTGGTGGGACGCGCCGCCGCAATCCGGCAGGTCGTTCTCGTACCAGAAACACGCTCGGACCCAAACTGGCTGCCCAATCCCCTCTTGCCCGAAACCCAGGCCGAAATTGCCGTTCCCATTCTGGCGGGTGAAACCGTTTTGGGTGTGCTAGACGTGCAAAACAACGCTCCAAACAGCCTGACTGCCCAAGATGCCGAGCTGATTCAATCCATTGCTGACCAGGTGGCTATCGCTTTGCAGAACATCCGCGCCAATGCCCGAGCGCGCGAAGCCGCCGAATCGTTGCAGCGCCTGGTGGAAACCTCCCCGGTTGGGATTGCCGTGCTGGATGCCGAAAGCGGCGTGTTCCTGGAAGCCAACGATAACGCGCTCACCATGTTTGATGTCGAGCGCAGCCAGATGGGCAAGGTGGGGCCCATTCAACTCAGCCCGCCCACCCAGCCCGATGGACGTGATTCGGCAGAAAAAGCCGCAGAAGAAATCCGAATCGCCATGCAAACCGGCACGCACATCTTCGAGTGGCAGCACCGCACGGCCCAGGGGCGCGAGTTCCTGGCCGAAATCCGCCTGGTGCGCGCCGTGGATGCCCGCGGTCGAACCGTTTTGAACGCCATTCTCACCGACATCACCGAGCGTCGCCGCCAGGAAGAACAGGCCCGCCGCCGCGCCCAACAACAAGAGGCCCTCAACCGCATCACCCAGAGCATTCAGCGCGCCGCGCGCGTGGAAGAGGCGTTGCAAATCGCCGCCCGTGAACTCGGTCACGCGCTGGGGAGGAAGCCCACGCTGGTCAAGCTGGAGCCGCCCGTTGATGCGCCTCATCAAGCCGTGACTTCTGAGACTGGAAAAGGATAAAAACCATGAAAACAACTCGTTTCTTCCTCCTGTTTTTCTCCATTCTGCTGGCTGCCTGCAGTGGAGCCGTCACAACGCCAGCGCCGGGGACGCCAACTGCCCAATCCTCCGCGCCAGATTTCAGCGGCAAGAAAGTCGTCTGGGTCGATTCCTATCACAGCGGATACGAATGGTCGGATGGCATCCAGGCAGGGATTGAAAACGTGCTTCAAGCCAGCGGCGTGGAATTGAAAATCATCCACATGGACACCAAGCGCAACCCCGATGTTTCGTTTTGCGAAGCGGCGGGCAAGAGCGCCAAAGCCGAAATCGAAGCCTTCCAGCCCGATGTGCTGATTGCCACCGACGACAACGCTCAAAAATGCCTGGTCGTTCCCTTTTACAAGGGCGGCAGTTTGCCGGTGGTCTTTGCCGGGGTCAACTGGACGGCAGATGCCTATGGCTACCCTGCCAGTAACGTGACCGGCATGATCGAAATAGACCTGGTAGAACAAGCCGT
>DAOTZT010000279.1:0-3022 GCA_034434255.1 Anaerolineales bacterium | reverse complement strand
GAGGAGGAAGAAGGGAAGAAGGAAAGAGGGAAGAGGAAGGCAGAGAAAAAGTCGGTTTCATCAGCCAGAAAGACGACGAAACCGTCTGAGCGTAAGAAGCAAGAGAAAAAAGAATCCAAATGAAGGAACGGGGCGGGTTCTCCCGCCCCATTGATTTTCCACTCGTTGAATTGACCCAATAATCGTGCTATAAAAGAATGGGAGGTAGGAATGACAGGTGATGATTTTATGTCCGTTCTTGGCTATCTGGGCATTGCATTCTGCTGCGGGCTACCCCTTCTGATCTTTGCGGCTGTGGCTTTGTATGCCGCCCGCAAGCACACCCAGAACATAGCGCAGATTAACAGCGCCGTCCCGACCAAAATTTCGACGCTGAAACCGGGCAGCCAACTGGTACGGCTGGAAGGCATCATCAAACAGGTACCACAGCCCATTGATGGCCCCCCAGAGACCCCGCTGGCGCTTGTCCGCCTGAAGGTGGATGTTTACGATCGCGACTATGAGATGGATGCGCACACAGAGTCTAGATGGCGCCCTGCTGATGACAAATTGCGCGCAGTCCCCTTCCTGCTCGAAGACGATACCGGCACAGTGTGGGTGGACCCGCAAGGAGTCAACAAACACCACCTCGGCGAGGGAATTGTCCCCAGCCACGAGGTGGCCGAAGCAGCCGCCATCCTGACGGGCATCAACCCCGTGCTCTTAAACGCACCCCACCGCGCCCAACTATGGGAACTGCGCGGCGGGCAGCGTGTGACAGTCATCGGCGCAGTGAGTCAGCGCAACGGCAGCCTCGTGGTCGGCAAATTTAAGGACAATCCCTTTATCATCACATCCCTGCTCGGCGAAGCGGTACAGGTACCCAGCCAGCAACAGGCCAGAACCGGCTGGATCTTCAGCGCCATTCTGGGCATTCCCGGCCTGCTGGCCCTCTGTTGCGGTCTCCTCGGCGTCCTGGTAGCATTGATTCGATCTTTCCGGTAGCAGCGGAGAGAAGAGCAAATAATGCTCTGTTGGCAAACACTCTCCAAATCTGTCCCTGCGAGCAAAGCCAAGCAGTCTTCCCGCCAGCAAGAAGATTTCGCTTGTAGCAGTTCGCAATGACATCCTTGCCACAGAGCAAGAAAACGACAATAAAAAGGATGGGCTGATAAGGCCCATCCCTTGTGTCTCGTTCTGGGTTACACCAACAGTCTCAACGGATCCTCTAAGAACACAGCCAATGCCTGCATGAATCGAGCCGCTTCGGCCCCGTCGCTGACGCGGTGATCCACCGAGAGCGTGGCCTTCATCCGCCAGCCGACTTTGACCTCGCCTGCCTCCACAACAGGCACCTGCCGCGCCGAACCGACAGCCAGAATAGCCGCCTCGGGTGGGTTGATGATGGCGGCAAAGTTCTCCACATCGAACATCCCCAGGTTAGAAATCGAAAACGTCGAGCCTTCGATGTCCTCCGGCCTGACCTTGCCTTCGCGCGCTGCCGCCGCCATGCGCTTGACCTCGGCGGCAATCTGACGCAGCGGCTTCTGGTCAGCCTCTTTGCAGACCACCGTCAGCAGACCGCCTTCCACCGCCACCGCCACGCCGATATTGATTGCCGCGTGCTGCACCACTTTATCGCTAGCAAACGAAGCGTTCAGGTTCGGGAACTGGCGCAGGGTCAGCGCCACAGCGCGGAGAATGAAATCGTTGACCGAAATTTTCTCTTCTTCCGGCAGATAACCGTTGAGTTGCGTCCGCAGCGCCAGGAGAGCGTCCATCTTGAACTCATGCGTAACGTAGAAGTGGGGCACGCTGGCCTTGGCCTCGGTCATGCGGCGGGCAATGATCTGGCGGAGTTTGGTAAGCGGCACGCTCTCCTCCGCTCCCCTGCTCTCCACTCTCTGCTCTCTGCTCTCTCCCTTCTGCTCCCCGATGACCGCCTCCACATCCCTGCGCACAATGCGCCCGCCCGGACCCGTCCCGCGCACCTGACTCAGGTCCAGGCCGCGCGCCCGGGCCATCTTCTTCGCCAGGGGCGAGGCGCGGAGGATTGTAGATTGAGGATTGGAGATTGCCGATTGGGCGACTGGTTCGGATTTCTGCTTTTCCGGTTCTCCGCTTCTTTCCACAACTGATGACTGACCACTGCTCACTGATGACTGACCACTGCCCCCTGGTAACTCCTCTTCCGCCGCCCCAATAATCGCAATCGGCGTATTGACCGGCACCACTGCCCCCTCGTCCACCAGCAAGCGGCGCACCACGCCCAAAGCAGAAGATTCGACCTCCACGGTCGCTTTATCGGTCTCAATTTCAGCCAGCACATCACCTTTGGCTACCGTCTCGCCCTCTTTCTTCAGCCAGCGGACGAGCGTGCCTTCGGCCATGTCGAAGCCCAATTTGGGCATATTGATTGTCTCGGCCATTACTTCAACACCTCCTTGACCGCCGCCACAATGTCAGGCACCTGCGGCAGAGCGGCCTGTTCCAGCGTGCGGTTGTAGGGCAGGGGCACTTCCTTCTGGGCAACGCGCAGGATGGGCGCGTCGGCGTAATCGAAGGCTTCCTCGTAGATGCGGGTAGAGACCTCCGCACCCACCCCGTAGGACTTCCAGCCCTCCTCGACGATGACCGCCCGGTTGGTCTTCTTGAACGACTCCAGCACCGGCTCCATATCGAGCGGGCGCAGGGTACGCAGGTCCACGATTTCGACTTCGATGCCTGCTTTGGCGAGTTCGTCGGCGGCCTTGAGCGAGAGTTCCAGCCCCTTGGCGTAGGTGACGATGGTCACATCCCGCCCCGGGCGCTGGACTTTGGACTTGCCAATCGGAATCAGGTACTCACCCTCCGGTACCTCGCCGCGCACCTGGTACATGGTGGCGTGTTCGAGGAAGAGCACCGGGTCATCGGATCGGATGGCCGATTTCAGCAACCCCTTGGCGTCCTCCGGCGTGCCGGGGCTGACGACCTTCAGCCCGGGGAAGTGAGCAAAGACGGCATCAGGCGTCTGCGAGTGGGTCGCGCCAAGTTGGCGTCCGCC
>DAOTZT010000278.1:0-13979 GCA_034434255.1 Anaerolineales bacterium | reverse complement strand
GCCGCCTAACGGTTGGTTTTAGCGGCAGCGGCGGGGCGGGCAAGATGCCTTCGCCTAAAAATTACTTCGCTGGCTCGCGGCGCATACCCTCAGCGGCGAAGCCGCTGTCCGCTGCAAACGGTGTTGGGCAGGCATTGCATAGCTTTTATTTATACTTCTTCTCTTTCTTCTTTTTCAATAATGGCAATGGTAGCGTCAATGCTATCCCTATATGCGCTTGGCTCCATGAAATTTTCTCGGATAATTTTCCATGCTGCACGAGTTTTTGAAGATTTTAGCATTTTATATCGGTAACTTTCCTTAGAAAACGGCCTCGTAGACTTAATACCCACTGTTCTAAAGTAAATACTACCTGCTGTAAAGCTGGACAATAAGTATGCTAGTTCTTTGCTCGAAATGTTTATCTCTTCTAACTGTGTGGCAGTAATACCGTGCAATTCCAACAAATCTGGGTTCTCTCCAATTTTTGCTTCTATTTGCGCTAGAGCATTAAGATTATTCATCAATGCACTTATGAGTTCTCGCCTATTGTTCGAGTAAATTGTGTAGAGTAACGAAACAATCGAGGTAATGATGGCAATAGCAGAAATTATAGTTTCAAAAGAGATTTGCATTTTATCTCCTTGTTATGAAAAAGGATGAAATAGACATTCCAAAAGGTGTAGAGGTTCGCTCCCTGGCGCGTTGATTGTACTTTCCCGTTAACTATTGCTAAACATTGGTTGCCTGCCCAACTATGGTTTTAACTGCAACCTGCTGCATAACCGTCTATAGACGGCAAGTGCCAGAATCTTGTATAATTTGGACATCCGCAGACTAAACTACAAAAAAAATCTCGCAACCCATTCTCATAAATTAACACTATCATACATACAAACAACTCCAGAGTCAAGTACCATGGCCAAAAAACTCCTCGACCAGGCACGCGACATCTTGCGCGCCAAACACTACTCCTACCGCACGGAACAATCCTACCTCGACTGGATGCGCCGCTTCATACTCTTCCACGACAAACGCCACCCGCTCGAAATGGGCGCCCCAGAAATCCAGGCCTTCCTCACCCACCTCGCCGTCGAAAAGAACGTCTCTGCCTCCACCCAGAACCAGGCTCTCTCTGCCATCCTCTTTCTCTATCGCGAAGTCCTCCAAAAAGAACTTGACCCTATCCTTCTCCCCTCCACGGCCAAACGCCCCGAACGCCTCCCCACCGTCCTCACCCGCGGCGAAGTCCTCGCCATCATCAACCAGATGACGGGTGTCTACAAACTCATGGCCCAACTCCTCTATGGCTCGGGTCTGCGCCTCATGGAATGCCTCCGCTTGCGCATCAAAGACATAGACTTCGACTACCGCACCATCACCGTCCGTGATGGCAAAGGCGAAAAAGACCGCATCGTTCCTCTACCAGAGACCGTCATCCCTGACTTGCGCCGTCAAATCGAACGCGTCCGCCTCCTCCACGAAGAAGACCTCGCCGCCGGCTTCGGCGAAGTCGACCTGCCATACGCCCTGGCATCCAAATACCCCAACGCCTCCCGCGAACTCGTCTGGCAATACCTCTTCCCCGCATCTCAACTCTCCCGCGACCCCAGACTTCCCTCTCCCTCTGGGAGCCCCCAAGGGATGCTTCGCGAAGGGGCCGGGGGGCAGGGCCTCCTCCGCCATCACCTCGACCCATCCGCCCTCCAGCGCGCCATCAAACAAGCCGTTCAAAAAGCGGGCCTTCACAAACGCGTCACCGCCCACACCTTCCGCCACTCCTTCGCCACCCATCTCCTCCAAAACGGCTACGACATCCGTACCGTCCAGGAACTCCTCGGCCACAAAGACGTGCGCACTACCATGATTTACACCCACGTCCTCCAGCGCGGCGGCCTAACGGTCAAATCCCCGCTCGATGCCGATTAGACCGGCCTTGCTCGATTCCGTTCAGGCACTACCTCCACCGTCTGTCGGAACGACTCCTCCAGACTGGCTGGCTGATAACCCAGCGCCCGTTCTGACGCCTCAGCCTCCAGATAAGTATGGGCCGTTTGCAGAGCGGCAAAATAGCGGGGGGAAAGACCACCCTCCCGCCCGTGAACCGCGTGCCAGAGACCACCCCCCCACAGCCCCGCCGCAACCAATCCCTTTGGCAGCGTCACCACGCGGACCTGGCGCCCGTCTGCCGCGGCCAGGCGGCTCAGCATCTCCACCCATGTCAAATTCTCCTGCCCGATGGGATAAACCCGTCCCCCCTCGCCGCGTTCCACCGCCGCGCAGATGGCCCGGCCAACCGTCTCCGCTGAAACGCACGCCGTCCCGCCCTGCATGTAAAAAACGACCGGCCACGAACGCAGATACTGCACCAGCGGCGCCCAGAGCGGCTTCCAGCCTGGGAACGGCAAACGGCCGAAAATGTACGGCAATTCCAGCACACACGTTTCGAGGTCGGGCAAGGTAGTCAGCGCATTCTCCTGCTCCACCCGGCTGCGGATGTAGGGATGCCGCTCCGCCAGCCGCATCTCCGGCCAGAGACGGTCAAAGTGGGCAAAACACGACCCCAGCACCACTCCCCGCTTCACCCCCGCCCGCGCTGCCAGTTGGAACAGGCGCAGGGGCGCCGCCACGTTGGCCGCATAAAATTTCGGATACGCTGGCCGGCGCGGCGTCACGCGGTCGTCCATCCCGGCCGCAAAGACCAGCGCCTCGTGCCCCCGCAACAGCGCCAGCAGGTCATCGTCTGAAGCCGCCTCGAGCGGGAAAAGTGCCAGTTTAACGGAAGCAGGATACAGGTCCGGCGGCGGAGCGGGAGGCAGACCAAGCGCCGTCACCTCCCAGCCGCCCTCCGTCAATTCCCGCGTAGCATGGTAGCCCAGAAAACCCGTCCCACCAACAATAAGCACGCGCCTCATCAGAACAGCCATCCCATCTCAGACGCGCTCCACGCAGCGGTTGTTTCATCTCCCATTTGCTCGCTCCCGGCCAGTTGCATTGGCCAACGCACAAATCCAGACGGGGCGCTCTGCTTCAATGTCAAGCAGGCGGCATCGGTACGCAGGGGAAAGTTTGCGTGGAAGCAGAAAACCGCAGGCGCCTGAATCGGCTCAAAGTTGATTTTCTCGCCTATTTTGTCAGGGCTGGGGCGCAAAAGCCGTCCCAGCCACAGGCCCAGGGCAATGGCGGCCGCGAAAATCAACCAGTCGCGTGTACGTTTGTTCATGTCAACTCCTTGTTGTTCGAATTCATTGCATAACGCGGATTGCGCGGATAAAGCGCATTACGCGGATGTTTTTTGTAAACAAATCCGTCCGCGTCATCCGCGTTTGGGTAAATAACGCGGATTGCACAAATAATCCGGATGACGCCAAGGTTTTTTGCAAACAAATCCGCGTCATCCGCGTTTGGGTTTGTACGGCAGAGAAATCTCCGGTCTGTTCTTTCTGGTTGCTGCCAAATTCTACCCTACAAAGCCCGCAACAGGTACAATATCCCCATGATTTACTTCATCCTGTGCGTTTTTCTTTCTGCTTTTCTCATCTTCCAGGTTCAGCCGATGATTGCCCGCTACATTCTACCCTGGTTTGGCGGCGCGCCGGCGGTCTGGTCCACCGTGCAGATGTTCTTCCAGGTGATGCTCACCGGCGGCTATGCCTACGCCGCCTGGATTGGCCGGCCGGGCCGTCGGAGGGAACGCTGGCATCTGTTTCTGCTGGCTCTCTCGGCGCTGCTGGTCCTCGCCCTCGGCCTCCTGTGGCGCTCGCCCATCACCCCTGGCGCGGCATGGAAACCCTCCCCCGGCGCGCCTCCCGTTGCTGAAATCCTGAAACTGCTGGCCGTCTCGGTCGGCCTGCCCTACTTTCTGCTGGCTTCCAACAGCCCGCTGATGCAGGCCTGGTTCCACCGTCTCTTCCCGCAACGGACGGCTTACCGCCTCTATGCCCTCTCGAATGCCGGTTCGCTCCTTGGACTGGTTACCTACCCCCTCCTGGTCGAACCTTCCCTGAGTTTGCCCCTGCAGGGCTGGACCTGGTCCCTGCTCTACCTGGGATTTGCTGCCCTGGCAGGGTGGGGGGCGATTCGCTCCCTGCGGGCCGCCCCCGCGGCGGCTCCGGACCCGAATCCGGCCGCGCCCGACTCCCCGCCGCGCCGCATCGACCTTGTCCTGTGGATGGGGCTGGCCGCGGCCGCATCCCTCCTCCTGCTGGCGGTCACCAGTCACATCACCCAGGAAGTCGCCGTCATCCCCTTCCTGTGGGTCTTGCCGCTGACGATTTACCTTTTGTCGTTCATCCTGACCTTTTCTGGCGAACGCTGGTACTCGCGGCGGGTGTTCCTTCCGCTCTTCTTTCTTGCCACGCTCCTGGTCGGCTGGGCGCTGGTCAACCTCGAAGCAGGCGGTGTGTTGCTTCAGATTGGCATTTACGCCTTCCTGCTGTTTGTGGCCTGCATGGTGGCTCATGGCGAACTCTACCGCCTGCGCCCGCATCCGGCGCGCCTGACGCTGTTCTACCTGCTCGTTTCGGTCGGCGGCGCGCTGGGGGGAATCTTCGTCGCCTTTGCCGCCCCCCTCCTGTTTCGCGGCTACTGGGAGTTGACGCTCGGCTTGTTCCTGTGCTGGTTGTTATTTCTGGGAGCAATCATCCGCCGCCCAGAAAGAACCGGCCGGTGGGCATTTGTGTTGCAGTCTGTCCTCCTGCTGAGCGCTTTGCTGCTCTCTGGCATGCTCGCTATCCAGTTCATCCGCGCCGACCTGAGCAGTTCGCTTCTGCTCGAACGCAGTTTCTACGGCGTGGTGCGGGTCAAGACGCTTGGAGCGGAGAACTGGTCGTCACAGCGTTATGCCTTCGTGCACGGCGTGACCATTCATGGATTTCAGTATGTGGATCCTTCCAGGCGCAGCCTGCCCACCACCTACTATAGCGAGACTGGCGGCGGCGGGCTGGCGATTCTCCACCATCCGCGCCGCGGCCAGGGGATGCGCGTCGGCGTGCTGGGGTTGGGCATTGGTACGCTGGCGGCCTACGGTCAGGAGGGGGACGTGTATCGCTTCTACGAAATCAACCCCCAGGTCATCGCCCTGGCGCAGGGGGAGGGCGGCTATTTTTCCTTCCTGGCCGACAGCCAGGCGACGATTGAAATCATCCCCGGCGATGCGCGTCTCTCGCTCGAGCAGGAACTGGAACGCGGCCAGCCGCAAAACTACGATGTCCTGGTCCTCGATGTTTTCTCGAGCGATTCCATCCCCACGCATTTGCTCAACCGCGAAGCCTTTGCGCTCTACCTGCAACACCTTGCTCCCGATGGCATCCTGGCCCTCCATATTTCCAACCGTCACCTCGACCTGCTGCCGGTTGTCTGGCCACTGGCTGACTATTACGCTCTGGCAAGGGTAGTGATCAAAGATCCGGGTGACTATGAGCGGCGTTTTCCGTCGTTGTGGGTCTTGCTGGCGCGCGATCCTGACCTTCTCTCTGCGCCGGCGATTGTTTCCCGTGCCCGCAACATGGACGGTTACTCCTCCTCCCTGCGCCTGTGGACGGACGATTACAGCACCCTGCTCCCGATTCTCAAATAGGTGTTTGGGCCGGTTATGGCAACTTTATGCTGGTAACTGAATATAAAAATGGCTTCCAGGGCAAGATTTCTCATCGTAGCCGGGGCTTTCGACCCAAATCACCCCCTTGTGGGCCTTGACGATCCCTTTGACGATGGCCAGGCCAAGGCCTGCTCCCCCTGCTTTGAATTTTGTTTTGCCTGACGAATGCAGTGACACTTTGCCGGTTTGGTAGAACTTCAGGAAGATGGCTTCTTGCTCTTCGGGCGCAATGCCGATGCCAGTATCATGGATGCTGATTTCAATGGCATCCTGTCCCAGGCGAGATTGTGCTGCCGGCACATTGCGCCCTTCAATCCAGACTTTCCCGCCATCTGGCGTGTATTTGATGGCATTGATGACCAGGTGGTTTAAGGCCTTGTAGAGCATTTCGCTGTCGCCCATTACGGTCAGGTGTGGCTTTTCCCATGTCATCGTCAATTGAATGTGGCGCTCCTCCAACGCCGTGGACAGAGATTTGACCAGTTGGCGGGTGAGGATAGACAAATCCACTGGCTGGGGGTTGAGCTCTTTGGAGATGACTTCCACCTTGAGCACATCCAGCATGCTATTGACAATTTCATGCAAGCGTTCGGCGCCAGTGTAGATTCCGCTGGCCAGTTGTTTTTGATGGGGCATGGCCTGAATGGCCTGGTCTTGCATCAGCATTTGAGCGTAGCCATGCAGGATTGTCAGAGGGGTGCGCAATTCGTGGGCAATAATCTCGATGAAGTCCGTCTTGGCGCGGTCAATGCGTTCCAGTTCGCTATAAGCCTGCTGTAAGGCCTGGGTGCGCTCAGCGACGATCTGCTCCAGGGTTTCGTTGAAGACCAGCAAATTATGATACAAGCGGGTGTTTGTAAGTGCAACTGCTGCCTGACCGCCCAGGGTGGTGGCCAGTTTGATTTCCTCTTCGCTGAAAGGTTCCCCTTGTTCGCGAGCGAGAGAAAGCAAGCCAATCACCGTATCTTGCTGGATAAGCGGAATTCCGACCCACGATCGCGCCACGGGAACTCCTGTCAGGTTTTGCCAGGTCTGACGTTGGCTGACATCTTCCAGGAGCAACGGGCGGTGCGAGTGGTCAATCTGGTCGAAAATGTCGTCTCCGTCAATGCGGAGGTCTTGCAAAGTGATCTGCAGAGGAAAGCCGCGGCTGGCCACAGCCTGCAAGGCATTGTCCTCGCGCAGGAGCACGGCAGCACGGTCGTAAGGGACAATTTTTACCAGTTCCTGCAAAATCAGATTCAAGACTTCCGAAAAATCCAGGGTGCGCGAGATGGCATGAGCCACATCGTACAGGATTTCTGCTTGCGAACGTCGCCTGGCTTCTGACTGATAGAGGGAGGCGTTTTGCAGAGCAATGGCTACCTGGCTGGCCAGCAGTTCCATCACCGGGATATTTTTGGCGCTGAGGACCTCAAGGCGTTCGCATTGAATATCGAGTACGCCCAGCAATGAATCGCCCATCAGCAGGGGGAGAGCCAGTTCGGTGCGCGTATTGGGACTCCACTCATTTTGCAAGTAATGGGGGTCATTGCGCACGTCGCTGGCAAAATAGGGTTGCCGTTGTGTTGCTGTCCAGCCGATGATGCTGTTTGCATCCTTTTTGATAGCCCAACCGCGCTTCATAAGTTCATCGGCGTTTTGTCCGCTTGCGGCGCGGATGACAAGGCTGTCGCTGGCTGCATCCAGCAGGAAAATTCCGACGAAGGAAAAGCCGTATTGCTCTTTGATGAAATGGACAATGGCGTGCAGAAGCGAATTGATGTCAAGCAGGGAGATGATTTTCTGCCCCACGCCAATGCTGGTCTCCAGTTCAATGGCGCGGCGTTGGAGTTCTGCCTGTTGCAGACGGTCTCTGATGCGTAAACGCTCGAGCCGGACGAGGGAGGAGCGGCGTGCCGAGAAGGCAAGAGCCGAGACGGTCATCCCAATCACCACGGCGAAGCCGAAATGGATCCAGGAAGGATGAGGGGGAGACATCAGGGCCACCAGCAACCAACCGCCCAGGCTCAAGCCATAAGAGAGAATCAGCCACTTGCTTGAGAGAAAGAGTAACCCCGCTCCAATTACAAGCAGAATGACATTCGTAGTTTGCAGTGGATCAGAAGTCAGCCAGAGGTGAAGCAGGCTGTTGAACAGAATCAGGCCCACGATGACCAGACCAAGCGGATTGGCCCACGCCAGGGGAATCGTGTGCTTGCGCACGTAGAGGTAAAAGCCCAAAAAGAGCAGAGCAGTTCCCGTAGCCACCCCGGCCATCAGGAACTTGATGCCAGCCGGTAAGACCAGAAGATGCCCCACTGTGAGCAAAGCATACAAAATCCCAAGCCCCAATGTGACAGGCGTAAGCGAGTCGCGCAGGATGCCGGATAAGGCGGTTTCGACTTCAGCGTCATCTACCTTGAACTCTGCTTGCAAACGGGAAGGCGATTTTCCGGGGGATGACATGACAGGGCCTTTTCTGATCAATCGTACCTGGCTAAACAAGCACCTCGTTTTCAGGCTGCGTTCGGAGCACTTTGGTCTCAGCGGGTAAATTTCTCACTGGCATCGTCCAGCGCCTGGATTTCTTCCGCCGTCAGCCGCCAGCCTTTGGCTCCCGCGTTCTCGATCGCCTGGGCCTCGTTCTTCGCGCCGGGGATGGGCAAAGCCCCTTTGCAGATCACCCAGTTGAGCGCTACCTGGGCGGGCGTTTTCCCGCCGTGCTTCTGCCCGATTTCGGTCATCAGGCCGATGAGGCGCTGTAACTCCTGCAGATATTCGCGTTTGGTGTTGCCGCGCATGGCAGGAGGCGGATTTTCGGGGGTGTATTTGCCGGTTAGCAACCCCTTGGCCAGTGGACTGTAAGCAATGACGCGAACCCCCAGTTCTTTGCAGCGCTCGAGTAAGCCGTTTTTCTCGATTTGACGGTTGAGCAAGTGATATTCCACCTGATTAGATGCCAGCGGAATGTTATGTTGAGCCAGCACCGTATAAGCACGTTGCATTTGGGTTTTGTTGTAGTTCGAGACCCCAACCGTGCGAGCCTTGCCTTCTTGCACAACGTGTGCCAACTCTTCGGCCCACACTTCGATCGGGACAGGGGGGAATGGCCAGTGAATCTGATACAGGTCCACCCGTTCCAGCCCCAGTCGGTCGAGGCTGCGGCGCAGGGCGTGTTTCAGCGCCTGGCGGCTCAATCGCCAGGGGAAGGGCATGAACTTGGTGGCCACCAGCACGGGGGTTTCTGTCGTTTTCAAGAACTGGCCCAAAAAACTTTCCGAACGGCCTGAGCCGTACACTTCGGCGGTATCTACCAGGTTCACCCCCGCTGCCAGCGAAGCGCGAAAAGCCTTTTCGATGTCTTCTGCGCCGTAGCCGCGCCCATAATTCCAGAAAGTCCGGTCGCCCCACGCCCAGGCCCCCAGTCCGATTTCTGCGGTGTGCAAAAATAGCGTTTCTTTTGCAATTTCTGCGGCCATCTTCCCTTCTTCCTTCTTCCTTCGTCCTATTTCCTTCTTCCTTACTCTTTCCTCTCTCCTCTCCTCAATCTCTGGTATCGTTCCACATCAGGCGTCTTCAGGGAATACTCACTCTGCATCAGCGGGGAGGAGATGATGAAATCGGCACTGGCGCGGTTGCTTGCGGTAGGAATATTATACAACACTGCCAACCGCAGGAGGGCCTTAATGTCGGGGTCGTGCGGTTGGGGTTCGAGCGGGTCCCAGAAAAAGATGAGAAAGTCTATTTTGCCTTCGGCAATGGCCGCGCCGATTTGCTGATCGCCGCCCAGGGGGCCGGAGAGGAAACGGGCCACAGGCAGGTCCAGTTCGCGGCTGAGCAGGTCGCCGGTCGTGCCGGTGGCGAACAAAAAGTGGCGTGAAAGTGTCCCCCGGTTAAAGCGTGCCCACTCCAGCAATTCGTGTTTCTTGTTATCGTGGGCCACCAGAGCGATGCGTTTTTGTGCGGTCAGGAGCCTCTCCATGGCGCCTCCTAAAGTTTAATTGCCCGCGTGGCAATGTAGGTCGGGTGATATTTGCTGATCGGCGAATCGGGGCAAATATCTTCATAGAAGCCGATGATGGCAAATCCAGCGTCGGTCTGCCCGCCGATCTGATCGGTCAGGGTGTGGCCGAACTCAAGCGGCGTGCCCTCTTCTATGTAGGCCAGCAACTCCTCTTCGCTGAAGGCTTCCAGATCTGAGTAAGGGATGGCATAGCGGAGAGTCAGCGTTTCCTGGTCTTCGAGCGTGGTCCCGAACAGGTAATAGACCGGGTTGGCAAAGCCCGCCAGCAACAGACCGCCGCGCCGCAGGACACGGTAGGCCTCCCGCCACACCGGGCGGATTTCGGAAATGAAGACGTTTGAGACAGGGTGGAAAATCAGGTCGAAACTCTCGTCTGGGAAGACCGACAGGTCGCGCATGTCGCCTTCCACGGTACGGATCGGCAGCCCCTCGCGCACAGCCACTTCCTCGTCGCGTGCCAGTTGGGCCGGGGAATTATCGAAGATGGTCACATTGGCACCCAACGCGGCAAAAATGGGGCCTTGTTGCCCGCCGCCACAGGCCAGCCCCAGCACGTCCAGCCCGCGCAGCGAGGGCGGGAACCAGTCGCGCGGTACGGGCTTCGTCTCGGTCAGCAGAACGGAAAATTCCCCCCGCCGCGCGGCTGCGATGACCTCCGGCGTGACCGGAATGGTAAATTTATTCCCCTGGGCCACCTGGCTGTCCCAGGCATAGCGATTGTATTCACGCACGTTGATATGGAATTTTTTTGATTTCATGCTTGAGTCCACTGCAAAAACCTGTTTTACCACAAAGGGCACATTTGAGGTTCAGACCTTTTTGCAGGAGAGTCATGCTTCTTTTGGTGAGATAGAAAGCCCCCGCTCAACAACAAACGGGGACTTTGCAGCAAATCAAGTCTTTATTTGGTTGGCGTCGGGGCGGCTAAACCTGACCAGGTGAATACCCGTGGCGTGGACGCAGAGCCGGCCGTCGTCCAGATGGGATCGCCGCGGTCGTCGGTGCCGGTCTGGCGGACGACCACCACCCACCAGCGCATCACGTGGGGCGTGCTCTCCTGGGGGCGGAACGTCGCGGGAACAATGAACTTGGTGTCAGAAACGTAATCCACAATCCGGCGACCGGTTCCAGCGGTCACGTCCTCGACGGTTACCTGATAGCGCTCGTTGTCGCGCAGGGTGCCCACCGAGGCCCATTGCAGGGTCACGCTGTTATCAGCCAGAGTGAACGGTGCTCCATCAGCCGGCAGCAGCAGACTGGGAGCATTGTAGGGCGGCGGTGGGGTGGGGGTGGGCGAAGGCCCCGGCGTGGCCGCGCGCATGCACAACGGAATAATCAGCGGCTGGTCGAGATAGACGTTGTCGGTGCTTAACCCGTTCCAGTCTTTGATAGCCTGCATCGGCACGTTGTAGTTGGCTGAAATGCTCGAAAGCGTATCGTTGGCCTGGACGGTGTACGAAACGGTCTGGCAGGCGGCGCGGGTGGCCGCGGCCGGTTCCAGGGTCGCGGTGGGCGGCGGCGGAGGCGTCGGCGTGGGGCGCGGCACGAGAATCGTCTGGCCGACAATCAGGTCGGTGCAGCTAGAGTTCAGTTTGTTGGTCAAAATGATGACATTGGCCGAAACGTTGAAAAAGGCCGCAATCGAGTAACAATTGTCTCCTGTTTTGACTACATACTCGTAGGGCGGTTCTGGCGTCAGCGTGGGCGTCTCGGTCGGCAACAGTGTTTCGGTGGGCGTCAGGGTGATGGTAGGGGTGTTGGTTGCTGTCGCAACTTCGGTGGGGCGGACGATCCGATCGGTCGCCTGGAATGTGAAGAACAGCCCCAGCGCGCCGAGCAAGATGGCCGCAGCCAGCAAAATCAGCACCACAGGCAGGCTGAGCGTAATCTGCGGCATGCGTGCCCCCTGCACGGCTTTTTGTGCCTTGGCTTTGGGTTGTGCAACGGGATTGAATTCGCTGCCGCACACCGGGCAACGGGTCGCGTTTTCGGCTACACGTGTGCCGCAAGTGGGGCAGAGTTTGGTCGTTTGATTTTCTGGGCTCATACGAAGGGCCATTATACCACGAGCAGGCATGGGCTTCGTCCCTTTTCGCCACAGGCACCCCTGCGAAACGTACCCCATGGATTATAATTTGTCCGCCATGACCAATGATCGTTCTCTTTACCAAACCATGCTCCTCATCCGCCGCTTCGAGGAGCGCATTCTGACCGAATTTTCGACCGGCAAACTGGTCGGCACCACCCACACCTACATTGGCCAGGAAGCCGACGCCGCCGGAATTTTCTCTGTCACCGATTCCGAAGACGTGGTCTTCAGCAATCACCGCTGTCACGGGCATTTCCTGGCCTATGGCGGCGACCCGTATCGGCTGGCCGCCGAACTGATGGGCAAGGCCACCGGCCTGGTCGGCGGGCGCGGCGGCAGTCAGCACATTCACTGGCGCAACTTCTACTCCAACGGCATTCAGGGCGGCATTGTGCCAGTAGCGACTGGCATGGCCCTGGCCGAAAAAGAAAAACAAACCGGCCACGTTGTGCTGGTCTTCATCGGCGACGGCACGCTTGGCGAAGGAGCGCTCTACGAAAGCCTCAACCTGGCCGCTCTCTGGCGTCTGCCGCTCCTGGTTGTCCTGGAAAACAACCGCTATGCCCAAACGACGCCGGTCGAGAAAGCCGTAGCCGGTTCGATGGCCGGACGCTTTGCCGCCTTTGGCATTCCCGTCTGGGAGGGCGAAACCAGCGACGTGCTGGAAGTGCGTGTCCTGGCTGCGGAGGCGCTTGCCCACGTGCGCGGCGGCGCGGGACCGGCAGCCCTGATCCTGCACACCTACCGTTTTATGGCCCACAGCAAAGGCGATGACCCCCGCTCGCCCGAAGAACTGGCGCGCATCCGTCAATTCGACCCGCTGACCATCCACGCCCCCCGCCTGAGCGAATCCGAACGTCAACAGGCCGAAGCCGAAGTCGCTGCCCTCCTGGCCGACGCCTTCTCCCGCGCCGAATCCGATCCCCTCCCGGCCCTCACCTCTGACCCTGGCCTCTGACTCCTTCCTTCTTCCTTTTTCCTTCCCACTTCTCCCTTCTTCCTTCTCCCTTCCCCCTTCTTCCTTCTCCCTTCCCCCTTCTTCCTTCTCCCTTCCCCCTTCTTCCTTCTCCCTTCCCCCTTCTTCCTTCTCCCTTCCCCCTTCTTCCTTCTCCCTTTTCACTTCCCTTATGCCCACCGTCCTTGATCGCCTCAACTCTGCCCTCCATCACGCCCTCGAAACCGATGAGCGCGTCTACCTCCTCGGAGAAGACCTCCTCGACCCCTACGGCGGGGCGTTCAAAGTCACCCGCGGCCTTTCGACGCGCTTCCCTGACCGCGTCCTCGCCACGCCCATCTCCGAAGCGGCCATCGTCGGCGCGGCGAGCGGCATGGCTCTGCGTGGCCTGCGCCCCGTGGCCGAAATCATGTTTGGCGATTTCGCCACCCTGATTGCCGACCAGATCGTCAACCACGCTGCCAAGTTCCGCTGGATGTACAACGACCAGGTGAGCGTGCCGATGGTCGTCCGCGCCCCGATGGGTGGGCGGCGCGGCTACGGCCCCACCCATTCCCAGTCGCTCGAAAAAATGTTCCTCGGCGTGCCGGGCCTCAAAGTCCTCGCCCCCAACACCCTCGGCGACCCTGGCGACCTTCTCCTGGCCGCCATTGCCGACGAGGATCCCGTCCTCTTCGTTGAGCACAAACTGCTCTACACCCGTCCCCTGCTCACGGCGGGGCAGGGCGACCTGGCCGATTTCCGCCTCGAAACCGGCGGCGGGGCGTTCCCCTGGTTTGTCCTCCACCCGCCCTATCCTCCGCAGGTCACGATTGCCTCCTACGGCTACAACTTCGAACTGGCCCGCGCCGCTGCCCTCGACCTGATGATGGAGCATGAAATCTTTGCTGACCTGGTGGTCTTCTCCCAACTCAGCCCCTTCGACCTGACCCCGCTCTTCGCCTCCCTCGAGCAGACGCGCCGCCTGCTGACGGTCGAGGAAGGGACGCTGACCCTCGGCTGGGGGGCTGAGGTGGCTGCCCGCGCCGTCGAAACGGTGGACCGGTTACGGGTCCGGCGCGTGGCGGCACGCGACCTGCCAATTGCCAATTCCCGCCCCCTTGAAGATGCCATCCTGCCCCAGGAGAAGGAGATCGTCCAGGCGGCCCTTTCCCTGCTTTCTTAATCTTTGTGTTCCTTTGAGTCCTTCGTGGTGGGAATACTTGACTCTCCTGCAAAAAGGTCTTGAACCACAAAGGACACGAAGTACACAAAGGATTTCTGAAAGGCTCAATTGAGAATCTTGAATTCCGGCGCACAATTGTTTGAAAAAAACTTCGTGCTCCTTTGTGCCCTTTGTGGTAAAAAAGGT
>DAOTZT010000277.1:0-2194 GCA_034434255.1 Anaerolineales bacterium | reverse complement strand
CCTCTCCCTTCGGGAGAGGGGCTGGGGGTGAGGGCTTGGGGGTGAGGGCCTTTTGTGCTAAACTAGCGGCAAACCAATCCATCGCTGGAGGGCCGACGATGAAAGACTGGATGATGAAATTCTTCGAAACGCTGGCGGGGAAGTTGACCGCCATCCTGGCCTTTGCTGTGCTGCTCATTGCCCTGCTGGCGTTGTGGGGCAGCCGCATTCCCCCCGATTACAAGGCGCTGGTCTATATCGTCGCCATCCTGGCGATGGTGATCTTTACGCTGCAGGTGGTTCTCTATCGCCGGCCGGTGAAGAAAAAGAGCCAAGAACCGCCGGTAGGAGAACCGAGCGCGCCTGGAAGCGGCTCCCCTGCCAAAGGCACTGACACCCTGGACGCCCGCCAGAAATACCTCCAGGCCGTGATTGCAGACTGCCGCCAGATGCGCCTGGTGGGACTCGACCCGCAGGCCTCCGACCCGACGCGCGGCGGGCTGACGCTCGAATCGCTGTACATTTCGCTCGACACGACCACACCACGCGAGGACAAAGAAGCGCGCCAACGCGGAAAACGACCGTCCGGCGAAGATGAAGAGGAAAATATCCGCGTCATGCTTGGGCTCGAGAAAAGCGAACCACTGAGCGCCCTCGAGGCGCTTTCACAGAGCGAAGGGCGGCGCATGGTGCTGCTCGGCCTGCCTGGCACGGGTAAATCCACCTTCGTCCGCTATCTGGCTTTGCGTATGGCGCAGGCTGAAGTGGACCGCAGCCGGAATATCAAGGATTTGCTCCCCGGCTGGGAGGGCGGCGCGGTGCTGCCGGTTATTCTATCGCTCGGCCGCATGGCCGAAACCATCCCGGCCGATTGCAAAAAAGGCAGTGCCGAACTGATCGAGAAGTACATCTGCCAGTCCTTGCAGGAGGACGAACGTTCGCGAGAGTTTAGCGGGCAAATTCTGTCGGAACTGAAGCGCTCCGGCGGGCTGGTCTTGTTCGACGGCCTGGACGAAGTCGCCGACCTCAACCTGCGCCCGGTGGTGGTGCAGGCGGTCGAAGATTTCGTGCTGAAATATGGACAATGTCCCTCTAGCCGCTTCCTGGTCACCTGCCGCACCTATTCGTATCACCACGACGCCCGCTGGCAACTGACCGGCTGGCCAACGCACGAACTGGCCCTGCTGGATGACGAAAAAATCAGGTTCTTCGTCAACGCCTGGCACGACGAGCACATCCGCATCGAACCGGCGCGCAAAGCAGATTTCGAACGCAAGCGCGAGCAATTGCTGCTTTCCCTTCAGCCGGATGACCGCCGCCGCCTGTACGAAATTGCGCCTTTCCCCATCATCTTGACCATGATGGCCGTGGTGCATACCCATTATGGCGAATTGCCTGATACGCGCGCCCAGGTATATGAGCGTTGTGTGGACCTGCTGCTCGTGCGCTGGGAACTGGAGCGCCCAGTGGCCGGACAGCCGTACAAGACCCAGAAACGCACCATCATTGACGAGATGGGAATCTCGCGCATCGAACTCGACCGCGCTCTGTGGGAGATTGCCTTCAAGGCGCACGAGGGCCGCTCGGATGGCGGAGAGAAAAAGCGCGGCCCGGCGCTGGTGACCGAAGACCTGCTCAGCGGTGTGCTCATGGCGCATTTCCACGACGAGCAGAAGGTGAAAATTTTCCTGGAATATTGCCAGAGTTCCAACGGCTTGCTGATGCTGCAAGGCTCTGTCACCCCGGCCGATGCCCCGCCCGGCACGCCGCCGCGCCGTGTCTATGCCTTCCCGCACCTGACTTTCGAGGAGTACCTGGCGGCGCGTTATCTCATCCGCCCCAATTTTGGGCAGACAACCCGCCAACTGGTGCAAAGCAGTGACCGCTGGCGCGAGGTGGTGCTCCTGCTGGGTGAGTACCTGTGCTTTGCGCAGGGCGACCAGGAGCGCATGGACACCTTGTTGAGCGCGCTTGCGCCCAAAAACATACCCGCCAGCGAGGATCATCCGGACTGGCGCGCCCTCTGGTATGCCGGCGACCTGCTGGCGCTTTCGCGCCCGATTTTCAGGAATGAGCCGCCGGCTGCCGAGCAGCGCATTCGCCAGGGCCTGTATAATCTGGTGATCAAGTGTGCGCTATCGCCGCGTGAGCGCGCCTCCGCCGCCGATACGCTCGACGAACTCGGCTACCAGCCCGACGACCTGTTTACCTTCGT
>DAOTZT010000276.1:0-4182 GCA_034434255.1 Anaerolineales bacterium | reverse complement strand
AGCAACGCCGTCCCGCCGCCGGTCGTGCTGACCGCCTTTCGCGTTTTCGACCAGCCGCGCACTTTTCCCGGCGGCCTGCAAAACGTGGAGGAGATTCGCCTTTCCTGGCGCGAGAACTTCTTTGCCTTCGAGTTCGCCGCCCTCGATTTCACCGACCCGGCGCGCAATCAGTACGCCTACCGTCTCGAAGGCTTCGACCCCGATTGGGTCTATTGCGGGACGCGCCGTTACGCCGGTTACACCAACCTGCCGCCCGGCCGCTATGTCTTCCGCGTCATGGCCAGCAACAACGACGGCGTCTGGAACGAGACGGGCGTGAGCGTGACGCTGGTCATCGAGCCGGCCTTCTGGCAGACTCTCTGGTTTCGCCTGCTGCTTGGGCTGGCTGCGGCCGGCCTGGTCTCGCTCTACGTCGGCGGACGGATGCGCGCCGTAGCCGCCCTGCGCCGCAGCGAGGAACGCTTCCGCACCCTGTTCGAGAACACGCCGCTCGGCGTCTGCGAGGCCGATTTCAGCCAGACCCCGCCGCGCTTGCTGCATCTCAACTCGCGCTGGCGGACGCTTTTCGCCTGCGCCGAAGAGACGACCGCCCGCCTGGACGCCTTCCTGCCCGCCGAGACGCTCGAAACCTGCCGCTCGCGCCTGGCCTCCGGCGAGACGGTCACCCTCGAGACAAATGGCCGCCGCTGTGACGGGAGCCAGTTCCCCCTGCGCCTGAGTGCCGCCTCCATCGCCCGGCGCGACCTGAGGCGCTGTATCCTGGCAGTGGAGGACGTCAGCGCCGAGAAAGCGCGCCGCTCGGAGGAAGAGGCCATCGCCGAGGAACGCCGCCGCATCGCCCGCGAGATTCACGATGGCCTGGCGCAGGACCTGGCCGCGCTGCGCTTCCAGGTGCGCCGCTGGCAGGCGTTGATCGAGCGCGACCCGGCTCAGGCCAAAGCGGAACTGGACGACCTGCATCGTATCTTGGGCGAAAAAATCCGCGAAGTGCGCCGTGCCATCTTTGCCCTGCGTCCCGTGGCGCTGGACGAGCAGGGTTTCTGGCCGGCCCTGGAGCATTTCCTGGGCGAATTCGGCGAGCAGAACGGCCTGCAAACCTCGCTGGAGGTGCAAGGGGAGCGCGAGCGTCTGCCGGCGGCGCTGGAGCCGGTCCTCTTCCGCATCGTGCAGGAGGCGCTGCACAACGTCGCCCGTCACGCTCAGGCAAGCCGCGTCTGGGTGACGCTCGACCTGACGGCCGGCCTCCTCCTGCGGGTGCGCGATGACGGCCTGGGCTTCGATCCCGCGACCCTGCCGCGCCTGGCGCAGGAGGGTCACCTCGGCCTGCGTCAGATGCGCGAACGCGTCGAGGCCCTCGGCGGCACGCTCACAGTCCGCTCCGCTCCTGGCCAGGGGACAGAGGTGGAGGTGAGGCTGTAGGACAAGTCTGATGCACAAATGATGACACCTCTTCACGGGCAAAGGAATCCTGCGTTTTTGACAGGCACATTTCTTATGTTGTTTTTTTACACAAGATTTACAGCGCGGTCATGGTCGGGTTACTTGACTTTCCTACAATGGGCGTGTAACTACAAAAACCATTGTCTGGAGAAAGGATGAAAAAAATGAATAAAATCTTCGCTTTGTTCCAAAAAGTCTTGCTGGTCGCTCTGGTTCTTGTTTCCGCCCTGGCATTCCTGCCGACTGCAATTGCCTCGGCGGACGATGGAACGCCTCCTGGTGTTGACCCGGCGCGTGTTCAGGAAGCCTATGCCAAACTGCTCGAGTGGTACAACCACCAAACCGGCTGGATGAGTCGGGCGGATTCCATCGTTACCAAGACCCAGAATTTGATCAACGAGGCAGCCGCTCGCGGTTATGACGTTTCGGCTGTTCAGTCTGCCCTGGATGCGTTTGTTGCTGCTTATCCGAATGCCATCGTGTATAACCAACAGGCAGGCGAAATTGTTGCCACGCATGCCGGGTTCGATGAAAACGGGACAGTCACTGATCTGTCGGCAGCCATTCAGACAGTTCGCTCACTTCAGCAGGCGCTTAAGACGGCTCATGAGACCATGAACGGCACCGGCCAGGCGCTCAGGCAGGCGATTCGCACTTTCATTGACGCCAACAAGCCGCAGAATTGATAAGTGACTGGTGGCAAAAAAACAAAAGAGGAGGGCCAGCTCAGGTCCTCCTCTTTTTTTCTGTGAGGGGAATGCTTACAGTTCGGGCGCTCGCCGTTGAATGCGGTCGCGGACGCGAGCGATAAATTCGGCGAGCGGAATGTTGTCTTGCCGCGATCCGTCGCGGACACGCAGCGAGACTGTTCCAGCGGTGGCTTCGTTCTCTCCTACCACGAGCATGTAGGGAACTTTCATCAGTTGCGCTTCGCGGATTTTGGCGTTCATGCGCTGGGCGCTGAGGTCTGCGCTGACGCGGATTCCCTGGGCGCGCAACTGGCGGACAATGCTATCGGCATATTCATTTTGCTTGTCGGTGATAGGAATGACGCGGGCATGTTCAGGCGAGAGCCAGACCGGGAAGTTGCCGGCGTAGTGTTCGAGCAGGAAGCCGATCATGCGCTCGTGTGTGCTGAGGGGGGCGCGGTGGATACAAAGCGGCGTTTCCTCGACCCCATCTTTGCTCATGTATTTCAGGTCAAAACGCGCTGGAACGGCAAAATCTACCTGGTTGGTGGCCAGGGTGAATTCACGCCCAATGGCCGACCAGATCTGGACGTCAATTTTGGGGCCGTAGAAGGCGGCCTCATCCTCGGCCTCCACGTAGGGGATCCCGCCGTTGTCCATGGCGCGGCGGACCATGTCCTCTGTCTTCAGCCAAAGGCGTTCGTTGTCCACGTATTTTTTGCCCAATCCGGCTTTGCTGTGCAAACTGAGGCGCATCACGTATTTTTCGATTCCGAACAGAGCAAAGTATTTTTTGTAAAGTTCGATAACGCCCAGGAATTCTTGCTCGAACTGGTCTTCGGTGCAGTAGATATGGGCATCGTTCATTTGCATGGAGCGGACGCGCATCAAGCCAAAGAGTTCACCCGATTTTTCATAGCGGTAGCAGGTGCCGTATTCTGCCAGCCGGATGGGGAGGTCGCGGTAAGAGCGAGGCTTGGATGCAAAAATTTTGTGGTGCATCGGGCAGTTCATCGGCTTGACGTAGTATTTCACGCCTTCGATTTCCATCGGCGGGTACATCGATTCGGCGTAGTAGGGCAGGTGACCAGAACGAATGAACAGGTCCTCTTTGGTCAGATGCGGGGTGCGGACCCGCAGGTAGCCGGCCTGTTCCTCGGTCTCTTTGGCCAGCGCTTCCAGTTCCTCAATGATTACGCCGCCGCGTGGCAACCAGAGTGGTAAACCAGGGCCGACCTCGTCTTCGTAGATAAAGATTTCGAGTTCTTTGCCCAGTTTGCGATGGTCGCGGGCTTTGGCTTCTTCCAGCATTTTTAAGTACTCTTTGAGTTCGTCTGGAGTGCGCCACGCTGTGCCATAGATGCGGGTGAGCATTTTATTCTTTTCGTCGCCGCGCCAGTAGGCCCCGGCAATGGACATCAGTTTGATGGCAGAGGGGTTGATTTCGCGCGTGTTTTGCACGTGCGGCCCGCGACAGAGATCAATGAAAGTATCATGCTGGTAAATCGAAATTTCGGGTTTTTCGTTCAGGGGATTGCCATCTTCGTCGAAAGCGCCTTTTTCCAGCCCGTCAATCAATTCCAGTTTGTAGGGCTGGTCTTTGAAAATCTGGCGCGCCTCCTCCGCCGAGACCACTTTTCGGATAAAGGGATGGCCTCCAGCGATGATCTGACGCATCCGTTTTTCGAGCTTTTCCAGGTCTTCGAGCGTAATTGGCGCGGGGAGGTCGAAGTCGTAGTAGAAACCGTTTTCAATGGGGGGGCCAATGGTGTATTTGGCCTCGGGGTAGAATTCAAGCACGGCCTGTGCCAGGATGTGCGCGGCAGAGTGGCGTATCCGGTACAGTTGGGAATCTTCGTAGCGTTCTTTTGTTTGTTGAGACATATCCTTTTCCTTTCGTTAATCGCGGCCAGACGTTCTCTTTTTGTAACTGTTCAGCCATGTCATTGCGAGCCGTTTTCTGGCGAAGCAATCTCCCACTTATCAGGCCAGATTGACCGCTTGGGGATTGCTTCGTCGCAAAGAACGCTCCTCGCAATGACATACCCAACAG
>DAOTZT010000275.1:0-4040 GCA_034434255.1 Anaerolineales bacterium | reverse complement strand
GGCATAGTTCCTCCTCTTGTAAAAATTGTCGAGGCCTGCAGGGATTACTCAATTCCCTCGGGCGTTTTGCTCCAGGCAAAGATATTTGTGGTGTTCACAGGATTGCCGTTGATGTCAGTGAGGGCTTTGGGCGGGTCAACCTTCTGGGTGAGAAGGGAGACGACAACCAGGAAAATCACGGAGATGAAGAAGGCCGGGGTGGAGGCAATGTAAATCGAGTCCCAGACCACTTCATCGGTCATCTCACCTTCATACACAACCGGCAGCACGTAGGTGTTCATCCAGACAAAGGTCAGGATGATCCACGAGACGACCCCGCTGAAGAAGGAAGCCAGCGCGCCCCAGTGATTGGCTTTCTTCCAGTACATGCCAATCAGGTAAGGCGCAGCCATGCCCACCAGGATGGACGTGTTTGCCAGCACTGCCAGTTTGTAAATGGTGGAGGCATAGAGCGCAATCAGGAGGCTCAAGACACCGCTGACGAGCAGGCTGATGCGGGTGAGGCGCAAGGTGGCCTTGTCTGAGAGATCCGGTTTGAACACTTTGACAATGTTCTCGGTAAACATGGTGGCGCCAGCCAGCAGAGAACTGTCAGAGGTGCTCATCAGTGCGGAGGCCAGAGAAGCGATAAAGACAGCCACAAGAATAGGTGGCAAATACTTCATTGCCATCAGAATCAGCACGAATTCCGTCTGCGAACCCTCGAGGTCAGGACCAAGAGCGCCATATGCTGTCACACCGATCAAGGGAGAGAGAACACCAAAGCCGAGGTAAAGCGCCCCTGCCAGAAAGGTAGCCTTGACAGCGGTATCTTCGTCTTTCGCGGCGCACGTGCGTTGGAGATAGTCCTGCGCAGGAATGGCTCCCAGGCCCAGGGACAACCAGGCAGCGATGTAATAGAACCACCCATGAATCCCAAAGTAGCCATAATAACCATCTTCAGCAGTGGGCCAAATGGCAAATGTGTGGGTCGTGTACTGCGCCCCCGTCATAGCAAACATGTTATCAAAGCCGCCCACCGTGATGACAATGCCAGCGGTGATGATGAGCAAGCCAATCGAGGTCAGGAACATCTGCATAAAATCGAGGGCAGTATCGGCCCACAGGCCCCCCATCAAGGTGTAGAGCGTGACGATGACAGTGACCAGAATCATGCCCCACGAGAGCGGCCACCCCAAAAGGGATTGCAAAATAGCGCCGCCTGCCACAATCTGGGCGGCCGTCCAGCCGAAGTAGGTGATGATCTGCGTCAGCGTGCCAACCACTGACATGGCCGTTCCGTAACGGTGCTGGAAAAAGTCCATGATGGTCACGTACTGGGCGCGTCGTGCCAGGCGAACAACAAAGATACCAGCAATGACCAGACACATGGTCGCGCCGAACGGATCGAACACCACTCCCTGGAAGCCATAGGAGTAGGCTTCGGAACTGGACCCCATGAGAGTCTCGGCGGCAAACCAGGTCGCCATGATGGACGGCGCAGCCATCCACAACGGCAGGCGGCGGCCAGCGAGAACATAGTCTACGTTATTCTCAACCTTTCTGGATGCCCAAAAACCAATGATCATACGGATGATCAGGATGACAACGATCCCCCCAATAATCAAACCTGCATATTCATATGCTTGAAAATCCATCTCACATTCTCCTTTGAAAATATGGCTGGCGCGGCGGCTAAGCCGCGCCAGCAGATTTACATTTCTTTGATCCCGTAGGGGAAACCGTAAGAAGCCATCTTTTCCATGAAGGGAATGGGATCAAAGGCTTCGGGGCCAAGCACGCCGACGCCCTTCCAGATGCCGTGCTCCAGCAAATCCATGCCAATCACAGCATTGAAGGCAGTCTGGGCGACCACAGCCTGGCAGCCAAGACGCTTCATGCATTCCTCGTTATCTGCTACCTGATAGATATATACTTGCTTTTCTTTGCCATCTTTCTTACCCTTCACCCACGTGCCGGCGCACGTCTTGCCAAACATTTTATCGCCCAGGTGAGCCGGATCGGGCAAGCAGGCAGCAACCACATCACGCGGCGCCACCCAGACATCCTTGACTTTGATAGGTTCTTTGTTGTCCAGGCCAAGCATGTGCAGGGTCTTGAGAACACCGATAAACTGGTCGCCCAGAGCATACTTGAAAGTAACACGCTTGCAATTGATCCAGCGCGGCACCAGCAGGACTTCCTCGTGCTCGACGTTGATGCACTCCAGTTTGCCAATACCCTCCGGAAATTCAAAAATCTCCGGCTCAGAGAAAGGCGGCGTGGTGTACCAGCCTTTGTCTTTTTCCCAAATCACCGGGGGATTGAGGCACTCTTCGATGGTGGTCCAAATGGAGAAGTTGGGGGCAAACTCATAGCCGCGCACTTCCAGGTTTGAGCCATCGCGCACGCCGATTTCTTCGATTTCATCGAAGAGATAATCGGCAGCGTAGCGGGCAAAGACATCTGCCATGCCAGGCTCTACGCCCAGGCCAAGCAGCGCCAAAATGCCTTTTTCTTCCCACTTTTTGGCGCGTTCGAACTGGTAGTCGCCCAGTTTGACGCCACACTGCTCGTAGGGTTTTTCAGGATGCGGCTCCGAAAGCGTCATGGCCATGTCCATGTAGTTGCAGCCGACGTTATAGGCGGCTTCAAAAATCGGGACATTGAAGGAAGGATCGCAGGCATTCATGATGAGGTCCACGTCATATTTCCTGGCCAGAGCCTCGACCATTTCCTGTTTGCTGGCATCCACCCATTCGATGGGGAAGCGCTGTGGGTCGCCCAGTTTCGCCTGAACTTCTTTCAGGCGTTCCCGGTTGTAATCACTCAAGACCATTTGTTCCATCCAGGGTTGTCCTTTGGCGATGACCGCAATGGCCTCACCGACGCCTCCGGTCCCAACGAGTAAAACTTTCATGGTAGCATCTCCTTTTGAAAAAAAAATTTGCATCCGGATGTGCCGGGAATTGCTAAAAGTAAACTTCCTTTACAATTTTGAGATGCATGAAGGTCTCAGACTCGCGAACGCCCTGGATTTTGTAGAGGCGTTCGGTCAGGAATTGCAACAAATGGGCCTGATCGCGGCAAATGACTTCAGCAATGATGTCATAGGAGCCGCTCGTGATGATGAGATACACCACTTCGTCCAGGGCAGCAATCTGTTCAGCAACTGCCATTAACTGGCTACCATCAGCGCGAATGCCAATTAACGCCATGGTGCTGTACCCCATGAGCAGAGGGTCAGATACAGCCACCACTTTCAAAATGCCCGTCTCCACCAGGCGGCTATAGCGCAAGCGAATCATGCCCGGCGAAACGTTCAATTGCTCGGCAATTTGCGAGAATGGCACGCGTCCATCCTGGCGCAAAGCCGCAATAATTTGCAAGTCAATTTCATCTAATTGTGGGGATTGGGATGTGCTGTTTATGCTGTTCATGCAAAAATATTACAACTTTTTATCAGTAAAGTCAATAATTTTATGCGTTTTATGTAAAAAATCACGCTAAATTATGCGCTTTGTCATATCGTCCCTGATGGCATAAAGCCATCAGGGACGATAACAGAATTTACCAATCAATCATCATATTCTTCGGGGCGCATTTTGCGCAGAGCATCTTTGAGGGGATTGACCCCAAAGATGTTCTTGAACGAAATGTCCATCGGGTTGCCGTCAATATCGGTGATCGGCTTGGGCGGGTCAAGTTTCTGGGTAAACAGAGAAACCAAAATGACCAGGCCCAGAGAGACAAAGAAGGCCGGGAATGAACCGATATACACCGCATCCCAGAAGGCGCATTCCATATCGCCCTCGCATACCACAACGGTCGGATCGCCGCCCGCCAGGCCGGAATTCATGGCAATGAGAAGGAAGATCACCCAGGCAATGAACCCGCCAACATAGCCAGCCACAGCCCCCCATTGATTGGTCTTCTTCCAGTACATGCCCAACGCAAAGGGAGCAAACAGGCCAACCAGCAGCAGCGACCAGGCAACCACGCCCAACTCATAGATGACAGCCGCCGTGACCGCAATAATGACGCCCACCGTACCATTAATG
>DAOTZT010000274.1:0-3651 GCA_034434255.1 Anaerolineales bacterium | reverse complement strand
TTGACTCCACTGCAAAAACCCTGAAGTTTCACCACGAAGACACGGAGTCACAAAGTTTCCTTTCATTTACTTACTCGTGTCTCCGTGTCTTTGTGGTTCGATTTTCACCTTTTTGCAGGAGACTCATACTTTCTTTTTCCCTTCTTTTCCTTGTTCTGGTGCTGAGCGCTTGTAGTGGAAAGACACCTCCACCCCTAACCCATGTGCGCCTGGCGCTGGGCTACATCCCCAATGTGCAATTTGCGCCTGTGTATGCAGCGATTTCCAGTGGCCATTTCAGGCAAGAAGGCCTGGATGTGGAAATCGTCCACATGGACGAAAATCAGGCTGCCGCACTGGTTGCCTCGGGCGAGTTGGAGTTCGCGATTGTCTCTGGCGAGCAGGTGCTCCTGGCACGTGCCCAGGGACTGCCGGTCGTCTATGTCGCGGCCTGGTACCAGCGCTATCCTGTTTCGGTGGTGGCGCAGGCGAGTGAGGGCATCGCTTCTCCTGCAGACTTGCGCGGCAAGACAATTGCTTTGCCCGGTCTCTATGGCGCCAACTACATTGGTTTGCGTGCCTTGCTTCATGCGGGCGGTTTGAGCGAGTCTGATGTGACGCTCGAATCCATCGGTTACACTCAGGTTGAAGCCTTTGCTGCAGGCCGCAATTCCATCATCTGCGGGTACACGGCCAATGAGCCGGTCCAACTGCGCGCCCGTGGCTATGACCTGACCGAGTTACGGGTGGCCGATTATGTCCAACTGGCCGGGAATGGACTTCTGGTCAACGAAGCGGCTGTTCGCGACAATCCTGAACTGGTCCAACATATGGTCAATGGTTTTCTTAACGGTTTGCGTGAGGTGATTGAAAACCCGGAAAGTGCCTTTAACCTCTCAACCTTCTTTGTAGAAGGACTGAAACTTGATGACGAGATCCAGAAACAAGTCTTGTTGACATCCCTCGAACTCTGGCAGGCTGACCGTCTTGGCTATTCTGATCCCCAGGCCTGGGAAAATATGCAGGCTACACTGTTGGAGATGGGCCTGCTGAGCGAACCGCAGGATCTCTCCCAGGCATTTACCAATCAGTTTGTGCCGTAGAAACCAGAGAGCAACGGAGACAAACAAAAAGTAGTTTGTGTGTGCAATGACTGAGCCTATCCTCACCGTCCGCGACCTGAGCGTGATCTTCCCCGACAGCAATGGCGGGCTGGAGGCGCTTGCCTCAGCAACGTTTGATGTTTGCCCGCAAGAATTTGTGTGTTTGCTGGGACCTTCAGGCAGTGGCAAATCCACCCTGTTGCGCGTGTTGGCCGGTTTGCTCCGCCCCACCAGCGGCAGCGTATCCTTTGCGGGGGGGCAGCCTAAAATCGGGATGGTCTTTCAACAAGCGACGCTGATGCCGTGGCGGACAGTGCTGCAAAATATCATGCTGCCGCTCGAACTGGAAGCCGTCCCCGAAACAGAGCGACGCGCTCGCGCCCTCGACCTGGTGGAACTGGTCGGCTTGCAAGGCTTTGAAAATGCCTGGCCGCGTGACCTCTCTGGCGGTATGGCACAGCGGGTTTCGATTGCACGCGCCCTTATCCATGACCCTGATCTGCTCCTGCTCGATGAGCCGTTTGGCTCGCTCGACGCCTTGACGCGTGAACGGATGTGGACCGAACTTTCGCGCATCTGGCAGGCGCGGCGCAAGACGGTGCTGATGGTGACTCACTCGATCAGCGAGGCCCTTTTCCTGGCCGATCGTGTTCTGGTTTTGACTCAACGACCAGGTCGCGTCAAAGCAGACCTGACGGTAGATTTGCCACGCCCTCGTCAGGATGATGTCCGTTATACCGCTCATTTCGGTAAACTGGCGCGCAAACTGAAAGAAGCGATTGAGTAGTTCACTCTTTTGGCCCCCTCGAGTTTGAAAGTTAAAACAAAACAAACGAGCGATTGCCAAAATGGGTCGCTCGTTTGTCCTTTTTAAATTTCACCGCATTATTGCGGCCAGATCCAGCCCAGCATCGCCAGTGGCACAAAAATTAACAGCACAATGGAAATCCCTACAATTGCCCCATTTTCTTGTGACTCGTCCACCAGGGTGAAGTAGGGGTACATTCCCTCCACTTTCCAACGCGGCCCGCCAAACCAGGTAAAGATCAACCCTCCCAGCAACCCGCCAATATGACCAAAGTTGTCTATGCCGCTGTTTGTAAAACCGAAGAGCAGATTGATGGCCGCAATGTAGATCAGATTTCCCAGGGAACGGGTAGAGTTTTTGAGAATCTGCCGGTTCCGCAGCAGAAAAGCCGCCTCTGCCGCCAGCAGGCCAAAGATAGCCGTAGAGGCCCCTAAGGATGGGTTGGGCGTAAGGAGAAATGACAGTACATTGCCGCTGAAGGCAGAGAGAAAGTAAAGGAGCAGGAACCGCCCGTGACCAAAGCGGGATTCCAACCCCCGGCCATATATCCACAGGGCGTACATGTTGAGGCCGATATGTAAAATCGAGCCATGCACGAAGACGGGGGTGATCAATCGCCAGAATTGACCATCACGAATGAACGAGTTTTCTTTGATGGTCAGGAAGGTGAACAGGTCAAAATTAAAAAATTGACCGATCAGTTGCAAAAGGTATGCAAACACGGTGATGCCAAGGAGCGCATAAGTGGCATACGGTCGCACATTGGGGACGGCAAGGCGTACGATCGGCCCTGGAGGGGGCTCGGCAGGTTGGGTGGGGGGAGGAGTAGAGTCCATCATAGATGTATTTTACATGTTTTTTGATTTTATGGTCAGAAAATTCCTGGCCTTTGGCCAGGATGAAGTTGCACTTTGGAACAGCCACGGCTACTTGCGGTGAAAATCTGCCGGGTTCTCGCCCCAGGCTTCGGTGTCCCATTTCAGCAGCGGGTTGTGACGCGGGTGTTCTGCCAGCCACGCCTCGGCGCGGGCGATCAGGTCGAAGAGCGGCGCGTTTTGCTCATCCGGCAGGAGATCGGTTCGGCATTTGCCGGCTTCCACCCAGGCGATGGCCGTGAGCGAGTCAGAATACACGGGCAGGGACAAATGCTCCTGTTCGAGCAGCGCCAGGGCGTGGACGATAGCCAGGAATTCGCCGATGTTGTTGGTCCCGTTGGGGAACGGCCCCTGATGGAAGATTTCCTTCCCGCTGGCGAGGTGGACGCCGCGCCATTCCACCGGTCCGGGGACGCCCGAACAGGCCGCGTCCACCACGTAACTGTCGGCGATGGGCGGATGAGGGGCAAAGAGCCAGCGCTGGCTGGAGGCAGGCTTGCCGGCGCAGGCGGCGTATTCCCCGGCAAAGGCGCGCTCGGCCTCCTGGCGCGTTTCGAAGGCTTTGTACTGCGCCCCGGCAAAGCCTTTGACCTGTGCCTCACAGGTTTTCCAGTCGGTAAAAATGCCGGTCTGGCGGCCTTTCCAGACGACGTAGAACTTGGTTTTTGTGCTCATTTCGTAATTATGCTATACGTGGTAATGGGGATGGCGCGAATATATAGCCTAACTTTGTGAGTAGTTTGACAATGTCAAGTTAAAGAGAGCGTTCGGTAATTGATAGTGTCATAGGTGAGCCAAGACCATCGAACGGCGACGGTACAAGTCTGGGCGCTGGTAGCGGTGAGCGGCGAGCGCGATAGCCACAGCGGCGATGTAAGTAAGCAAG
>DAOTZT010000273.1:0-2010 GCA_034434255.1 Anaerolineales bacterium | reverse complement strand
TCGCCGAACTACGGCACGCAGCGCTCGCTGTGCTTCAACGCCATGATTGTCAGCAACCTGATGACCTACGGCATGGAAGAACCCGCCCGCATCTACGACGACAAACTCAAGTACATCCTGCTGACCGGGCGCAACCTGCTGGAAGCGATTTCCACCTCCGAGACGCACGACCTGATTATGGCCATTGACCGCGGCGCGAAGGTGGTCTATCTCGACCCGCGCTTCACCAAGACCGCCGCGAAAGCCAGCGAATGGCTGCCCATCAAACCCGGCATGGATTTAGCCTTCCACCTGGCGCTGCTGCACGTCATCATCAAAGAACGGCTCTACAACCGCGCCTTCGTGGAAGAACACACCGTCGGCTTCGACGAACTGAAGAAAGAAGTCAGCCGCTACACGCCCGAATGGGCTGCCCCCATCACCGGCATCCCCGCCGAGACCATCACGCGCATCGCCCACGAACTGGCTGAAGCCGCGCCGCACGTGCTGGTTCACAACGGCTGGCGCACTTCCAACTTCGTCAACTCCTTCCACACCCAGCGCGCCATCAGCATTCTGAACGCCCTGCTTGGCAACTGGGGCGTAACCCTGACCGCCTCTGCCGGAGAAGAAAGCGGCGCGCTCGGCGCCCCGCCGCAGCCGCCCTTCCCGCGCGTTTCGGCCCTGCGCCTGGACGGCGTGCCGTGGAAATACCCGGTTGTGCCGCTCAAGATTGGCGTCTTTCAGGAACTGCGCGATAACATCGTCAAAGGCGACCCGTACACCCCGCACGGCTGGTTCATCGCGCGCCAGAACCCCGTCCTTTCCCTGCCCGACCGCGCCAAGACGCTCGAAGCCTTCGGCAAGATGGATTTCATCGTCACGATTGACATCCTGATGAACGACACGGCCTGGTTCTCGGATGTCATCCTGCCCGAAGCCTCGTACCTGGAACGCTACGACCCGCTCCTGCCAGTGGGCGACAAAGCCTTCCTCCGCCAGCCGGTTATCGAGCCGCAGGGCGAAGCCAAATCGGCGCTGTGGATTTACAAGCAACTCGGCGAGCGCCTCGGTCTGGGCGATTACTTCCAGTACCAGGACGAAGAAGATTACCTGCGCTACCAGTTGAAGCCGCTCGGCGTCAGCCTGGAAGAAGTCAAAGCCAAAGGATACGCCGAACTGCCTGCGGGCGGGGGCGAAGCGGAATTCTCCTGGAATACCCCCAGCGGCAAAATCGAACTCTACTCCGACACGCTGGCAAAGGTCGGCTTCCCCGGCGTACCGACGTGGGTCGAACCGCCGCAGCCTGCCGAAGGTCAATTCTACCTGCTGACCGGCAAAGTAGCGCAGCAAACGCAATTCGGCACGCAGAACAACCAGTTGCTGCGCAAATACTCAGACGAGCCGCGTCTGTGGATGAACGCCAAAACCGCCGCCCAAAAAGGCCTGCAAGACGGCGACTGGGTGAAAGTGACCAGCAAGGCTGGCAGCGCCCACATCCGCCTGCTGGCAACCGAAGCCATCCGCCCCGACTGCGTGTACATGACCCCCGGCTACGGTCACCTCTCCAAGGGGCTGACCACCGCCTTCGGCCTGGGCGCCAGCGACTCGGTCCTGCACGAGACCTACACCGACCCCATCAGCGGCAGTCAGGCGCTCAGCCAGACCTTCGTCACGGTGGAAAAAGAGTAGAACAATATCCCTCACCCCCTTCCCCTCTCCCAATGGGAGAGGGGTGAGGGGTGAGGGGAGGTGAACTATGACTGAAATCAAACATCATGCCTATCTCTTCGATGCCACGCGCTGTATTGACTGCCGTGCCTGCATGGTGGCCTGCAGCGTGGAAAACAACATCGAGATGGACAAAACCCGCATCTGGGTGGCGGGACTCGGCGTTACAGGCGAGTTTCCGAATCTCAAGCGCGGCACGATGGTCTATCACTGTATGCACTGTGAACATCCCGACTGCATGTCGGCGTGTCCCGTCGGCGCATACACCAAGCGCGAAGACGGACCCGTCCTCTACAACCC
>DAOTZT010000272.1:0-2868 GCA_034434255.1 Anaerolineales bacterium | reverse complement strand
TCGCCTCGTGCATCATCGCGTACACCGCGTCGAAAATCGCCTCGGCGTTGGGCTTCGACCAGTAGTCGCCGTCGTTGCCTGCCGCCGGACGATGCGCCGCGCCGGGCAGGGTGCGGGGAGCAGAATCGAGCCACTGATAGCCGCCCTGGACTTCGAGCACCTCGCGCATCATGTAAGCCGTCGTCCCGCCTGGCACGTCCTCGTCCACGAACAGCACGCGGGAGGTCTTCTTGAGCGACTCGACAATACGCCCGTGAATGTCGAACGGCAGAAGCGACTGCACGTCAATCACCTCAGCCTGGATGCCCACCCTGGCCAGTTTCTCGGCAGCGGCCAGGGCAATGCGCACACAAGCCCCGTAGGTGACGATGGTCACATCCTCGCCCTCGCGCAGCACCTCCGGCACGCCTAGCGGCACGGTCAACTCGCCGATGTTGGACGGCATCCGCTCCTTAACGCGGTAGCCGTTCAGCACCTCCACCACCAGGGCCGGCTCCTCGGCCTGAAGCAGAGTGTTGTAGAAGCCGGCCGCCCGCGTCATGTCGCGCGGCACCAGCACGTGCATCCCGCGCACCAGATGGATGATGCCCGCCATCGGCGAACCAGAGTGCCAGATGCCCTCCAGCCGGTGGCCGCGCGTCCGCACGATAACCGGCGCCTTCTGCCCGCCTTTGGTGCGCCAGAGCAGGGTCGCCAGGTCGTCCGACATCAGTTGCAGGGCATAGAGCAGGTAGTCCAGGTACTGGATTTCGCACAACGGGCGCAGACCGCGCATCGCCATGCCAATCGCCTGGCCCAGGATAGTCGCCTCGCGGATGCCGGTATCGGTCACCCGCAGCGGGCCGTACTTCTCTTGCAGGCCGCGAAAGCCCTGGTTCACGTCGCCCAGTTTGCCCACGTCCTCGCCGAAGGCGATGAAGCGCGGCTCGCGCGCCAGCGCGGCGTCGAAGGCAGCGTTGATGACCTCGAATCCCATCACCAGCGGCGCGTCCGGCGCGTAGACCGGCTTCACTTCCGGCACGCGCAGGGCCGAATCGGCCAGCGGGGAGGTCAGGAAACTGTCATAACGGTCGGCTTGCTGCGCCTCGAGCGAACGCTTCCAGTCGAGCAGTTTTTGACGGGGAACGGAGGCCGAGTCGCGGGTCAGGACGAGCGCCTCGTGAACGACCGCGGCGATGTCGCGCCGCGTCGGGTCCGGTGCCGCTTCGAGCCGACCCCGCGCCTGCTCCAGGTCCGCGGCGTTGGGCGCCGCCTGAGCCATTTCCGTCAACAGACTCACCACCTGACGCCGTTCCGCTTCGATGGGAGCGCGGCAGGCCTCCCAGGCGCGTTTGCGGGCATTTTCCACATATTGACGCTCTTCCTCTTCGACCTGGTCGAGAGTCTTGGCGTCTGCAATCCCGTTTTCCAGAATCCATTCCCGCATCTTCTTGATGCAATCCCATTCGGCCTCCCAGGCCAGACGCTCCGGCGACTTGTAGCGTTCGTGCGAACCGGATGTGGAGTGGCCGAGCGGCTGGGTGACATCGGTGACATGCACGAGGGCCGGGATGTGATACTCGCGGGCGGTCTCCGCCGCGGCCTGGTAGGTGATCAGCAGGGCGCGGTAATCCCAGGCCGGGACGGTGTACAGGTCGTAGCCGCGGTCGCACTGTTCGGCCGGGCAGGGGTCGCGCTGAAAGCCCTGCAGGATAGCGCCGATATTTTCCTTCACCATCTGGAACTGGTTGGGGACCGAGATGCCGTAGCCGTCGTCGAAGATGGAGATGACCGCCGGGGCGTGCAAGACGCCGATGGCGTTGATCGCTTCCCAGAACATCCCCTCGGCAGTGGAGGCGTTGCCGATGGTTGCCCAGGCGACTTCATCGCCGTTGTGCGAAAATTGGGTGAAGGGTTTGAGAGTTTCCAGGTTGCGGTAAAGCACCGAAGCATAGGCCAGCCCCACCAGGCGCGGCATCTGCGCGGCGGTCGGGGAAACGTCCGCGGCGATGTTGTAGAGTTCGGTCTGATCTTTCCAGGAGCCGTCGGGGTTGATGTAGCGCGAGACGAAGTGACCGACCATCGAGCGCCCGGCGGTAGCCGGGTCGGCTTCCACGTCGGCGTGGGCATAGAGTTGGGCAAAGTAAGCCTGCACGTCCAGCACGCCGAGCGCCATCACCCACGTCTGGTCGCGATAATAGCCGGAGCGCCAGTCGCCCTTGCGGAAAGCGCGCGCCAGCGCCACCTGCGGCACCTCCTTGCCATCGCCGAAAATGCCAAACTTGGCCTTGCCCGAAAGCACCTCCCGCCGTCCAACGATGGACACCTGCCGCGAGCGGTAGGCGATACGGTAGTCTTGCAGAATCTCTTCGGGAGAAAGGGGGATGGAAGGTTGGGTTATTTTTGCCATATGAACCATTTTTGATGTGAATACTCATATTATAATGTAAGTTCTGAAGAACTTTGCACAAGTTTGTACCTGGCAATAAAAGACGAGCGCCATGCGATATGCAGTTTCTCCAGACCTTGAGAAATCTTACTTAGCCGGCATCAACTTTATTAGCGAAACAAGCCTGTGGATTTTCCTTCATCTGCTACGCGTGAGAGATTTTGCAATTATTGGCGCCCAACGAGCCTGTCTTCATTTTCAATCGGAATCGGTTCCAGCGAATCAGCAGGAGTAAAGGAAAATACCCGTGAGTAAAAGTAGAGTTCGGCCTCCAGAGCACGTTTGATGGTTTCTGCTTTACGGAAGCCGTGTTGTTCCCCTTCAAACAATAAGTAAGCCGTTGGTATTCCTCGCGCTTTGGCAGCCTGGAACATGCTCTCGGCCTGGTTGGGGGGGACGACCGGATCGGAATCGCCCTGCAATAACAAGATCGGCGTACT
>DAOTZT010000271.1:0-2082 GCA_034434255.1 Anaerolineales bacterium | reverse complement strand
GCAACGCATTGTTCCTGTAAATCGCGGCGAATCCCATAAAGCATTTGAAATTCGATGGCATTCTTCGGCAAACCGATCCGCGCCGCGTAGACTTTGGCAAATTCAATCCGTTTCTGATCGTGCGTGCCGAGGGCGGGAATGGGGGGAATGCGGCCATCAGCGCTCAGCGTGGGAGCGCCGGCAGCCAGCGCCGCGTCACACATGATTTGCGTGAGAAGGTCAAAGTTCGCATTCACATCAGACTTTTTCGGGAAAGCCACTTCTGCCGGTTCTTTATAAGCACCCTTGACGAGGCGGAAGCGCGCTCCCTCTGCCGCCAGTTCGCGCACGTCCTTCTCCGTCCGATACAGGTAGGACTGCACTACAATGCCGACATTGTATCCTCTGGCTTTCATCTGACGAAAGAGAGCCAGCGTCCGGTCGGTGTAGGGCGAGTCTTCCATGTCAATCCGGACAAAATTTCCGCTTCGTTTTGCCGCCTGCAGAATGCGCTCAAGGTTTTGCGTACACAGAGATTCGTCCAACGCCAGGCCAATCTGGGTCAACTTGATGGAGACGTTGGCACGCACGTCGCAGCAACCGATCTGCTCAATCAGTGTCACAATTTCATCGGTGGCATTGACGGCATCTTCCCGCGTCGTGGTGCTCTCCCCCAGGTGATCGAGGGTCACATTGATGCCGCGAGCATTCAATTCGCGGGCAGCCCGAATGGCGTCCTCGATCGTATTCCCGGCGACAAACCGGCTGGCGGCCCTCCAGGCAAACTTCCAGCCGGTCACCAAGCGCTGCGCCCAGGCAGCCTTCGAAAGATAAATCAGGAAAGAACGAAGCATATCAGGTAGCCTCAAAATTCAGGATTTTTGGAAAAACTGCATTTGTCATTGTAGCATATCTGTGACAAGCGAGTGTGTTATACTCTTACCCCGTTAGGCATGATAAAAATCACCGATTCAACTTCGGAGGCAATGTGAAAATTCGCAGTTCGTCATTCCTGGTACGCCTCGGCTCTGTCTTCCTGATTCTGGCTGCGGCGGTCATTCTGGGAATTCAACTGGTGCGTTACAGCATTCAGCGCGGCTATTACCCGGCCGATATGACCATCGCCGGTGTACCGGTCGGCGGACTGGATCCTCAATCTGCGGCTCAACGATTGCTTGAGGTGTACTCCACCCCGGTCGAATTGCACTACGGCGATGCCATTATTCAACTTGACCCGGCACTGATCGGCTTCGAACTGGACATCGAAAGCATGTTGGCAGCAGCCGACATGCAACGCAGCAACGTTCCCTTTTGGGGCGGCTTCTGGAACTACCTGTGGAACCGCCCCACCCCATCGAACGCCATTCCCCTGATTTCCAGTTACTCCGAAGAGCGTTTGCGCGCCTACCTGGAAACCGAAATCGCTCCCCGTTACGACCAGCCGCCGACCCCTGCTCAACCCATCCCCGGAACAGCCGACTTCTTGCCAGGCGCCCCTGGTCAGGTACTGGACATTGATCGCGCGGTCGTCCTGATTGAAGCCGCCCTCGAATCTCCCACCAATCGCATTGTCTTGCTGACCGCCCAGCGGACAGCCTCCACCCGTCCCTCCCCACAAACCCTGGAAATTTTGCTCAAACAACTCATTGACCAGAGCCGTTTCACCGGCCTGGTGGACCTGTACTTTCTCGACCTCCAAACCGGTGAGCAAATTCACTTTGGCTATGCCGCTGGTGGCGAAGAGTACTCCGTTGAACCTGTTGACATTGCATTCACCGCATCCAGCACAATCAAAATTCCGATCATGGTTACTGTTTACCGCCACTTCAACGGAAAACTAGACGAAGCGACCTCCAAACTGGTGGCCGAGATGATCGGCAGTTCAAACAACGATGCCTCCGACGCATTGATGCAAATGCTGGACGAAGTGCGCGGCCCCCTGGTCGTCAGCGAAACCATGCAGACCTTAGGGCTGCAAAACACATTCCTGGCCGGTTACTTTTACCCGGGCGCCGTATTGCTTAACTTCTACGACACGCCCGCCAACCTGCGCACCGACGTCAGCACCAACCCCGACATCTACAGCCAGACCACGCCCTCAGA
>DAOTZT010000270.1:0-1540 GCA_034434255.1 Anaerolineales bacterium | reverse complement strand
GTGAGAGCGTAGTTATGCAGATACCGCCCGGTCTCGTACAGCCGCCCCACTTCCCTGGTTGCATAAAACAGGTTTTCGTGAAAGGTCAGCCGGTAAAGGGTGAGGCGCATGACGCCCTCCTACTTTTTCTTGCTGGACTTATCAGTCTTGGCAATCCAGGCTTTATGATAAGCGAGACTATCGGCATAGGCTTTTTCGAGTAATGTCTTTACATCCATCGCGCCTACTTCATCCAATAGCGCTTGCAGTTCATCACCCATTAGCAGCTGGTCTCTTTTGACGCCGTCGCTCTTCAGCAGGTCAGGCAAAATTTGCTGCGCGGCAGCAATGGCATCCTGTGGGTCAATGGGATCGGGCGGGTTGATTTTACCCTGGCTTTTCAAGGTGTCATAGAGCGTTTGAGCAAACAACAGGTTCGAAAAAATCTCTCCATCCGCCAGCACAACCGCCACAATATGATTTTGCATCCGCCCGGTGCGGGTAGTCTGGGCGCCATAGCGCTTTGTGCGCAGAATGTTGTTGAGCACATACAGGAACAGGTTTTCCGTCAGGTCGCGGGTGGTGACTACCGACGGGAAAATCACCTGCGGCGTGACGTGGTCCTGCTCGTTGATACGGCTGGTGCCCTCCCCGTAGCGGGTCATTGTGCCGTCTTCGTACGGAGCGTTCAGGGTGAAGGCTTCGTGACTGTGTTCGTAACTGGTCAGCGAATAGGCGGTATCGGTGATGACTTTAGACTTCTCCGAGCCTTGATCACCAATGGCGTAGCCATAGGAGATGCAATCGGGGCATTGGGTGCAGAATTTGACGTTGTAATCGCAAATGGGCAGGCCACTTGCATCCACCTCATTCTTTTTCTTCTCGTCGTAAGCATCGCCGCTGATGAAGCCATAGCGTCGCAGCAACTCGCGCCCGACCAGGCGTTCAGGGGTGGACTGTTTGCGCTTGAAGATGGTGATGCGCGTCATGGGTTCTTTGTCAGCCACGCCAGCCATGACGCGGGCAGTGTTCAATTCGCCATCCGTTTGAAAGAGCGGGTAGGAGTCGGTGACGCGGATGGTGATGATGTGAGCATAACGTCCCATCGGTTTGCCGGGGACCTGGGGTTGGAACCAAGCGTTTTTGAGAGTGGACATTTTAGATTCTCCTTCGAAATTTTGAGATTGATCTTTCAAACTGAAAGTTTGCGTTACGCTTCGCTGCCATTTCCGCCAGCCTCAGCCAGTTCGCGCTCGGCTTTATCTTTGGCGGCTTCGTCGAGGTAGATCACCTCGCAGGCATTTTTGAGCAGATTCAACTGTTTGCCGCGCAGGGCGCTTTTATCGCCGCGAAAGATGCCGAAGAAAATCTCATGGACGAAATAGCGGGCAAATTCGCGCATTGCCTCCTGCTGACTTTCGCGGGTACTCCCGCGCGGCGGGAAGGCGAGTTGTTCCTTGTAGGCGCGCTCGATGAAGTTGTACAGCGCACCATAGACCGCCTCCGTGAGTGATTCGGGATCGCCGAACAGGCGAGCGTCCGCATCCAGGATGGCGCGGGC
>DAOTZT010000269.1:0-3765 GCA_034434255.1 Anaerolineales bacterium | reverse complement strand
AAACAGGGGTGTCACTGCGAACGAGCGCTTTTTGCGAGTGAAGCAGTCTCCCAAAGCATGGTTTTTCCTGTTCAACACGAGATTGCTTCGGGCAAAAAACGCCCTCGCAATGACAGCCTGAATAGTTACAGTTCCGCTTTTCAAAATCAAGCCTTCCAGATTTTGAAATCTTTCAAAATGGAACCGCCGATAAATTCACGCAGGATGGAATTATCGGGAATCAGGTCTGCATCGACCGGTAAAAACCATTCCAGGAACGCCAGCAAACGCTTGGCTTCAATGTAAGCCGGCACGCCATGCGGCACCTGGCGCAGAAGCGGCTCGGCAAACGGGCGAATGGCCGAAAGTTCATAGACCAGGGCCGAGTTGAACATCACATCTGCATTTTCCTGGTAGGGGAAAATGTACCGTTCTTCTCCCTCGCGGACTGAATCCCAGCGATTGATGGTTTGTTGCGCCGAATAGCCGCGTTCGCGGGCATCGCGGACAATGCGCCGGATGAGGCGGGTATCGGCAGTGGACACACGGTTGTGCCGGTCCAGGTTGAGTTGCGTCAAGGCCGCACCATAAATCCGAAAGGCACGGCAAGTCAGCGATTCGGGGAGCAGGCGGGGGTTGAGGCCATGAATCCCTTCCAGGATAATGATGTGGTCCGGATTCAAGGTGACCGTTTCACCGGTGACCTGCTTTCCTGATTTGAAATCGTAGCGAGGCAGGGTTACCGTCTGACCGGCGACGAGACGGGCGAGATGGTCTCCCAGCATTTCCAGGTCAAGCGCCTCCAGCGCTTCAAAATTGTATTCGCCACGTTCGTTGAGCGGTGTCTTTTCTCGATCGACGAAATAATTATCCAGTTCGAGCGCGAAGGGGGAAAGCCCCAGCGCCAGTAATTGCACCGCCAGGCGACGCGAAAATGTGGTTTTGCCGGAGGAGGAGGGGCCGGAAATCAACACGATGCGCACATCGCCCCGCCGTTCGCTGATTTGACGAGCAATTTCCGCAATCCGCTGTTCGTGCAAGGCTTCGGAGACGAGGATGACCTCGCGAGTGCGACCAGCAGCGATGGCCTGATTAAGCACGCCGACGTTCTCAATTCCCAACCTTTCCAGCCATTCGCCGTATTGACGAAAGGCCGCCAGCAGGTTGGGATATTCTCGAGGTTCGGCAATCGTGGTGGGAGCGCGACGCCGCGGGAAGCGCAAGGTGAACCCACTGTTCGTGGCAGTCAGAGCAAACCACTTCAGGTAACCCGTGGAAGGCACCATATAGCCATGGTGATAATCCAGATGGTCTCCCAAACGATACAGGGTGACATAAGGTTTTTGACGATGGCGCAGCAAGAGCACTTTATCGGGATAATTCTTGCGCTCAAAATACGCCAGTGCTTCTGCCAGCGGGATCTCCTGGCGGATAAAAGGCAAGTCTTGCTCCACCAGACGGCGCATTTCTGATTCCAGCAAAGCCAGTTCGTCCAGGGTCAACGGCGGCCGCCCCTTGACATGGCAGTAATAACCGCCGGCTGAAATGGAATGGTCAATGATCAGAACCGCATCGGGGAAGTGGGTAGCAAAGACGACCTCCAGCAAAAAGGTCAGTGAACGGCGATAGACCAGCACGCCATCGGAATCGGCCATCGTAACCGGCTGGAGGGTGCAATCCATTTGAATGGGATAAGTGAGTTCACGCAATTCATTGTTGATGACAGCCGCCATGGGGGGCGCCGGCAACGTATCGGCAACAGCAGCGAGGAAGTCGGCTGCCGTTGCCCCGCGCGGGCCAGAAAGAACGCGTCCATCGGGGAGATGAACTTCAACGGTTTCGCGTGGGTTCACTTGCTGAATCAAATTTCTCATTTTTTCTGCTCGCACTTTATTTTTGTTCCTGGACTTTTTCCAGCAATTTTTCTGGCTTGCGGCTGAACTCGCTCAGGGGAATCTCGCCACGGGTCAAGGCAAGCAAGATTTCGGTCAACAGGCGGTTGACAGGGGTTGGAACACCCGCCTTTGCGCCGTAGCGGACAACGGCCCCGTTCAGCCATTCCACCTCGGATTTGCCGCGGCCAGAATGCAGGTCAATGTGAAACGAAGGCATTTTTCCACCTCGCCCTCCGCCCACGGCTTTTTTCATCAGTGGTTGGGCCATCCATTGCGGCAATTTCGTTCCCAGGGCCAACGCCCGAACGGGGACACCGGGCAGATCCACCACGCGGATGTCCAGCCGACGCATCACGGCCAGGGCTTCGCGCAGCATTTTCATTTCAAGGTCGAACAGGCCGCGATGGGCAAAGACCTCGGCAGGAGTCATATCCAGAATGGCCGCTGTGGCATTGGCCGGCAAATTTGTCAGCATCTTTGACCACTTCATGTCGGCGACGCGGGGAAACGTTTGGGCGTTGAGACCGGCCTCGTTGAGCGCAGCCAGCAAACGGTCTGACAACGGGTGGGTGGAGACAAGGCCGACGCCTCGCTTCCGCTCCAGGACGATGTTCCCAACGCCGCGCCGACCAACCGCAGAAGTCACCGTTCCGGCAATGACTTTGTCAGGGCCAAGGGCTGTTTCGAGAAGCAGTTCGTTCTCTACACCGTTCGAAAGGCAGAGGAACGGGGGAAGTTGGTCACGAAACGATTGGAGACGATCCACAACAGCCACGGTATCAAACGATTTCAGGGCAAAAATAGCGACGTCGAAAGGACCGCACGACAACGCTTCTTCAAGCGTGGGGACGAAGGTTGCCGAATCGACGTGACAAACAGCCGAACCTGTGGGGGGGCGCTGGGGATCGGCACGCAAGTCCAGGAGCAGGCCCTGCTTTTTTAGTTCAGAGACCGCTTGCGGCTGTTCGAGGAAGACGAGACGATGACCGCTTAAGGCGAGAGAACCGCCGATGTAGGTGCCAATCGCACCAGCGCCAAACGCCAGGATATTCAATTTGCGCATCTCTACAAGTCTCCTTGCCATTGAGGCCGATGGTCGAAGTGCAGCATATGCCAGTTGTGCCTTTCGGGGGAATAGGTGAGGGTGGCAAAGGTGGTATTGTGGAACATGAAGCGCGGGCCGGTGTGATCGGCCTGGACGGGAATGCCCAACAGGGCATAGAGGGCCATGTTCAGGATGCCGCCATGCGCCACAATCAGAAACCGACCTGGGGAACGATCGAGCAATTTCTGGATGTTGCGCCCGGCGCGCAGATAGACCTCCCAGCGGCTCTCGCCGGTCTTGCCGGTATGGGTGTAGGGGGTGATGAAAGCCGGGCGGGGAGAAATTTGCTCAGCCTGTTCGTCATCCAGACCCGCCAGGATGCCGTTGTTGATTTCCATCCAGTCCGGGTCGAGTTCAAGGGGAACCGACAAAGCCGCACAAATAATCTCCGCCGTTTCACGAGCACGCGAAAGCGGACTGGAGATGGCCTGATCGAAAGTCACGCCCTCAGATTTCCAACGTTCGGCAAGGGCACGGGCCTGAGCGCGGCCACGGTCGGTCAGCGGAAAGTCAGCATGGCCCTGGAAGCGATTTTCGACATTGCCAATCGACTCGCCATGGCGAAGAAAGGTGACAGTGTAGGGTTCGAAAGACATGGGGAAGATTGTATCAAATAATCGCGCCTTCTATCAAACTCGAGTTTAGACAAATTTGGGCCGGTTCTGCCCTTGCCTTATTGTTGAATTGCGTCAAGCGGTATACTGGCGCGCTTTGGTCAGTTCATCGAACCGGTGGGGCGCTGGATGGGCTTCGACTGGCGACTGACGGTAGCGCTGCTGACCAGTT
>DAOTZT010000268.1:0-12501 GCA_034434255.1 Anaerolineales bacterium | reverse complement strand
GATGCGGATGTCACCCGGCAGGCGGCCAAGAGGCAAACCGAACCTGGCAGCGAGGTAGACTCCCCCGCCAATGAGGAAGAGGAGAAGTCCTCCCAGCATGAGGTAACGAGCAATGGATTCCAAGTTCATTCTCACCTTTACACGTTTGAATGTTCGAACGTTTCAACCTGCCAACGTTACAACAGCCTCGGCTGCCCATCCTCGCGCCACTCGAAGCCCAAATGCTCGTACGCCGCCTTCGTGGCCACACGACCCTGGGGAGTGCGGTCGAGGAAACCCAGTTGCAGCAGGTACGGCTCGACTACGTCCATGATGGTCTCCGGCTCTTCGCTGATGGCGGCAGCGATGGTGTTCAGCCCCACCGGGCCGCCGTTGTACTTTTCGATGATGGTCTTCAGCACGCGGCGGTCCACGTCGTCCAGGCCGAGCGGGTCCACCTGCAGGAGGTCGAGGGCCTCGTGAGCGACCGGACGGGTGATGACGCCGTCGGCGCGCACCTGAGCGTAGTCGCGCACCCGGCGCAGGAGACGCAGGGCGACGCGCGGGGTGCCGCGCGCCCGGCGGGCGATCTCCTCCACGCCGCCCTCGTCGGCTTCGACGTTGAGTTTGGCCGCGGCGCGCCGGACGATGGCTTGCATCGCCGCCAGGTCGTAGTAGTCCAGGCGATAGACCGCGCCGAAGCGGGCGCGCAGGGGAGCGGTCATCAGCGCCAGGCGGGTGGTCGCGCCGACAACGGTGAAGCGCGGCAGTTTCAGGCGGATGGAGCGGGCCGAGGGTCCCTTGCCGATGACGATGTCGAGGGCATAGTCTTCCATGGCGGGGTAGAGAACTTCCTCCACGGCCTTGCCGAGGCGGTGGACTTCGTCAATGAAAAGCACGTCGCCGGCGCGCAGGTTGGTGAGAATGGCCGCCAGGTCGCCGGCGCGTTCGATGGCCGGGCCGGCGGTGACCTTGATGCTGACGCCCATCTCGTTGGCCACGACATGCGCCAGTGTGGTCTTGCCCAGCCCCGGCGGGCCATAAAAGAGGACGTGGTCGAGGGCTTCCTTGCGCTGACGGGCAGCGGCGATGAGAATGGCCAGGTTTTCTTTCACCTGGTCCTGCCCGATGACGTCTGCCAGGCGCTGGGGACGCAGGGCGGTGTCGAGGCGGTCGTCGGGTCGGGGTTCGGGGTCGAGGAGACGATCGGTGGATGGCATAAGTTGATTATACACGCTTGCGGGAGTTTGCGTTTTGCTGTATGCTTTGGCATTGGAACTCCAGGCAGAGCGGCTCGTCCGCTTCGAGCCTGCCTGACATCTCATGTGACGCAGAAAAGAGGATGCAATGCAAAAACTAACCTTCCCCGACCGTTTCATCTGGGGCGTGGCGACCTCGGCTTATCAAATCGAGGGCGCCTGGAACGAGGACGGCAAGGGCGTCTCGATTTGGGATACCTTCGTCCACACCCCCGGCAAAATCGTCAACGGTGAGACCGGCGATGTGGCCGTGGATCACTATCATCGGTATAAAGAAGACGTGGCGTTAATGGCGGAACTGGGCATCCGCCATTATCGTTTCTCTACGGCCTGGACGCGCCTGCTGCCCGATGGAACGGGGCGCGTCAACCCCAAGGGCCTCGCCTTCTATGACCGGCTGATTGACACCCTGCTCAAGCACGGCATCGAACCCTATCTCTGCCTCTTCCACTACGACCTGCCGCAGGCGCTGCAGGACCAGGGCGGCTGGCCCAAACGTGAGACCGCCTATGCCTTTGTCGAGTACGCCCGCCTGGTGACGAAGCACTACGGCGACCGGCTGAAGGTCATCTTCACCCATAACGAACCCTGGGTCTCGGCCTTTGTGGGCCATTTTCTCGGCGACCACGCCCCCGGTCAAAAAGACCTGGGCGCGGCGCTGCGGGCGCAGCATCACATCCTGCTCTCGCACGGACTGGCCGCCGAGGCCATCCGCGCCGAGGCGAAACACCCCATCCAGATTGGCATCACGCTCAATCTCAACCCGGTCTATCCGGCAAGCGATTCGAAAAAGGACCGCGAAGCCGCCGAACGGGTGGACGCCATCATGAACCGCATCGTCCTCGACCCGCTGCTCAAAGGCACGACCCCCATGCAGGAGTTCGCCCTGGTCAAGCCGTTCATCGGCGGCCTGATCCAGCCCGGCGACCTGGAGAAAATCCGCACGCTGGACGTGCTGGGGGTGAATTATTACTCGCGGGCGGTGATGAAGCACTCGCCCAAAGTGCCCATCGTCAACGTCGAGCAGGTGCATCCGGAGGGGAACGAGTACTCCGGCATGTGGGAAATCTTTCCCGAAGGCCTGCACGCCCTGCTGACGCGCATTCAGCGAGAGTACCTCGCCCCGCTGGCCTCCGCCGCGCCGACCCTGCTCATCACCGAGAACGGCGTCCCCGTGCCGGACGGCCTGGACTTCGACGGGCGCGTGCGCGACGAGCGCCGCATCCGCTACCTGAAGAATCATCTCTACCAGGTGCACCGCGCCATCCAGGACGGCGTGCCGGTGAAAGGCTACTTCCACTGGTCGTTCATGGACAACTTCGAGTGGGCGCTGGGCTACGGTCAGCGCTTTGGGCTGGTGTACGTGGACTTCAAGACGCAGAAGCGCACCTTCAAAGACAGCGGGCGGTGGTTCGCGGAGGTGATGCGGCAGAATGGCTTCGAGTTTTAGCCACAGATTAGCACAGATTAGCACAGAAGTTTTAGCCACAGATTACACAGATTAGCACAAAAGTTATGGCTAAGGATTTCACAGATTGGCAGATTTTTGGAGTAGAGATGGCTGAATTTCTTTACAAAGAATTGACCTACGCCATTATTGGCGCGGCGATGGAAGTCCATAAAACTCTGGGCGGGGGATTTTTGGAGGCAGTTTACCAAAAAGCACTGGCCTATGAGTTACATTTGCGCGACATTCCGTTCGAGGAACAAGTCCACCTTCAGGTCTTTTACAAAGAACAATTCGTCGGCGAGTACATTGCAGATTTTGTGATTGATGGGAAAATTATCGTCGAGATTAAGGCTGTCTCTGCCCTCAATGACGCCCATATCGCTCAAACGCTTCACTACCTCGCCGCCACAAAACATAAAGTAGGCTTGCTAATCAACTTTGGTAGCAAGTCTCTGGAACACCGCCGCCTGGTTTTCTAACCTGAACCACCCAAATCTACATCCTCTCATCCGTGAAATCTGTGTAATCTGTGGCAAACAACAATCCATGTAATCTGCGTAATCTGTGGCAAACAACAATCCATGTAATCTGCGTAATCTGTGGCTCAAAAAGAGGAACCATGCACAAACTCATCTTCCCCCTGCTCGTTGTTGCTTTACTCTTCCTTACAGTCTCCCCTGCCTCGGCAGACTCCAGCCTGCGCGTCTACTACGCTGGTGCGGAAGGGAGCGTGACCACCGCCCTGGACCTGGCCGGTTTCTCCCGCGTGGACGACCCGGCCCAGGCGGATGTCCTCGTCCTCAACGGCGTCGTGCCGGACCCGGCCACGGCCGCGGCCCAGGTCGAGCGCGGCGCGGGCCTGGTGCTGATCCTCGGCCCCAGCCTCTCCGCCGCCGACGTGCAGACCGTCACCGGCATCCCCGTCAGCCTGACGCCGCGCGACAACCCCGTCAGCCTCATCGAACTCGACGTGGACGACAGCCTGACCCGCGACGTCGTCTGGAACGGCGCGCCCCAGGTGCGCGACCGCTTCCAGGTCGAGACGCCCCTCTCCTCCATCCAGCCGCTGGTCACCGCCTACGAGACCGGCGAATGGATTCTCTGGCAAGCGCGGCCGGGCGTGTACGTCTTCAACGTCTTCCTGGACGACGTCAACCCCCAAATTCAGGAATGGGCTTACTATAACTACCTGATTTACCACCTGGTCACGCGCGCCGCCGGGCGGACGCCGCTCTCCTTTGCCGATTACCCCGCCTCGCCCGTCCCGCACGAGCGCGAGCGCAACATCCTGTTCGTGGTGATGGCCTTCCTGCTCGCCACGGTGATCGTGGTCTTCGTCCTGGTGCGTCGCTACAGCGTGCGCCACCCCGAGGCGCTGGATCAGATCGTCGCCGACCGCGCCCGGTTCGAGGTCCGCGAAGAAGCGACCGAGTGGTCACAGGTCGGGTTTCACCGCCCGCTGTCCGGCTTCCTGGTCGCGCTGGGGATGGGGCTGGTGCTGTTCATCCCGCTCATCATCTACCAGAACCTCGTCCTGCCGGTGTACATCCTGCCCTCGGCGCAGGCGCTGGGCATCTGGGGCCGCGTGACGCAGTTCTTCGCCCTGGCCTGGCAGTTCTTCGACATGGGCACCAGCGAGGCTTATATCAAGTTCCTGGCGCAGTACCGCGTCCACGACCCGAAGCGCGGCATCAAGTACGGACAGATGTTCGTCTGGTGGCAGGCGCTTTCGGGCGCGGTGCAGGTGGCGCTGGTGGTGGCAGTCGCCAGCACGCTTGCCCCCAAATCGGCCTACGCCCTCTACGCCTGGAGCATCATCATCCATTCGTTCATCCAGATTCCGGGCTTCTACCAGGTCATACGCCACTCGTTCAACGGCCTGCAGCGCGGCGACTACTCGCGCATTCTCGACGTCTTCCTGACGATGGTGCCGATGGTCGTCCAGCCGATTTTCGTTGGGCTGATGTACGCCTGGGGCAAGAGTCACCCCGCTCTGGGCGGCGCGATGGGCGGACTGCTCGGCCTGGGGATGGCCGCCTACGTCGCCGAGTTGAGCGCCTTCCTGCTCGGCCTGTACCTGTACCGGCGGCTGGGCTACAACGCCCGCGTTCTCTTCCTGGCGCACTTCGACTGGGACACCATCAAGACCGGCTTCAAGTTCGGCTTCTTCGGCATGCTCGGCTCGATCGCCTGGGCGCTGGGACAAGCGGCGGAAATCGCCATCACCCAGGGGCGGCTCATCAACTACGCCGAAATCTGGGGCAACTGGGGCCTGGCCCAGAACTTCGTCTTCGCCTTCAACGTCATCGCCACGCTCTTCGATGGGGCGATGGCGTCCATCTCGGAAGCCATCTCAAACGGCAAACGTATTCTCAGCCAGTACTACGCGGTGATGATGTACAAATACGGCGGGATGATTTCCGCCTTCCTGGGCGCGGTGCTGCTGGCCGTGGCCGACCGCTTCATCCTGGGCGCTTCGGGGCCGGACTTCGCGCGTGGCGCGCAGTACGTCATCCCGCTCGCCATCTGGGGCGCCATCCAGTACCCCTCCTGGGTGGGCGACCAGGTGCAACTCGGCTCAAACCGCCCTTATCTCAAGTCGGCGCTGGTCTTCGGCGAGCAGGTGCTGCGCGTCCTGATGGCGCTGGTTTTGATTGGGCGCTTCCAGATCACCGGTCTCATCATTGCCTACTTCATCGCCCTGCTGACCAAGGACATCGTGGCCTACTTTGTCAACCACAAGACCTGCTACCCGCAGCGTTTCTACTTCTGGCAGTCGCTCGGCGCGCCGCTGCTGGCCGGAGCGACCCACTGGGCTCTTTTGCGCTGGCTGACGGGCTATCTCTGGCACGCCGACCAGATTTCGAGCGTGTTGATTTTCTTCATCGGCGTTCTGCCTTCCTTCCCGGTGTTCCTGTTCCTTTACGGTCTCTTCGGCGGCTGGGACCAGGCGACGCTCGATGAATTCAAACTCGCCGCCGGCCTGACCGGCTTCGTCCGCCCGCTGGCGTGGGTGATGTGGGCTTCGAGCAGCCTCGGCGCGCGGCTCAGTCCACTCACTGGCCGATTCCCCATCACAAACCGTCCAGCCGCCATGGAAGAAGCGCGGCAATTGACCGCCGAGCGCGTCAGGCTCTAGAGATACCCACCGATCAGCATGTCTGTGAAAATCTGTGCAATCTGTGTAATCTGCGGCCTAAAACATCCATCTGTGTAATCTGTGTAATCTGTGTAATCTGTGGCCTAAAACATCCATCTGTGCAATCTGTGTAATCTGTGGCCTAAAACATCCATCTGTGTAATCTGTGTAATCTGTGGCAAAAAAGGAGCGCCATGACCACCCTTCACCTCATCTCCCACACCCATTGGGACCGCGAATGGTACCGCACCTTTCAGCAATTCCGCCTGCGCCTCATCCATCTGATTGACGGTCTGCTCGACCTGCTCGACCGCGACCGTGCCTTCAAGCACTTCATGCTCGACGGCCAGACCATCGTCCTGGAAGACTACCTGGAAATGCGCCCCGAAAACGAAGAGAAATTGCGCCGCTACGTCCGCGACGGACGCATCCTCATCGGCCCCTGGTACATTTTGCCAGACGAGTTCCTCGTCAGCCCCGAGGCCACCATCCGCAACCTGCTGACCGGCGAACAAATTTGCCGCCGCTTCGGCCCCAAGATGCGCCTCGGCTACATCCCCGACCCCTTCGGCCACATCGGGCAGATGCCGCAAATCCTGCAGGGCTTCGACATCCACACCGCCTCGGTGATGCGCGGCCTCTCGGACGAACGCTGTGAATTCTGGTGGGAAGCGCCCGATGGCAGCCGCGTCTTCATGGCCTACCTGCGCGACGGCTATGGCAACGCCGCCGGCCTGCCGACCTCCGAACCGGAACATTTCACCGCCGAGGTCAAGCGCCTGCGCGATTCGCTTCTGCCGCATTCCTCCTCCAACCGTCATGTGCTGCTCATGCACGGCACCGACCACATGGAACCGCCGCCGGACACATCGAAAGCCATCGCCTTTACCCAGGGCAAACTGGACGGCGACGAACTCGTTCACTCCACCCTGCCCGACTACCTGACCGCCATCCAGGCCAGCCTCAAGCGCGAATACCTGCCCACCGTGCGCGGCGAACTGCGCGACCCCAAGCGCTTCCCCCTCCTGCCGGGCGTCCTTTCGACCCGCATGTGGATCAAGCAACGCAATCACGCCTGCGAAACCCTGCTCGAAAAATGGGCCGAACCGTTCTCCACCTTTGCGCGCCTGAACATCGAAACTTTGGAACGCTCCAACATGCAAACGTTCCGACCCGCCAACATACTCCGCCAAGCCTGGAAGTTGCTCATACAATGCCACCCGCACGACTCCATCTGCGGCTGCTCGATTGACCAGGTACACGAGGAAATGAAAACGCGTTTCGACCAGGTGGAACAAATCGGCGAAGAAATCACCCGCCAGAGCCTCGCCATCCTCGCCGCCCAAATCCACACCAATCCTCAATCCTCAATCTCCAATCCTCAATCATCAATCCTCGTCTTCAACCCCCACTCCTTCCCCCACACCGACACGGTCACCGTCGAAGTCGAAAGCCCGACCCCCTTCGACCTGCTCGATGAAAGCGGCGCCTCCCTGCCCTGCGAGATCGAAGGCTTGGGCAGCCGCGAACTGATTCACGCCGAAATGACGCCCAAAGAACTGCAAAGCCTCTATGTCAACGTCCAGGACGGGCGCGTGATGGGCCTATCCATCCTTGGCCTGCAGGTCGAACGGCAGGGCGAAATCGTCCACCTGACCGCCCGCGTCAGCGAGACGCGTCCCCCCGACCTGGCCGCCTGGCAGCGCGGCGTGGCCGAGGTCGAAGGTCTCATTGCTGACCCGACCGTCAAGACCTTCCGCGTGCGCGCCCTCGCCGCCGACCTGACGCGCCTCACCTTCACCGCCGCCGAAGTCCCCGGCCTGGGCTGGAAGACGTTCTACCTGGCGCCCCGTCCTGCCGCCGAAACAGCCCCCGCCCGCCTGCCGGCCCTGGCGCGCCTCCTGCTCCCGCTGAGCAAACTGCCGCTCGTGCAGAAACTGGCCGCCGGTCCGCGCCGCGCCCGCCCGCCCTACCGCATCGAAAACGAATTCCTGCTGGCAGAAGTCGCAAAGGACGGCAGCCTCACCGTCACCGACAAACGCGACGGCGAAGTTTACCGCGGCCTGAACCGTTTCGTGGATGGCGGCGACTGCGGCGACGAATACAACTTCTGCCCGCCCGCCGCCGACCGTTTGACTGCGCCGCGTTTAAAGAGCGTTTCTCTCACCCGCGGCCCCGTCCGCCAAACACTGACCCTGCACCTGGAACTGCCCGTTCCCGTTTCCCTGGCCCCCAGCCGCGCCGCGCGGGCCAAAGAGACCGTCCTCCTGCCCATCACCTCCACCATCACCCTGACGCAGGGCGTGCCGCGCCTTGACATCCACACCGAGGTCGAGAACCGCGCCCGCGACCATCGCCTGCGCGTCCACTTCCCGGCCCCGTTTGCGGTTGAAAAGGCTGAGCATGACGGCCACTTCGAAATCGTCGAGCGGCGCGTCGGCGTTCCCCCGTATGACGAGACCTGGGTGGAGCAGCCCCGGCCCGAGGTCCCGCAGCGAGCATTTACCAGTTTGAGCAATAGCCTCCAGCGGCTGACGGTCGCCAACCGCGGCCTGCCGGAAGTCGAAGTGCGGCAAAATGAGGCCGGGAAGAGTGAAATTGCCGTCACCCTGTTGCGCTGTGTGGGCTGGCTCTCGCGGGACGATTTCCCCGCCCGCAAGGGACATGCCGGCCCCTTCCTGGAAACCCCCGGCGCGCAGATGCCAGGCAAATGGGCCTTCGACTACGCCGTCACCTTTGCCGCTGATGCCTCCACGGCGTATCAGCAAGCCTGGGGCTTCGAGACGCCGCTGCGGGCCATCATGAGCGACTTGCACAGCGGCTCCTTACCTGCCCGGGGGTCATTTGTGAGCCTCTCCCCGGCAGAATTTCGGGTCAGCGCCGTCAAACTGGCCGAAGATGGCCGCGGCTGGCTGATACGCGGCTACAATTGGAGCGACCGCGAACTCAGCCTCTCACTGCGCCCGTGGTGGGCGTTCCGCCGCGCCGAGCAGGTAAACCTGGCCGAGGAAAAAGTCGCTGCATTGCGGGCAGAAAAAGACGGCAGCCTCAAACTGAATGTGCGCCCTCATGGAATTGAGACGATACTCTTCACTGCCTGACCCCAATCAATTGTCATTGCGAGCAAAGCGTGCCCATCGGGCAAGCAATCTCCCAGCCAGTAAGGGAATCGTTTCCCCTGCACAGGCAAAGAACAACCATTTCTCCAAATAAGGAAGCGTTATGTCAAATGTATTTGTTTCCAATCACCCCCTGATTATCCACAAACTGACCCGCCTGCGCGACAAAGCCACCGAACCGAAGAAATTCCGTGAACTGGTGCGCGAAATCGCCGGTTTGCTGGCCTACGAGGCCACCGCCGACCTGCCCATCCGCCCCTGTCAGGTAGAAACGCCATTAGGCATAGCCTCGGGCGGGGAATTGCAAGAAAAAGTCGGTCTGGTGCCGATCTTGCGCGCCGGTCTGGGGATGGTCGAAGGAATCTGGGAATTTCTCCCCGGCGCAGAAGTGTGGCACATCGGCCTGTACCGCGATGAGAAGACGCTCAAACCGGTGGAATACTACAACAAGTTGCCGGTCGAGCCGACCGTGTCGGTTTGTCTGATCCTCGACCCGATGCTGGCAACCGGCGGCTCGGCGGTTGCGACGGTGGATATTCTCAAACGCTGGGGGGTGAAACGAATCAAGTTCGTCGGTCTCATCGGCGCGCCCGAGGGCATCACCGCCCTGCAAAACGCCCACCCCGATGTGCCCATTCACCTGGCCGCGGTGGACGATCACCTCAACGAGCGCGGCTACATCGTCCCCGGCCTGGGCGACGCGGGCGACAGGCAGTTTGGGACGGGATAAAACCCAGAACCCACAAACAGAAGGAGACTGATATGCACGTCTTTGCTGAATTCAGCGTGATTCCCATCGGAGTCGGGGTTTCTCTTTCAAAATACGTCGCTGAATGCGAAAAAATTTGATAGTGGTCGAATCGAAGTGATATACTATACTCCCACCTGGTCATCAGTTTGCTCAATCGTCAGGGCTTTGAAAATCTTGCCCAATCTCGTCGTGTCTTTGATGCCTACCCTCACAAGGCTTTGGCCATCCGCTGAAGACTTCTGGGAGAAAATTACTTGCCATGGTGAGAAAATAGCTAAAGAGTCCACTGCAAAAACCTGTTTTACCCCAAAAGGCACAAGGGAGCACGAAGTTTTTCAAACAATTGTGCGCCGAAATTCAAGATTTTCAATTGAGCCTTTCAGAAACCCTTTGTGTACTTCGTGTCCTTTGTGGTTCAAGACCTTTTTGCAGTAAAGTCAGCTAAAGCAATCCGCTTTTCATAGGCCAAGACTTTTTGTATGATTGCAACAGATTGCAATTTATGAGGAAAGTGGCAGATAGGCAGGAAAAGAGCGCAACGAATTGATTTGCTGGTGTTTTAAAGTCTGAAATTCACGCAAATTTGCTCTGTTGCAAACACTCTCAAAGTATGTCACTACGAGCAAAGCGCACGTCGCGAGCGTAGCGTGGGGAAAGCAATCTCCCAGCCGGGAAGGAAATTGCTTACCTGTCGGCTACGCTTCGTGGTCGCCTGCTATGGCGGCTCGCAATGACCTGATTGCAGCAGAGCAACGCAAATTCGCTAATGGAGGAACTATGTCTAAAGTCGCTGTGGTGACGGATAGCACTGCTTACCTTCCCGAAGTTTTCGTAAGCACTTATCATCTTACAATTACCCCTCAAGTCCTGATTTGGGGCGAAGAGACTTACCGGGATGGTGTAGACATCCAGCCTACTGAATTTTATACCAAACTTGAACATGCCAAAGTCATGCCCACGACGTCACAAGTGTCAATTGTGACCATGAAAGAAGCCTTTGAGAAACTCCTGGAAGCCGGCTATGATGTGTTGGGAATTTTCATCTCTTCGAAGCTTTCTGGGACAATTCAGTCCGCCATGCAAGCCAAAGAGATGATCCCGTCAGCGGCAAGCAAAATTGCAATTGTCGACTCTCTCTCGACAGCAATGGCGATGGGGTTTCAAGTGCTCACCGCAGCGCGTGCAGCTGAGGCAGGCGCTTCGTTAGCAGAATGCCAGAAAATAGCTGAAGAGGCGCGCAAACACACAGGCGTCTTTTTCGTCGTGGATACGCTTGAATTTCTCCACCGCGGTGGGCGCATTGGGGGCGCTCAGGCTTTGCTTGGTTCGGCACTGAATATCAAACCTGTGCTGATGCTAGAAGATGGCCGCATCGAAACCGCTGATAAAGTGCGCACAAAAAGTAAAGCCATCTCGCGCATGATGGAACTGGTGATAGAAAAGATTGGAAATAGCAATCCTATCCGAATCGCCACACTCCATGCCAACGCTGCAGCCGAAGCCCAACAAATTCTTGAGACAGCAGCGGCTCAACTCAAGCCAGTGGAAAAAATTCTTACCAGTGTCAGCCCGGTCATTGGTGCTCACATCGGGCCGGGAACTGTTGGCCTGGCTTTCATGGCTGGAATGTAGACCTCTTGCAAAAAGCAGTCAGGGGCTGTCCAAAAAGTAATCTGAAAAAGTCCGCAATCTTGCGGACTTTTTAGTTTATATCACTCGAGTTAAAAATTGTCGGACGTCTTTAAACCCAAAATGCCAAAATCAGTTATAATAGTCTTTTGGCTAAATTTCAGTTTATGGAGAAGTTTCTATGGGAACCACTACCGCGGCGGCACAAAACACGCTGCAACCTAAAGCACGTCTGACAGGCAAAGTCATTAAAACCACCCTTGCAGGGGCAGTTCTCGATATCGGGCAAAAAATTCCTGGCGTCATCCACATCTCCCAACTCAGCAAAGAGCCAGTCAATCGGGTGGAAGATGTTCTCAAAGTCGGGCAAGTCGTAGATGTTTGGGTACGCAGAGTACAGGATGACCGGGTTGAATTAACAATGATTCAGCCCCTCGCTCTGGAATGGAAAGAAATCGAGCCGGGTATGCTGGTCAAAGGCAAAGTTACCCGCATCGAATCCTACGGTGCATTTGTAGAAATTGGTGCTGAACGTCCCGGCCTGGTGCACATCAGCGAAATTTCGCACGACTACATCAAGAATCCAGCAGAAGTGCTCAAAGAAGGTGACGAAGTTGAAGCGAAAGTGCTGGATGTTGATCGTCGCAAACGACAAATTCGCTTAAGCATCAAGGATGCTACGCCCAAGCCCGAACAAATTGTTGCCGAAGTCAACAAAAAAGAGGCCAGCGGAAAACGCAGCAAGGGTAAAAAACAAACCGCAGAGTCTGTTGAGGAAACAGAACTTCGCGAACGCGAATTAACTGCCTTTGAAATTGCCTTCCAAAAAGCCCAGGAACGCTCGGGCAAGAAAATCATTGTCAAGACCAAAAAATCTCGCGGCAAGAGCAAGGAACACGAAGAAATTTTTGATCGTACGCTCAAGAACCTTGCAGAAAAGTAATAGGCTTCTTCCCTAAAATGCCAAACCCACTTCTAAGCATGTCCGAGACCAAATAAGGGGTAGTCTCCCTTTAAGAAAAGTGGTGAGCACTCCTCTAACAGTCCAAGCATGATCTGTAGATGAACAGCCATAGCCGCTGTTCGTGACATCCATTTGCGTCCTGGAACATTCCTGACGGGCAGGCGCAGGCCTTGTGATGTTTGACGAGATTGTAGTACATGTCTTCCCAGGT
>DAOTZT010000267.1:0-11618 GCA_034434255.1 Anaerolineales bacterium | reverse complement strand
GAAACAGGGGTGTCACTGCGAACGAGCGCTTTTTGCGAGTGAAGCAGTCTCCCAAAGCATGGTTTTTCCTGTTCAAGACGAGATTGCTTCGGGCAGAGAACGCCCTCGCAATGACAGCCTGAATAGTTACATACGAAAATGGGATACTGTTGAAGTAAGAAAATCGCATTTAGATAGAACCTATCTGAAAAATAGTTAAACAAGGAAACGAGACCTGATAAGACAGGGAATGCAAAAATCCAAGTTCAAGATGTCACCTCTCCATGATCAAGGATAACACAAAATCGAAAAGCAAATATCGAATGCCGGGCAAGTTGTGCAAATCGCAAAAAAGCACTTGCCCAAAGAGCCACAGGCAAAAAAAAGCAAGGACATCCACGCTAAACAATCGGGATGTCTTGGATTTGCTATGCGCTGTAGAGCGGTTGTCAATGGAAAAAGAAGGGTTCAATGTTGCCAGCAGCGTTTACATGAACGCTTTCACACCTGGCAAGAACAGGGGCTATTTGAGCTGCTGTTCAGAAAGATGCTCAAATTCTATTCCTGGTGAGAAGAACTTTCCCGCCAACGCTGAGTCATCGAAAGAACGTTGAGTTGGTTATCAAAACGTCGCAGTATTGCTACTAACTGGTGCAAGAAGGCGCGAAACTGGCTCGCTTTGGTTTACATGGCTTGTTCACAAATTTTACTCAATTAACTTTCGGATAGGCTCTTAGCCCTTCAACATTTCATCGTGCGCCGTCGTTGAGCCGACGTCCGTCAGGTCCAGCGGCGGCAATTCAGAAAGCGAATTCAGCCCAAAATGGCGCAAAAAATCGGCCGTGGTGCCGTATAAAATCGGACGGCCTGGACCTTCGGCACGCCCCACCTCTTGAATCAGCCCCTTACTGAGCAGCGATTTCATCACCCCGTCACTGCTGACGCCGCGGATGCTCTCCACATAGGGACGGGTGACAGGCTGCTGATAGGCAATGATGGCCAGCGTCTCAAGAGCAGCACGGCTGAGGCGGCTGGTCGCCTCCAGGCCAAGAAAGCGCTCGATGAGTTCCGCCATTTCCGGAGCCGTGGTCAACTGGACCCGCCCCCCATGACGCTGTAAGCGCAGGCCACGCGTGGCCAGTTCCTGCTCTAATTGTTGCAGCCCCTCTTCCACAGCAGCCACCGAGACATCCAACGCCGCAGCCAGTTGCGCAGGGAGAACGGCCTCAGGTGACACAAACAGTAACGCTTCCAGCGCAGCGATCAAATCAAGAGGTCTGGTTTCAGATTCAGTCATGCTATAATCCACTCCAACGTTCGTGATGTTCGGAGGCAAAATCCCATGAAAAAGAATGTTTCACTGGCGATTCTGTTCATCCTGCTGACCATGATGGCATGCACCATTTTCATCGGCGGACCGGAATACCCCGATCGCTCGGTGCCGGTCTCAACCGAAGCGGTCGGCGATCTGGAACAGTCCATCGCCGAGGCGATCGCTGCTGGCGCCGTGACCGGCGAGGTCACCATCACCATCAGCGAGGTTCAGTTAACGTCTTACCTGGCGATGAAACTCCAGGCGCAGGCCGATCCGCTCCTGACCGATCCGCAAGTGTATCTGCAAGATGGACAAATCCAGGTATATGGGCGCGCCCACAAGGGCAATCTCGAAGCAACGGCGCTGATCATCTTGACGGCAGGCGTAGATGAAAACGGCGACCTGGACATCCAACTGGCCTCCGCCAACTTCGGCCCGCTGCCCGTCCCAACCGGCCTGCTCGAGGTGCTGACCGCCATGATTGACGAGGCCTTTACCGGTTCCGTGGGGCCAGTGGCCACCGGCATCCGCCTGACCGATGTCACCATCGCCGACGGTGTCATGACCATTCGCGGAGAAATCAAATAGCGCTCGGATTATACCAGTATCCCTCATGAACCAAATTTCGCAAAACCGGGGAAGGCGCAAATTGCTGAGGATATCGGCAGGACAAGTCTTAAGACTTGTCCTGCTACTCCTGCTCCTCTCTGCCTGCCAGCCAACGGCAACAGAGACCCCGTCCCCGATCACCATCAGCATTCTGAGCGACGGGGAAACGCACCAGGTGACCCTGCCAGCGGGGAGCACGGTCCAAAACGCGCTGGAAGCCGCCGGAATCAGCCTCGGCTCGCTCGACCGCGTCAGTCCCCCGGCCTACGCCGTGCTGGAAGACGGGGCCCAGGTGACCGTGACCCGCGTTCGGGAAGAATATCTCACCCGCACCGAACCCATCCCCTTCCGCAGTTACCTGCTCCCCAACGAATCCATGCCCGCCAACGAGAAACGTCTCATCCAGGCAGGAGAAAACGGCGAGCAGGAAATCACCACCCGTATCACCTACGAAGACGGCATCAAAGTCAGCGAAATTGACCTGGCGCCGGTGATCATCAAACAGCCGGTGGACGAAATTCTGATGGTGGGCGTACAAAACCCATTCACCACCGTCTCCCTGCCCGGACGGCTGGCCTACCTGAGCGGTGGCAACGCCTGGTTGATGGAAGGCTCCACCGCCAACCGCCGCCCCATCGTCACCAGCGGCGACCTGGACGGGCGCGTCTTCCGCCTTTCGCCCGATGGGGAGTGGCTGCTCTTCAGCCGCAAATCCAGCCGCCCCGCCGAGCAGGAAATTAACACCCTGTGGATTGTAAATGTCAACAAGCCCGGTGCGACACCCGTTAACCTGCACGTTGCCAACGTCGTCCATTTTGCAGACTGGCAGCCGGGTCAGAAATACGTCATCACCTATTCGACCGTCGAACCGCGCCTGACCGCCCCCGGCTGGCAGGCGAATAACGATCTCTACCTGCTCCCCTTCGACCCGCAAAAAGGTAGTGCAGGAACCCCCACCAAAGTGCTGGAAACCTCCTCCGGCGGGATTTACGGCTGGTGGGGCACGACATTTGCCTGGTCCCCCGACGGGCAGCGCCTGGCTTATGCCCGCCCCGACTCAGTAGGGCTGGTGGACCTCGAAGCGCAAACCCTGTTTCCGCTGGTAGAGATCACCCCGCTCAACACCTACGCCGATTGGGCCTGGGTTCCCGGCCTGGCCTGGGGAAGCGATTCGCAAAGCCTCTACTTCGTCACCCACGCCCCGCCTCAGGGACTGACCACCCCCGAAGAATCCCCGCTCTTCGACCTGCAGGCCCTTTCACTGACAACCGGCATCAACGTCAGTCTGGCCTTGCAAACCGGCATGTTCGCCTACCCTTCCTGCTCCGCGGCACAAACGACCAACGGCGAAATTGCGTACCAGGTAGCCTACCTGCAAGCCATCTTCCCGCAACAATCAGCCACCAGCCGTTACCGCCTGACAGTCATGGATCGCGACGGCTCCGACCCCCGCCAACTCTTCCCCCCGGCCACCCAGCCGGGCCTCGAACCACAAACCCCCGTCTGGTCACCACAAGCCGGGAGCAACTTAATCGCCATCCTCTACGAAGGCAACCTCTGGCTCATCGACGCGCAAAACGTACAATCACAACAGATTACCGGCGATGGCCTCACCATCCGCGTTGACTGGAAATAACATTTTTCAGGAGATACCATTATGCACATCCTCGTCACCGGAGCATCCGGTTTCCTCGGCTCTCACCTCTGCGACCGCTTACTCGCCGAAGGCCACACCGTCATCGGCATGGACAACTTCCTGACCGGCAGTCCAGAGAATATCCAGCACCTCGCCAACAATCCCAATTTCAGTTTCATCAACCACGACGTCAGCAACTTCATCAGCCTCCACAAAAGACTGGATGCCGTCTTGCATTTCGCCTCCCCTGCCAGCCCCAACCGCAACTCGCCGCGCGGTTACCCGAACCTGCAAATCGAGACCCTCAAAGCCGGTTCGCTCGCGACGTTCAACACGCTTGGCCTGGCCCGCATCAATCACGCCCGGTACATGTTCGCTTCCACGTCCGAAGTGTACGGCGACCCGCTTGAACACCCCCAACCCGAATCCTATTGGGGGCACGTGGACCCCATCGGCGAGCGCTCCATGTACGACGAGGCCAAACGCTTCGGCGAAGCCACCGTCATGGCCTATTACCGCGTTCACAAAGTGGATACCCGCATCGTGCGCATTTTCAACACCTATGGCCCGCGCATGAGCCTGGACGATGGGCGGGCCATCCCCAACCTCATCCAGCAAGCCCTGCGCGGCGAACCGCTCACCATCTATGGCGACGGCTCGCAGACACGTTCCTTCTGTTACGTGGATGACTTGATTGAGGGCATTTACCGCTTGCTCCTCATCGAGGAACACCTGCCGGTCAACATCGGGAACGATCATGAAATTTCCATTCTCGAACTGGCCCACCTCATCAACCGTCTGACCGGCAATACCGCCGGCCTGGACTACCGCCCCGACGACCGCCTCGGCAACGACCCCCAGCGGCGGCGCCCCGACCTGACGCGGGCGCGCACCCTGCTCCACTGGGAACCCAAAGTGGACCTGGAAACCGGCTTGCACAATACCATCGAATACTTCCGCAAAAAAATGGGATTGGCATGACCACTCTTCTCACCAACCGCCAGGAACAAACACGATTCTTGAAATTCATGGTCGTCGGCGCGATTGGCGCAGTCGTAGATTTTGGCATCATGAACCTGCTCACTCGCCTGGCCCAGTTTCCATTGACCCTGGCAGGCACCATCTCCTTTGTCTGCGCTGTCTTCAGCAACTTCATCTGGAACCGTTACTGGACGTATCCCGACTCGCGTTCCAAACCGCTTGCCCGTCAACTGGCCATGTTCTTCCTGGTCAACACCGCCGGCGTAGCCATTCGCATCCCCATTCTCCGCTTTGCCGAAATGCCATTCCTGCGGCTGTTCGAGCAACTCCGCTGGACCATTGCCAGCCCCGATTTCCTGGCCAAAAACACCACGCTGGCCCTGGCCGTGGGAATCGTGACGCTGTGGAACTTCTTTGTCAACCGCTACTGGACGTATAATGATGTGGATCAGGTGTCTGTATGAACCGACCTCCTGTCATTGCCATTTACACTTCTCGTGGCGACGCCGAAGCCTTCCTGGCTTACCCCTATCTTTACAACCGCACGGGAGAATGGATCGGCTGGGTCACCCCCAACCGGGACGTCTATTCCGTGCTGGGAGTTTACGTCGGCGAACTGACCAAAGAGCCGCGCATCTTGCGACGGGAAAGCGTAGCCAGTCTCAAGCCGCCAAAAACGCCCCCTCCCCCACCCCCTCCTCTGGCGATCCCAGCGACTGTCCCGCTTGCGCCGCTGATGAGCGAACTCCTGCCCGGCACAATTGATGTCCTGGCAGAAGAACCCCACCGCCTGCATCCTCTCGATGTGGAAGGAACAGAAATAGAGTGACGATGGACCAGACCCTTTCTCCCAAACCAATCAGCGCCTCGCGCATCCAACTGGCGCAAATGATGCAACCCGAACATGCAAACACCCAGGGCAACGTTCACGGCGGGTGGATTATGAAACTGGTGGACGAGGCCGGCGCCCTGGCCGCCACCCGACACGCCGGTCACCGCACCGTGACGGTTGCGATGGATCGCATGGTCTTCCGCCATCCGATTCACATCGGCGACCTGGTGATGTTCAACGCCGAAGTCACCTACGCTGGTCGCACCTCGATGGAGGTCGAAGTACGGGTGACGGCAGAAGATCCTATCACCGGCAAACGTCTGGAGACCAACACCGCCTACCTCGTCTATGTCGCCATTGATGAACAGGGCCGTCCCACCCCCGTTCCTCCCCTGCTGGCCGAAACCCCCGCCGAAGCCGAGCGCATGCGCGCCGCCGCCGAACGTCAGCAACGCCGGTTACAACAAAAGCAACAAGAATCTTCTTCCTGAGAATGGCCATGAGCGAGAATTTACCCCCTCCCACGGATGAAGAAACTGGCGAACCCAAAGAGCGAGTCGGCCACTCGTTTCGTTCGCTCAAAGAACTGCTCAACTACGTCTCTGGCAAGGCCTTCTCCTCGCTGCCCGCCGAAGAAAGCGGGCTGGCAGAGGTCTTACCGTTTCCCTTCCTGGCCATTGTGGGCCAGATGGAGATGAAACTGGCCCTGCTGCTCGGCCTCATCAACCCGGCTGTGGGCGGAATCCTGCTCATCGGGCCGCGCGGCACAGCCAAGACGACCGCCGTCCGCTCGCTGCTGCACCTGCTCCCCAAAGTGGAACGCAGCCTGTGCTATTACGGCTGTCTGCCCGAAGACATCGAGACCGGTGGCCTGGATGCTGTTTGCCCCGACTGTGCCCGCAAATACGGCGAAGGGCAACCGCTCACTGCCCCCGACCGGGTGCGTCTGGTGGAATTGCCGCTCAACGCCCGGCTGGAGGACGTCGTCGGCGGGATTGACGAGCGCGCCGCCATCCTGAGCGAACGGATGCGCATTCGGCGCGGCATTCTGGCCCAGGCCGACCGGAACTTGCTCTACATTGACGAAATCAACCTGCTTGCCGACGACATCGTGGATGCCATTCTCGACGCCGCCGCCCAGGGCAGTTACACCGTACGGCGCGGCCCAGTCTCAGCCACCTATCGCGCCCGTTTCGTGCTCATCGGCTCGATGAACCCGGAGGAAGGCAAACTCCGTCCCCAGATTCTCGATCGCTTCGGCCTGCGCGTCATCGTACGCGGGCTGGAAAAGCCCGCTGAGCGGCTGGAAGCATATCGCCGCGTACAGGCCTACCTGTCCAATCCGCGGGCGATGACCGCCCTCTACCAGGAAGAGACGATGGCCGCAGCCGCCGAAATTCAAGCCGCCCGCGACCGTTTGCCCAAAGTAGAACTTCCAGACAGGATAGCCAAACCAGCCATCGAACTGGTCCAAAAAATGGGCATTGACAGCCTGCGCGCCGAAATTACCTGGTTCGAGGCGGCCCGCGCCTATGCCGCTGCCGATGGCAGGCTCAAAGTCCGGCCCAGCGACCTGAAAGCGGTCGCACCGATGGCCCTGCGCTTACGGCGCAGCCCGTTCATGACCGAATACTTCCAGAATCAAGCCGATGAAGAAGAAGAATTACAACGCTTGCTCACCGGCTGGAAGACCAGCCGCCAGTCAGGAAGGGTTCAGTAACAAACGATCTGCCCCCCGAACGCCGCTGAATCTCTCTCGTGACTTATGGTATAATCCAGCCCGCATTGACTGGTCCCACCGGCGGCCTCCCCTGCCGATGCGGAGACCTGCTCAAAAATCTAAAGAAAGGAAAGCAAACGTCATGCCGCTCGATAAAGAAATCAAAACCAAGGTCATTGCAGATTATCATCGCCACGAAAAAGACACCGGTTCGCCAGAAGTGCAGGTTGCGCTTTTGACAAGCCGCATCATGCAACTGACCGAACATCTGCGAACGCACAAGCACGACGAGTCGAGCCGCCGCGGCCTGCTCAAACTGGTAGGCCAGCGCCGCCGGCTTCTGGCTTACTTGCGGAAGCACGACTACCAGCGCTACCTGGCGCTGACCGAGCAGTTGAAACTGCGCCGCAAATAAAATAACAGTTCGCCCGAGTAGATGGGCAAGGGCCCATCTACTCTTTTTATCCACCCGCGCTTCAGGAATTGAATAGTGCTGACAACAGGAACAGGCCCGTTGTCCACGCTCTTCAGTCCCTGAATGGCGGGAAAAGTAGCGCGAGCAGTCTCGCGCACATCCAGGAGAGAAAATATTATGAAACCAGAATCAAAACGCTACACGACTCTTGTGGGCAGCCGTGAAATTACCATTGAAACCGGCAAACTCGCTGCCCAGGCCGGTGGCGCCGTCACAGTGCGCCTCGGCGATACTGTGATCTTTGCTGCAGCCACCATGGGGGGCGTGCGCGAAGGCATCGACTTCTTCCCCCTCAGCGTAGAGTACGAAGAACGACTCTACGCCACGGGCAAAATCCCCGGCTCGTTCTTCCGCCGCGAAGGCCGCCCCTCCACCGAGGCCATCCTCACCGCTCGTCTCACCGACCGCCCCATTCGCCCGCTCTTCCCCAAGGGCATGCGCAATGAGGTCCAGGTCATCATGTATTCCCTGTCCGCAGACCCCGATAACCCGATTGACGTCCTGGGAATCACGGCTGCCTCGGCTGCACTGATGATTTCCGACATTCCCTGGAATGGCCCGGTGGGTGCGGTGCGCGTGGGCCGCATCAACAATCAGTTCGTCATCAACCCCACCTTCAGCCAGATGGAGGTCTCAGACCTCGACCTGCGCCTGGCCGGCAGCCGCGAGGCGATTCTCATGGTCGAGTGCGGCGCGAAGGAAATTCCAGAAGATGTCATGATCGCCGCGCTGGAATTTGGTCACCAGGCGCTTCAGCCGCTGATTGACCTGCAAGAAAAAATGCGGGCCGAAATCGGCAAGCCCAAGCGCGAGGTCGTCATCTCCCTGCCCGATGAGGCAATTCAGCAAAAGGTCTATGAGCAGGTCAGCGGAGCCATGCAAGAATTGCTCGAAAAGCCGCTTAGCAAGGAAGAATTCCACAGCGGCATGGACGCCCTGCGCGAACAGGTCACCAGTGCGCTCGTCCCGACCGATGATGTCGTCATCGAAGAAAGCGACGCGGCCATTGTTCCCGACCTGCAAAGCGTCAAAGATGCCTTTTCCGAAGCCGAAAAGCGCATCGTCCGCGAGCGGATTCTGTACCAGCACAAGCGCCCCGATGGACGTACGCCGACCGAAATTCGCCCGATCTGGTGCGAAGTGGACGTCACCCCCCGCACCCATGGTTCGGGTCTGTTCACCCGCGGCGAAACCCAGGTCCTCACCCTGGCCACCCTCGGCACGCTTTCCGAAGCCCAGGAACTGGATAGCCTGACGCCCATTGAAACCAAGCGCTACATGCACCATTACAACTTTCCACCCTTCTCTACCGGCGAGGTCAAACCGCTGCGTGGGCAGAGCCGGCGCGAGGTCGGGCATGGAGCGCTGGCCGAACGCGCCCTGGAACCGGTCATCCCCCCCGAATCAGAATTCCCCTACTCGCTGCGGCTGGTCTCCGAAGTCATGTCGTCGAACGGCTCGACCTCGATGGCCTCCGTCTGCGGCTCCACGCTGGCCTTGATGGACGCCGGCGTGCCGATCAAAGCGCCGGTCGCGGGCGTCGCGATGGGATTGATCAAAGAGGGCGACAAATACGTCATCCTGACTGACATTCAAGGCGCAGAAGACCACCTTGGCGATATGGACTTCAAAGTGGCTGGCACGCGCACCGGAATCACCGCCCTGCAAATGGACATCAAGATTTCTGGCCTGAGCAAAGAAATCATGGCCGAGGCACTGGAGCAGGCTCGCCAGGCGCGCTTGTTCATCCTCGATAAGATGCTCGAGGTCATTCCTGCCCCGCGGCCCGATCTGAAACCGCACGCCCCGCGCATCACCACCGTCAAGATCCCCGTGGATAAGATCGGGGCCATTATCGGTCCGGGCGGGAAAAACATCCGCGCCTTGCAGGAGGAAACCGGCACCAAGATTGACATCGAAGAGGACGGTACAGTGTACATCGCGGCCACCGATGGCATCGGCGCCCAACTGGCGCGAGAACGCATCGAGAGCATCACCGAATCGCCCCAAATCGGGCGCATCTACACCGGCAAAGTCGTGCGGGTTACTGACTTTGGCGCATTTGTAGAGATTCTGCCCGGCGTTGATGGGATGGTGCACATCTCCCAACTCGACAGCGATCGGGTCCAGAAGGTAGAAGACATCTGCAACCCCGGCGACGAATTGACCGTGATGGTCACCGGCATAGACCCGGCGGGGAAAGTACGCCTGAGCCGGACCGCCGTGCTGGAAGGCTGGAGCGTGGAAGAAGCCCAGGAGCACGATAGCCGCAAGAGCGGCGGCGGACGGCCGGGCGGAAGCGGACGCCCCGGCGGCGGTTCCCGCCCAACCGGCGGAGACCGGCGCGGAGGTCGAAGCAACGATCGACGCGGCGGCAGCAGCAACCGCAGATAGCAAATGGAGTAGGTCACGTGAACAACGTGACCTATTTTGTCAATGATGGACAATCGCCTTTTAAATCACTTCAAAACTTTTCCCCCCCAGTTCTGGCTGATTGCCTTTGGCGTGTTAGTCAGTTCAGCCGGATCGAGTCTGGTGTGGCCATTTCAGTTGATTTATATCAGCGGGAAATTAAACACGCCCCTCACCAACGCTGCCACGCTCATCAGTATCAGTTCTTTTGTCGGGATGCTGGTCTCTTTTTTGGGCGGTTCGATCGCCGACCGTTTCGGGCGTAAACCGATTATGTTCCTGGCTCAGGCTGCTCACGGCGTGGCCTACCTGCTGACGAGTCGCGCCGGAAGTTACCCGGCTTTCCTCCTTCCGATGACTATCATGGGGGCTTCGATGCCCTTCTACGCCATTGGCTCGGACGCCATGATGGCCGACATGATTCCCCCAGAACGGCGAACAACGGCTTATTCCATCCTGCGCATGACCAACAACGCCGGCATTGCCATTGGGCCATCCATCGGTGGCTTGATTGTTGCCAAATCATACGCGCTGGCCTTTTATGGGGCAGCGGCAGCAATGTTCACCTACAGCCTGATTTTGCTGCTTCTCGCCCGCGAGACTCTCCAACGCAAACCGGAAAAACGCGAAGAGACGCTGCTAGAAAATTTGTCAGGTTACCGGCAGGTTTTCCGGGACAGGCATTTCCTGTCGTTTGTGGCAGCCATCACCTTTGGAATGATCGCCCCGCTGATGATGTGGACTCTCCTGGCGGTCTATACCAAAACAAACTATTGTCTCTCCGAGTCACGCTATGCCTGGCTGCCGATTACAAATGCCCTGATGTGTGTATTCGTCCAATACTTCGTGACGCTGTTTACCCGCCGGCACCCTGCAGGACAGATGATTGCCTTAGGGATGTTCGTTTATGCCGTGGGAGTAGGCAGTGTGGCCCTGATGAGCAGTTTTTGGGGATTTTGGCTCAGCATGGTCATTCTGACCTTTGGCGAATTGATTTTGATTCCCACCGGCACGGCCTATGCCGCCAGTCGCGCCCCGGAGGACCTGCGCGGCCGTTACATGTCCATCTACTGGCTGACGTGGGGACTGGCACGTGCGGTTGCGCCGCTCATTGGCGGATTCTTGAACGACGCAATTGGTCCCAAAGCGATCTGGTACGGGGGCCTGGCCTTTGGCCTGACCAGCACAATGGTGCTTTTGCTGCTCGCCCGTCAAGCGGAAAAGACTGATCACAGCCAGTTGGAAGGCAGATAAGGCAAAAGTCTCGATTTGTAACCGCCTCCCCCTCCCGCAAGTTTACCCACCTGTGGGAGGGGAGGCGCAAGGATCGGCTGATGGGAGGGAAGAGAGGAAAAGGTTCAACGGCTATTGCACAAAACCCGACTTAGGGATATATTGTACGAAACCATCATGTCCAGCATCGAGCGAGGTCTTTATGGATCCGCAATCAGAATATGGATTTCAATATCCTTTCGGCGAAGTTTGCTGTGAAAACGAAGTCCAGGTTCTTCAAGAACACTATTCGGAATTCGTAACTATTCAGGCTGTCATTGCGAGGGCGTTCTCTGCCCGAAGCAATCTCGTCTTGAACAGGAAAAACCATGCTTTGGGAGACTGCTTCACTCGCAAAAAGCGCTCGTTCGCAGTGACACCCCTGTT
>DAOTZT010000266.1:0-4256 GCA_034434255.1 Anaerolineales bacterium | reverse complement strand
GAAACAGGGGTGTCACTGCGAACGAGCGCTTTTTGCGAGTGAAGCAGTCTCCCAAAGCATGGTTTTTCCTGTTCAAGACGAGATTGCTTCGGGCAGAGAACGCCCTCGCAATGACAGCCTGAATAGTTACAGCGAGGAAACGTACTGACGTTTTCCTGATGCCCAGTTTGTACAGTGTAGCACAAACGAATCTTGTGCTACAGGGAGTCCACCTGCCAGCCGATTTGGTTCAACCCACACGTCTTACCTGTTACGCGTCTGGCGCGTCTGGGAGCGGGATGAAACGGCCTGTCATGCCCTCGTGGCGCCCATCGCCACGGGCGAGCGCATCGGGTTCAAGAATCTGGCCGACCTGGCAGCCTTTCTGGAGGCTCAAATACGGGCAGAAGATTAGTCGCCCAATAGTCGAGATGTGATTCAAGAGGCTGTTCTAGAGTATTTTCTCAAGAATCCATCACAATCATAAAGATTTTGCGGTGAGCTCATCGTACCGCCAAACTATGCTTGGCTCTGCAGGGCCGACCAAAGGTCGGCGGTACACTCTGCACTCTGTTGATTCCATCATCCTGTCGTTCGGCAGCATCTTGTTGCACCCTGAGGTGATACGATGAAAAAGAAAACATTTCTCATTTTGACGTGTTCGTCCTAACTCTGGCGCTGACGGCAACTCCAGCCGGGCGCAATCGCCGCTGGGGACGGCCTTCACCTACCAGGGGCAGCTGAAGAACGCCGCCGGACTCCTCACCGGCACCTGCGATTTTCAGTTCAGCCTGTGGGATGATGTCAGCGGCGGGACGCAAATCGGCACAACCCAAACCAAAAGCGGCGTGGCCGTGACCGATGGCCTGTTCACCGTGCAACTAGAGTTTGGCGCGGCGGCCTTTCAGGGCAATGCCCGCTGGCTGGCGATTGCCGTGCGGTGCAGTGGCGACACCGCCTACACCGACCTGCCCCCGCGCCAGGCGCTCACCGCCGCGCCCTATGCCAGTTATGCCCTATCCTCCCCGTGGAGCGGGTTGAGCGGCGTGCCGGCCGGCTTTGCCGGTGGGGTAGATGATGATACGACCTACACCGCCGGCACCGGCCTCCTCACCCTGAGCAGCGGTCAGTTCGGTCTGGATGTCCCGTACCGCCCTGCCGCAAATCTGCGCCAATGGTCAACTGCCCAAGTGGAATGGCTCAGCCTGGGCTTGCGCGGACGACATCGGTGGAGGTGGCGACATCACCGTCGTCAACGCTGGTACAGGGCGAGCGGCGGTGCAACCAGCGGCAATGTCAGCTTGAGCGCCGACACCAACGTCCTGCACCGCGGCGTGACCTTGCTCCCGCCTCAGCCGCCAAAAAAACCTACGCCGCCTACGACGAATTGACGCTCAAAATCCCCTCGCTAGGCATCAAGAGGAACGCGGTCGGCTGGTTGGAAGACAGCGCCTTCCCCACCCAGCCGGGCAACGCCGTGCTGACAGGTCACATCTGGAATGCCGATAACACCCCCAGCATTTTTGCGGGCATCAAAAACCTGAAGTATGGCGACCGCTTCACCATCGCCGCCTTCGGGCAGACCTATGTCTATGAAGTGCGAGAGAACACCCAGCTAGGGGGTAGCAGCGTCTCAAAAGTCTTCAAGCACGAAGAATACGACTGGATGACGCTCTTGACCCGTGCAGGCTACAACCCTCTCACGGGCAGGTATCGCTTCCGCCGTATGGTGCGCGCCGTGCTGGTGGAGATCAAATAGAAAATTTGCTTGCCAACACACCTTTTTTGCATGAACATTCTACAGGTATGGTATTGTTGCATTCCAAAACAGAAAGATACCATGAAACTGCTTTCCCGTTTTTTTGCCGCCCTGCTCGGCGTGTTGCTGCTGCAACTCCTGGCCTGCCACATGAGCATCATGCGCGGCTACAATCCAGATTTCCCCAAAAATTTGAGCAAAAGATTGACAGTAGATTAAGCAGCAACAGAAATCTTGCCCTATAAAGTGAGAAAAGATTGCCCGGCTTAGCCCCCCCAAGATGCTTACCGGGACAGCCAGTAAAACCGCTTAAGGAGCAGAATGGATCCACCTGATTACGATACCATCCAACAGCTCACCAAATGATTTGTCTTGACTTGACGCAGAATTGGCTCTTCTTGGGTACAAATCGCTTGGGCAAGAGGACAGCGCGGATGAAAACGACAGCCCGCCGGAGGATTAAGAGGGCTGGGCACATCTCCCTTAATGACAATTCTCTTGCGCTTGAAATGCGGATCGGCAACAGGAATCGCTGAGAGTAAAGCCTGAGTATAAGGGTGAAGAGGACTGCGATACAGTTCATCACGGTCGGTAATTTCCACCACTTTTCCAAGATACATCACAGCGACTCGATCGGAGATATGCTCAACGACACTCAGATTGTGAGCAATAAAAAGGTAGGTTAGGCCAAATTCTTTCTGTAAGTCTTTCAGAAGATTCAGGACCTGGGATTGAATCGAAACATCCAGGGCAGAAACCGGCTCATCACAGATAATAAACTTGGGGCGCAAGGCCAAAGCGCGAGCAATCCCAATTCGTTGCCTCTGTCCACCTGAAAATTCATGAGGATAACGGCGAGCGTGGTATTCCTCTAAACCCACTTTTTTCAAAATGTCTAGCATGATCTCAACCCGTTCACGGCGGGTGCCAATTCCATGAATATTCAAACCTTCCATCACTGCTTCTCCCACAGGCAGGCGCGGGTCCAAGGAAGCATAGGGATCCTGGAAAATGATTTGCATGTCGCGACGAATTTGTTTCAAGTCACGACCACGTAACTGAAAAATGTTTCGTCCTTCGAACCGTACTTGTCCTCTTGTTGGTTCAATCAAACGGAGTATGGTGCGTCCCACTGTGGTCTTACCACACCCAGATTCTCCAACCAGGCCCAATGTTTCTCCTTTTTTGACTGAGAAACTCACCCCATCTACTGCTTTGACCCAGTTCACAACACGATGGAATAACCCAGCGCGTACCGGAAAATACTTGACCAGATTTTCTATTTCCACCAAGTTCTCAGAAGAAGCAGCAAGAGAAGTGTTCATACGCGATGCTCCATCATACCAGTTGAGGAATCAGAGGTGGATGTGGTGTTTTGATACAACCAGCAACGGATAAGGTGGCCCTCTGAAATCTCAACAAGGGGAGGAGAAACCTCGGTGCACACAGACAATCTGAATTTTTCACGCGCCTGGCAACGCGGTGCAAAACGACATCCTTGTGGCAGGTTGATTAAGTTTGGCACTGTGCCCGGAATCACGTCTAATCGTTCCTTAATTTTTCCCAATACTGGAATCGAGTTCATCAGGCCTTGGGTGTAAGGATGTAGAGGAGCATCAAATAGGGCATTGACCTCCCCTTGCTCAACAATTTGACCTGCATACATGACCGCTACTCGTTCTGTCATTTCTGCAATAACCCCCAAGTCGTGAGTAATCAGAATAATGGCCGTGCCCATTTTTTGGCGCAAGTCGCGCATCAAGTCAAGGATTTGGGCTTGAATGGTAACATCCAAGGCGGTGGTGGGTTCATCCGCTATTAGCAAATCAGGTTCACAGGCCAACGCCATTGCAATCATCACCCGTTGCGCCATTCCTCCCGAAAATTCATGAGGATACGATTTGGCACGCCGGTCAGCATCGGGAATCCCAACCATCTTGAGAAGTTCAACCGCTCTTTGCAAGCCGGTCCGCTGGGTAAGGCTTTTATGGATATGCAAGACCTCACCAATTTGATGCCCAACGTTAAAAACCGGGTTCAACGCCGTTTGAGGCTGTTGAAAAATCATGGAAATTCGATTGCCACGAATTTTAATCATTTCACTTTCTGGCAAGGTAAGCAAGTTGACACCATCGAAGAAAATTTCTCCCTGCACAATTTTCCCCGGCGAAGTAATCAGACGCATAATCGAAAGAGATGTGACGCTTTTTCCACAACCTGATTCGCCAACCAGCCCTAAAACTTCACCAGGATATACTTCAAAACTCACCCCATCAACGGCACGAACAATACCATCTTCAGTGTAGAAAAACGTCTGAAGATTGCGAACTTCAAGCAATGGTTTTGAGAGATTATCTGGCATAATTGTCAAGCGTATTCTAAAAAATTTTGACAATGTCATCTTTTCGTATAGTTGTCATTGCGAGGAGCGTTTTTTGCGACGAAGCAATCTCCTTGCAAGCCAGGAGACTGCTTCGCTTTGCTCGCAGTGACAAAATGCGTAGAGTTTATAGAACAA
>DAOTZT010000265.1:0-2390 GCA_034434255.1 Anaerolineales bacterium | reverse complement strand
TTGACCGCTCTCACCCCCGGACTCGACCGAGTTTTCTTTTGCAACTCCGGCACCGAATCCGTCGAGGCGGCGATTAAGTTCGCTCGCCTTTCCACTGGCCGCGCCGAAATCGTTGCTGCCATGCGCGGTTTTCACGGGCGCACGTTCGGTTCGCTTTCGGCCACCTGGAACAAGAAGTACCGCCAACCGTTCGAGCCGCTGGTGCCGGGCTTCAGCCATATTCCCTATAACAACATCGGCGCGCTGGAAAAAGCCGTGACCGAAAAAACCGCCGCCGTCCTTCTGGAAGCCGTTCAGGGCGAGGGCGGGGTGTACCCGGCAGAACCGGCTTTTTTGCAGGCCGCCCGGCAAATTTGTTCGGAGCGCGGCGCGCTGCTGGTGATTGACGAGGTGCAAAGCGGATTTGGGCGCACGGGGAAGATGTTCGCTTATCAACACTATGGCATTACCCCCGATATGTTGTGTGTCGCCAAATCGCTGGCGGGCGGGATTCCGATGGGCGCGGTGCTGCTCGGCCCGGCGGTCAAAAATCTCGGCGCGGGGCTGCACGGCTCGACCTTTGGCGGCAATCCGCTCTCGTGCGCGGCGGCGGTGGCGGCCCTGACCGCCATGGAAGAAGAAAATCTGCCCCAACAGGCCGCCGAAAAAGGCGCCTACCTGATGGAAAAACTGCGGGCAATTCAATCGCCCAACCTCCGCGAAGTGCGCGGGCTGGGACTGATGATCGGCGTGGAACTCAAGCAAAAGGTTGCGCCGTATCTCAAGGCATTGCAGGAAAAGCGCATTATCGCCCTCAACGCCGGGCTGACCGTCATTCGCTTGCTGCCGCCGCTGGTCATCACCTATGAGCAGTTGGATGTTGTGGTGGCAGCCTTGAGGAATGTGTTGAGCGAGGAACGGCATCAAGATGAAGAATGAACAGTTGGAGACGTTAATCGGTTTGGTCGAACGTTATAGTCCCTCTGGCAGCGAGCGTGAAGCGGTAGAATGGCTGGTCGAGCGGATGAAGTCGCTTGGCTATACCGAAGCGTTTGTAGATGAGGCGGGTAATGCCGTTGGCGTGATGGGCGGCGGACCACGTCAGGTGGTTTTGCTTGGACATATTGATACCGTACCAGGGGAAATTCCTGTTCGGGTGATTCCCGCTGGTCTCGATATGGCTGAAAAAACCACTGCCCACTCGACCAGCGATATGTTATACGGTCGCGGGTCGGTTGATGCCAAAGGCCCGCTGGCTTGCTTTACCGATGCGGTGGCGCGGGTCGGGGCGGTGGAGGGGTGGCAATTCGTGGTGATTGGCGCAGTGGAGGAGGAGCGCGATTCAGACGGGGCGCGCTTTCTCGTGGACAAATATCGCCCCGATTTTCTGATTGTCGGCGAGCCGAACCGCTGGGAGCGCGTGGCGTTAGGCTACAAAGGCTCAGCCTGGGCAGATGTGACGGTCTATAAGACGCAGAGTCATACCGCCAGCGGCGAGCAGACCGCGGCCGAAGGCGCTGTCGAGGCCTGGCTGGCAGTCAAGGCTTATGCAGATGCCTTCAATGCCAGCAGGTCCCGCGTTTTCGACAAACTCCTTCCCACGCTGCACGGGATGCAATCGGGGCAGGATGGCTTCAAGCAATGGGCGCGGTTGAATATTGGCTGCCGCCTGCCGATGGATATTCCGCCAGATGCGTGGTATGAGACGTTGGAAAAGATCCTGACGATTTTTGATAAGATCTCGATAGAGCGGACCGGCCACCCCCTCCCAGCATGGGAGTGCGAAAAAAACTCATCGCTGGTGAGGGCTTTTTTATACGGGATCAGGCAAATGGGCGGAACGCCGCGTTTCGTTTACAAAACAGGAACAGCCGATTTGAACGTGGTTGCGCCGGTGTGGCGGTGTCCGGCTGTGGTGTATGGTCCCGGCGATTCGACCCTGGATCACACCCCTCATGAGTGTATCTCAGTGACGGAATATGTCCAAGCGGTGCAAACGCTGGTTGAAGTCTTGAAAAGGTTGGCGGCGTAGCGATGGCCAACTTCTGCCGAATCTACCTTTGCAGCAAACGACCTCGCTCACCATTGACTACACCTACAGATGTAATGGGAAGTCAAGGGAGGAAAGGGAACTGGAAAACAGAAAAGACGAGCCAGCCGATTTGGAAACCGGCCTGCCCGTCTCTTGCGTGGGGGGTACCTGGATTGTACCGCAAGTTGGCTGGTGAAAGACCGCACTTTAACAACACAAATACGCCGCTTCGCAAATGAGCGAAACGTTGTAACTATTCAGGCTGTCATTGCGAGGGCGTTTTTTGCCCGAAGCAATCTCGTGTTGAACAGGAAAAACCATGCTTTGGGAGACTGCTTCACTCGCAAAAAGCGCTCGTTCGCAGTGACACCCCTGTTTC
>DAOTZT010000264.1:0-6825 GCA_034434255.1 Anaerolineales bacterium | reverse complement strand
CGAGGGCGTTCTCTGCCCGAAGCAATCTCGTCTTGAACAGGAAAAACCATGCTTTGGGAGACTGCTTCACTCGCAAAAAGCGCTCGTTCGCAGTGACACCCCTGTTTCGAGTGGATGGCTGAATAGTTACGAGCCTTTCAAAAATCCTTTGTGTCCTTCGTGTCCTTTGTAGTTCAGACCTTTTGACAGTAGAGGCATGGAATGTAATTCCCACGCGTCGCCTGGGAAAAGCAAAAAAAGGAGTCCAGCGCTGGACTCCTTTTTTGATTGGCGAAAACCCCTCGTTAGCCTTTGAGGAACTCTTCCAGGGCTGCTTTGCTGATGCGCCAGGCGTTGCCGAGTTTCTTGGCTTTGAGTGAACCGTCGTTGATCGCTGCCATTATATCCTCTTCGGAAACCTTGAGGAAACTGGCTGCCTCGGAGGGGGTCATGACCTCGGGCATTGCCCCAGCGGCAGGCGCACCGCCGGCAGGTTGTTGAGGCTGTGCGGATGGTTGACCGGCCTGCATGCCGCCCTGCAGGGCCTGCCCCATCAGGTTGCCAATGCCGATGCCCGCGCCGATGCCGGCTGTCAGCCCGGCGCCACCGGCAGGATTCTTGGCCGCATCGCGCATCGCATCTGCGGCTTGCAGTTGGGTGTAGGTGGCCATGTCGAGCATGCCCATTGCCCGCAGTTCCTCCGCCGACTTCTCGGAGGGGCGCAGATTCGCAATGATAAAGCGTTTCAGGGTCAGGCCAAGGGCGTTGAAGTCTTCTTCTGCCAGCGATTGGACGTAACTGCCCAATTCAATTGTCTTTGCCAGCAGATCAGGAACGGCCATTTTGTTTCCCCACTCATTCAATGTGTCCTGCAATTTCGAAAGCAAGACGTTGCGGAGACGTTCTTCAATGGCATTGACTGTAAAGGAGGCTTTCTTGCCCACGACTTGCAGCACAAGTTGTTGCGGGTCCTTGACCTCGAAGCCGTAAGAGCCGTAACCGACCAGCAGGGCTACGCCGAGGGCCATTCCCGGGTTGCGCACCAGGATTGGGTTAGCCGTCCCCCATTTGCGGTCGGCAAACTCTTTCATGGAGACGAAATACACTTCAGCCGGGAAGACGGTTTTGCCTGCTGTGAGCAAATCTTGAATTTTCTCCGTCAGCAGGGGGATGTTTGCCGTGGTAATGACATGTCGCCCGGGGCCGAAGGTATCGAGAGCGAGGCCATCGCGGAAGAAAACGGCTGCCTGTTTGCTACGGACGATGATGTTCGAGCCGAGGCGATATTCAGCGGGGGTAGAGTCATCCGGAAAACGATGAACGATCTCGTTTTCCATCTCGTTCGGGTACTCAATGACATCAAAAATACGGGCCATTTGTGCCTCCTTAAATTCTCCAGGTTGAATTCATTATAGCGTATCGATTTTACATATATAAGTTGTGTAGTGCAAGGTAGTACATTTGTCTTATAGTGTTCCTGTTAACATACGATGGTCGTACGGAAAAGTTTTTTCTGCCCTGGTTACAAAATGAGCGGGGCGGCAACGATCTCCCCTTTTTGTCACTGCGAGTCACTGCAGGGACGTTTAACAGCATCTATGGAGAATTCCCTGCCTGCAGATGAGAGGTTAGCGCTGAAAAAACAGATCTTGAGATGCTTGTTTTGCGTAGTTCGAACTGGTTCGTCTATGCAAAATGAACGAGAATGGAGAGAATGATGCTGCCGGTTGAGCAAATCGCAATCACAGCCAGGATCGTTGTGGCAATTCCGAGGGCTTTCGAGCGGATCCAGCCAGCCAGTCCAATGCCGGTCTCCAGGAGGAAGACAGCGCCAAAGGTGACCAGAACGCCGTACATACCGAGGTTGTCCAGTGATTCGGTCAACTTTCCCAATTCCGTTGCTGCTGAAAAAGTCAGGATAAACATCAGGAGAGCCAGCAGGAACATCAGGGTAGAGAGGGTAAAAACCATGATAGTTGCCGTGATGATTTTTCCCTGGCGCTCTATGGAGAGTAATTGAATAATGGCGGTAAACGCGAAGCCACCCAGGAGACCTGCCAGGGTGGCGAGTTGACTGAGTTCTTGAAGGGTATTTTCCATGGTGTATTCTCTTTTATCTTGGTTCTTTCATTTGTCTGCCCGAGCCGCCGCCGCGCAGCATCAGGATTTCGGCCAGGATGCTGACGGCGATCTCTTCGGGGGTCTCGGCGCCGATTCCCAGGCCGATGGGAGAATGAACGCGCTTGAGTTGTTCGTCGGAGATGCCGGCTTCGTTGAGCAATTTGCAGGTCTCGGCCCAGCGGCGGCGTGAGCCGATGACGCCGATGTAGGCCGCGGGCGTCTCCAGCAGGGCGGGCAGGCCGGCAACGTCCACCTGGGAGCCGCGGGTGGTGAGCACGAGGTAGGTCTGTGGGGTGATGTTCAGGTGCAGGGGCAGTTCGGCCAGTGGGCAGGGGTAAAATTCGTCGGCGTCAGGGTTGGCTTCGGGGGTGCAGAATTCGGGGCGGTCATCCGAGACGGCCACGCGGAAGCCAAGCCATTTGCCCAAATGGGCCACAGCCTTGCCCACGTGTCCGCCGCCGACGACGACCAGCAGCGGGGGCGGCAAAATCGGTTCCACAAATACCTCCACCTGACCGCCGCACACGCCGGGGTCACCGCGCGAGGGGTCGGTCATGTTGTAACTGAGCAGGCGCGGCCGCCCGTCCTGGAGCGAGGCCAGCGCCTCCTGGCGGACGCGATTTTCCAGTTCCCCGCCGCCGACCGTGCCGAGGATGTGGCCATCGGGATAGACGAGCATCTTGCTGGCGGCGTGACGCGGCGTCGAGCCGTTCGTCTTGACCACCGTGCAGAGGGCGGCGGGCTGATGAGTGCTTTCGAGTTCGGCGAGAGATTGGTAGATGGTTTTCATCACATTCATTCTTTGAGCAGCAATAAACTTTCTCCCAGTTGTGTCAACTGGCTCAGATACGTTTCAAGAGGCGGTGCCTCAATCCAGCGAACAGATTGCCAGTCTGCCTGGCTGACCGAACAGAGAAGGCGCGCCAGGTCGGCCGGGAATACGCCTGCTGCCTTGCTTTGTGCTCCAGAAATTGCCTCTTTTATGGGCAACCCCATTTTAAAACAGAAACCCCAAATGTCGGCCAGGTCTTTGGGCTCTTCGCGGTCGAGCAAGGCGGTGATTTTGTTTGCCAGGATATTTTCGGCGGAGTCTAATTTGCCGAGGACAGGATGTTCTGTGATCGTTCCGGTATGTGCCGGTACATCGTTCACAAACTCGATTTTTAGGAGAATGTCTTGATGAACGAGCAAGAGTCGGACAAAGCGTTCTTCTTTCTGGTTGATGTTTACTTCCCCACAGTCAGCATGGATAAGCGCTTGTATGATGCGTTCTACCCACAGGGTGAAGCGGGGATCGTCATTGACAAAAAAATCCAAATCATCCGAAAAACGATGGCTGAGATAGCCTCGCGAGGCTGCGGTACCGCCCGTGAGATAAAAGCCCGTTTCTATGCCGTTGACGACTTTCAAGATGCGATCTTGCCAGGGATAAAGTTTGTCAAAGTAGAAAGATGGAGGATTATTCATGGCATAATTCCGGGTGCTTTTCTGTCAGCCATTGGACCAGGAAATCAAAGCCGCGTTTGCGGCTTACCGAGCGGATACCCTTGCGCCAGCGCGGCCAGTTTGCCACCAGTGCCGGGAAGCCAATCAATCGCACAATTTCTTCGTAAGGGGCATATTCCAGCAGCCGCCGCGCCGCCCAATCTCGGTCGAGTCGTCCAATGACCTGGCGGCCCTCGAGAATGGCGCGGAACTGCGCCTCATCGAGGTCATAATCCCACACGTAAGGGAGCGAAGAAGGGCCAGGCATACGCTTCAATCTATCTCTCCAGCAACCCCAACACCACCGGCAGCAACTGTTTCTTGCGCGAGACGACGCCCTCGGCCAGGCGGGTGCCATCCGGCTGGGGCGGGTAGGGCAGGTCGGAGAGTTCGGGCGGCTCGTTCGTCAGGAGGAGACGGCTGGAGCCGCGCACCACGTCGGTCACCATCAGGATGGCAAAATCGAGGGCGCGCTTGTCGCGCAAGGCGGTCAGGGCGGCCAGCAATTTCTCGCGGCTCTCGTTCAGTTGCACCAGGTCGGTCACCTCGGCCTGGGCAATGGCAAAGCGGTAGCCGCCAGCCTCGTACTGTTTCAGGTCGGTACTGACGATTTCTTCTGGGGCGCGCGCCGAGAGACCCGCCGAGGCGCTCAAGACCTGCTGGCCGTAGGATTGGATGGTCTCGCCTGCCAGCGGTCCGCCGCGGACGAACGCCCAGCGCGCCAGCCGCTCGGCGGCTTTTTTGTCCCGCTCGGTGGTGGTGGGTGAGGTCAGGACGAGCGTATCTGAGAGCAGACCCGCCAGCAGCATTCCGGCGATGGGTGGCGGGGCAGCCAGGCCGGCCTCTTCCATCTTTTCCGAAACCAGTGTGCTGGTGCTGCCGACGATGTCCACTGTGAATTTGATGGGAACGTGGGTGGAGGGGTTGCCCAGGCGGTGATGGTCGAGGATTTCGAGCAGTTCGGCCTCCTCGAGGTTGGCAATGGCCTGGCGCGGCTCGTTGTGGTCCACCAGGATGACTTTGAGACGCGGCGGGTTGAGCAGGTCGCGCTGACGGCAGACGCCCAGGTAGAGGCCTTTTTCGTCCACGACGAAGAAATCGTCGCCCTCGGCGCGCAGGATGCGGTTGAGTGAGTCGCGGATGCGGCCGTTGGAAGGGAAGCGGGGGACGTCCTGCTGGCAGGCTTCGCGGCAGGGCAGGTCGAGGATTTCGGTCAGGCGCAGGTCGCGGCGCTGCGGGGCGGGACCGACCAGGCTGCTGACCAGACCGAAGAGGCTGGTGCCGGTGACCAGGCCAAAGGGCGCGCCGTTCTCGTCCACAATCGGGGCCACGCCCCAGGTGCGTGAGGCGATCGCCCAGGCTTCGCGCAGCGGATCGTCGGGGCGGGCGGTATCCAGGCGGATGGTGACGGCCTCGAAGCGCGGCGAAGCGTCGTTCAGGAGCAGGGGCGCTTCCAGACCGACTTTTTTGAGGACCCAGGCCGTTTGTGGGTTGACCGCTCCGGCGCGGGCGGCCACCGTGTCGGCCAGGTCGCGTTCGTGCAGCAGCCAGGCGTAGCCGATGGCCGCGGCGACGGTGTCAGTATCGGGGTTGACGTGTCCGATGACGTAGATTCTGTCGCTCATAAGAGTTCTCCTGCCCCTATTTTACTCGTTTTATCTCAGATGCGCTTTTCTGAAGTGCGGCGTGGCCGAGGCGCACGCTGTCAGGTGGTTCAGTATGTCAGTGTCCTTCTGAGCAGGCTAAATGTCTCAACGGTTGACAAAGCGCACAAACCGTTCTGCTTCTTCCCATTCCTTATCGGCTACATCATACCAGTCGAAGGCCAGTTCGAGAGAAGAACCATCTTGCGCTTTTCCTCGCACGTAGAGATAGCGCTTATGCTGCAGGGTTGGACCATAGCCGCGCGCTGCGCCGCTCAGGGAAGCAGCGGTTTGCAGGAGCACTTGTCCCACCACGAACGGTTTCCAATCGGGACGGGGAAGGGAGACTTCAGCGGTAATCTGTCCCAGCGGCATGATGCAGTAGTAATCCGGCTGCCCGCTCCAGTGACTTTTCCACGAACGATAGACCCAGCCGACCAGGTAATCGGGCGTCAGACGCACGTAAGAATTGCTTAGATTGTCCACAAATTGTTGACACAGTTCGTCTATGAGCCTCTTTTCTTCGGCTGTCATGCGCTCTGTTTCGATCAAGCGGATATGGCTAAATGCGGGTTGAGGTGGGCGTTCCCAGGGGTAGCGCAAAAAACGGTGGAAACGCTCGTTGTGGTGACGATTTTCCCACAGATGATCCAGCAAACTGAAGAAGAAATCGCTGGCGACGGGATCGGCGGCATCGAGTTCAAACCCCCACAAGCCCTCTTGGGGCGTGAGTGCCAGTTCCTCCACGAAATACGGCGCGGGGAAATGCTGAAGCACCTCCTCTCGCAAGGCATTGTGCAGGTGAAGCATGACCTCATGCGGAGCATGAATCGTGATGCTGGCGTGCCTTTTGCCCAGACCACTTCCTCCGGCTGCAAGGCTGGCCTCGTGTGGTTGGCGCAGATTCACCTCCTGCCAGCGCAGACCACGTCGCCAGCGCAGGCGTTCCTCTTCGAGAACCAACTCCCCCCGTCCGCGCCCGGCCAGTTTCAGCAGCAGGGGATACGTCAGGATACTGACAGCAAAGGCGAGGATCAAACTGAGCCCACAGGAAAGATAGGGGATCCATTCCGGGAAATTCCAATCCAACAGACCGAAGAGCAGCAGCGGTAAGCCAATGAACACAAAGAGAAAAATTCCTGTCGGAAGAATCACGGTGAAAAACCCGCTCATATAGGAAATGGTGATTTTTTTGCTCATTTGGTCTCCTGTTAAAGAGTCAGGATGGCGTTTTTATCAAGGAATTCAGTGCTTGTTGACTTTGGGGCAAACCGTCAACGAATAGGGAACGAATAAACGAATGGGCAGGCAGTCGTGGATTCGTTGACTCCATTTGTGGACGGGCTATCTCGGTGTCCCCTCCAGAAATGCGTCGAGAGTGTCTTTCACCCTCCGGCGCAGGTAGGGGGCGAGGAATTGCACGAGTTGGGCGGGGAGTTGAGGGGACATGGGAGGCTCCTTTCTCACTACTTTGACAATGTCAAGTTAAACTCTTGTTCTATAAACTCTACGCATTTTGTCACTGCGAGCAAAGCGAAGCAGTCTCCTGGCTTGCAAGGAGATTGCTTCGTCGCAAAAAACGCTCCTCGCAATGACA
>DAOTZT010000263.1:0-2000 GCA_034434255.1 Anaerolineales bacterium | reverse complement strand
CAACAACATAGAGAAGTTTCGTTGAACCGTAATCATGGCAAATCCTCCTCAAAATAAAATTTTCGAAATTAAGGTGTGTAAGCGTAACAATACGCATGAAGGTATGAATCACAGGAGACAGAGCCATGTTGGATATACCGCTTCCTGAGCTTCTTGTCAAGATGCCCGCGTTCTATTGAACTGTATCATTCGTTCAGGAAATTCGGCAAGTCGCCCGACCTCCAACCCCGTTTACGGGGCAGGGGTCCCACCCGCTTGCGGGGCAGGGGGACTGGCTACCACAAGCCATAAAAAACCTCCGCCTCCTGTCACTGCGAGCGTAGCGCATGTCCCGAGCGCAGCGTGGGGAAAGCAATCTCCTGGTCGATATGGGGATTGCTTACCCTTCAGGTACGCTTCGCGGTCGCCGCCTGCGGCGGCTTGCAATGACAAAGATGGATAGTTGGTGGGCAGTTGGTAGGTAATTACGACAAAAGGTTGAATTTCGAGCCTGAGATTACGCTCCCTAAAACCTTCGGGACGTTTCGACAGGATTCATTCAGTTGGCGCTGGCGCGCAACTACCCCTTGACATTTTTATCTGCATATATTACTATTAGATATATAACGAAAGGATATATCAATGGAGTATGTGCTTTTGGGGCTGCTTGCCTTGCGGGCAATGAGCATCTACGAAATCAAAAAGGCGCTGGAGCGCGGCATTACGCTCTTTTACAGCGCCAGTTTTGGCAGCATCAACGCCGCCATTGACCGACTGCTCGCCAAAGGCTGGATCGAGGGGGAAGAAAAGGTGGAGCATGGGCGCAACAAAAAGGTCTTTCATCTCACCGCTGCCGGGCGGGAGGCGTTTGGGCAATGGCTGGTCTCGGAAATCGAGGAGGAAAAGGTCAAAGACCCGGCGCTGACCCGCCTGTATTTCCTGGGGCTTGCCCCCGCCGAAGAGCGCATCCGCACGCTGGAGGCGCATGTTCAGCGTTTGCGGCAACTTCTGGGTCAGTTGGATTCTCTTCACCAGCAGACCGCCAGCCTGGACATTGCGCCAGAACTACAAACCATCGCCAAATTCCAAATGCTGACTTTGCAATACGGACGTGAATTTTATGCGTTCAATATCCGCTGGTATGAAAATTTGCTGGCAGACCTGAAGCAAGAGCAGCCTTCCGCGTAGAACCGTCCCGAACCATTCGAGGAGTATTCCATGTTTGCGAGAATCATCGTTTTCTATGGCTTGACCTGGTTTTTTCTCATCCTGCTCGGCGGTGTGCAACAGGCTGCCGGGCTGCCTGCCGAAATCAGCCTGCCGCAGTGGGGACCGGGGCTGGCTGCCCTGTTGATGCTCGTCCTGTTTCGCAAGGACGGACACAAAATCATCGTTCACGCCAAAAATACGCCCGCTCTGCGCTACCTGACCGCCGCGCTGATTCCCGCCGCGGCGGCGCTGGTCTTGTGGTTGGCGGCTTCCCTGTTCGGCATTCCGCCTGCGGAGAAGTCACCTGCCTACCATTCCCTGCTGCTGGCGGTCTTGTGGATGCCGCTGGGCGCGCTCGGCGAGGAACTGGGCTGGCGCGGCTACCTGAACAAGCGGCTGGATGCGCGCCTGGGCGGACTCGTCTCGTCCCTGCTGGCGGGCTTGCTGTGGATGCCGATTCACATCTCTTTTTTGTAGCGCGGTCTGCTCATGGCGGCTTTGCTGACCGTGCTGCTCATGGCGTACTCGGTCGTCCTGTATGCCCTTACGAAAGAGACCGGCTTCAGTGTTTTGCTGGCAGGCGTTTTTCACCTGGGAATCAATCTCACCAACCTGCTCTTCCTGGACTTGCTCTATCAGCCTGCGTTCATGGCGTTCAGCGCCGGGCTGTGGGCGCTGGTAGCGGTCGTCAGCGTGGCGTTGAAGCGCAAGTTGTTCCTGCCTCAGCCCTGACCCGGCCTGGCGTGCTGGTTTGCCTCTCCGAAGGACAGGTCTTTACACATCGTTAACCCATCCCGGCTTGTGAAAATTGC
>DAOTZT010000262.1:0-1836 GCA_034434255.1 Anaerolineales bacterium | reverse complement strand
GAGGTAATGCCAAAATGCAACCCGCCTTGTGCGTTATTCTGCTCATCATAGAGTTTCATGATGAGCAATTTCACCATCTCATGGAAAATTTTATCCTTGAGCAGTCCTTGATTGGCATAGATGTAATTGTGGCATTCGTCAAAAATGGAAGAAAGAGTCGCGGCGGGATGCAACTCTTGCGGAGAAGGCAAAGCGGCAGGGAGGAGGCTTTCTTCTGTGAAAAGAAGGGGCTGCTCCTTTATTTTCCTGCGGTGACCGGGCGACCGTTGATAAATCCCTTGGCTGGGCGTCTCACTCATCATCTTCATTCGCTACAAAGTACCTGTTATCAATCTGCATTTCTTCCTCTTTGACGCTATCTGCCGTGTCTAACGTATCGAGAACATCCTTAAAGTCTTCATACCAATCCTCTGTCACGCTCAAAGTTACATTCCCTTGCTCATCTGTGAAAACAAAGCCCATGATGTAATTCTGCTGAAGGTGATGAGGATCATCCCCTGAGGACTCCAGATTTTGAGGATTGGCAAAGAGGAATTTGTGTTCAGGATAACGCAAGACAATATCAATGGCTACAACGTTGAATTCATCCTTGCGCGGCGTGGCTTGCGTCCTTTCATTTGCGCCTGAGGTCCCAGAGACGAAGTGTGTCTCCAAGACTTTGACCCTGGACATCACGCAATTCAACCGTTCCTCGATCAGATGATTGATCTCGTCTCGGCTATAGCCACGCAGAGCAGACATGGATTTGGCTTTTTCTGTCTCTCGTTTAGACTTGTATTTCTGAATTTCCTCGTACTCATAGAGATTGGAGGCATACTCATCACAAAATTTAGGCAGATGGGCATGAAGCCAGTCAATCACCTGTTGCTGGATGTCCCGATTTCGGTCTATCCAGGGAATTTTATCGGCATGGGTGATCAGGAAATTCTTCAAATTCTCGAAGTTGTAAAGCCTGTGCCACTTTTCCGAATTCGATTTCACGCCCTTTGATTCAATAACATACCAGTAAGGAAAGGCAGGCTCTCGAAAATAGAAATCTCCATGATGACGTGGCGGTTTCCTACCTTCCCATTTTTCTCGAATGCGCCTGACCTCTAGCCCATACTCTTCTTCGAGTTTCCTTTTCAACAAAAGTTCGGTAATCGAACCGCTAACATACCCCTGCGCATTGGGGCTGAGTTTTAACGCCTCGAGGAAAGTTTCCAGATTCGTTTTGAACACTCGCCGAACGAAGCGAGTTATCTTTTCAACAATGTCCATAGACTGCTCCGCTTTGTCAGTGTTGGCTTTTCGGCTATGCGGCTGAAGGAGAAAAGCATCTTCATGCCTACCCCGTGGTTTTCTTTGTCGAAATCTAGAACGAGCACGGGCTGGACTTCTTCCGAATCAACGATTTCTGCCTCGTCAAGACGCAGGTAAAGCGCATCGTTTTCTTCGTCAATTGAATTTTAGCATATTACCTGTTTGCCAGGGTGAGGATGAGGACGAAGATTGCGATCGCTGCCACGACCACCTGCGCCAGGCGGTTGGACTTCGGAAACCAGCGTCCAATGTCGGTCTCGGCGGGCGGGGGGAAGAGGTAGGGGATAAGCGTCAGCAGGAGAAGGAGGACGAGCGGAATCAACACGCCGAAGAGGAACGGGTCGCCCCATTTGAGCAGTTGCTGTACCCACAGGAAGAACCACGGGGCGCGGGCATCGGGGGTGAGCGTGGGTCGGCCTGTCATGGCGGGGGCAATGGGAGCCGGGAAGAAGGTCGCCAGGACGACGAGCGCCGCGCCGACCAGCAGCATGGCCACGACCTCGCGCCGCACCAACTCGAAGCGGGAGATGCGCT
>DAOTZT010000261.1:0-2260 GCA_034434255.1 Anaerolineales bacterium | reverse complement strand
CCAACGCGCCGGAGGCGATTCAGATTCCCCTGCGGGTGACCGTTCCCCGCCTGCGCTGGGCGCTTCTGCTTCAGCCTGGCGCGGCGCTCGAATGGCAGCATCAGCCGCTCACCCGTCCCTTGCCCGAACTGCTCCAGGCCGACCTGGTGCGCTCCCGTCCGCGCCTGCGGGTGGAACTGTCAGTGATGGGGAGCGAGAAGCCGCTGACTGCATTGCATCTCATCGTCCCAGGGCAGGAAACTCCCCTGCAAACCTCCGAAAGCCGTTCGCTGGCAGCGCGCTGGGCGGAATTCGACCTTTCCCACTTTTTCGATACGCTGCGTTATCACGCTGAAGAGTCGGTCTTCGAGTTTCGCCTGGAATTGCTGGATGCCTCCAGGAATCTGGATGTTTTCCTGCCTGTCCTGCGCTTCTCGCGGGAACTTGATATTCGTATCTGTCATTTTGAACCGATGCCCGAAGGCCAGTGGCGGCTGCACTGGTACGAACCACGCCCGCTGCGTCACCGCCGCCTGCGCCTGTGGTCGCTCTGGCAGCCCTGGTTGCATCCGCTGGAGATTGTGCTGCCGGATGATGCCCCTCCCAGCGACAGTGCCCCGGAAGGATGGTGGATGTATGAGATTCCCAACGAATTCGGCTTGCCGCCCTCGGCCTATCGCGCTCATTTTGTGGCTGTTGCGCCCTATGAGAAGAATCCTGCGCCCGATTTTCCTCCATCCCAATCTATCGAGATTTCAATGTGCCAGCCCGAAGAGCGCCTACGCCAGATTGCTCAGCAATTTAAAACCGCCACACCTGGCAGGGCATTTGCTCTGCACTTCGAGAAATTGTGCATTTACCATCATCAGAAGCAGTCCGAACAAAAGCAAAAAGAAATGGAGTGGCTCCTTGCTCACTGGCGCGATGCCAGCCTGATCCATCTGGAAGCCCTGGTGCGCTGGCTGGGGCAGTACGATTGCGTGGAAGACCAACGCGCCTTCTTGATGCACCTCTTCCGAGAAGAAACGTTGAAACGGCTCGAAGAAGAACGTCACGAGGCCGACTTTATTCGGCAATACCTGGGAAACATCACCTCCGCCCGCACGATCAACCCCGAAAGCGCGCGCCGCGTTCTGCGCCTGGCGCGTGAGCCGCAGGTCATCGTCCGCGCGCTGCATTTTCTCTTCAAAGCCCAAAGCGAGGATGCCCGTCAGGCGTTTTGGGAAGCGCTGGAGCAGGGCCGCTTTTCCGAAGCCGACGCCGCCCAAATGCTGGCGCGTTATCCCGATTTTGCTCATCCGTTGCTCAAAGACGCGCCTGCTTCCCCGCTGCGCAGGCGTCTCCTGCTGGCGCTCAGCCGCCACCTGGATTTGCCCGAGTGGGTGGTGAAAACCGGCTACTTCGTCCTCTTCGATGCCGGGTGGGGCAGGATACTGGAAATTCGGGACGCCTCCCGCGCCGACTTGTTTCTGCCGGCAGAAGAGCAGCCCACCCTGCTGGTTGAGTTGCTCCACTGGCCGGGTCAGAAAGCGGAAATCAACCTGGCGGGCGGCAAAATGGCACTCCTCGAACGAAATGGCGCGTATGCTTGTGGCTGTAAACGCTTCGTCGCTCCGCTCGGAAGAGAGTTTCAGGACATCTGGAACGAACATCGCGCAAAGTGCGCTAAACCCGGCAGCGTGTCCCTCCCCATCCCAGCCACAACTTCGTTATTCGGAACGCCACTGTACCAATCCGCCTCTCCATCAGATATTTTCGACACACGCCCCTCATAATTCATCCTTCCTCTTTTCTACTCGGAGTTTCCCATGTCCCTCCATCCCATTCACACCACCCGCCGTATCCGTGAGGCCTACATTCGCTACCTGAAAACCATCAAGCCGTTTCAGGATGAGCGTCTGCGCCAGGAATTTGCCCGCGCGCTGGAAGAAGAGAATTTGCTGGTTAAGGGACCGTACATCGAACTCACGCCGCCCTTCAAGGCGGGGAAATCCCTTCGAGACCTGATCACAGAGGGCGTGTTGACTCGCGGCTTCGAAGCCTTTTTGGGCAAGGATGCCTTCGACCCGCAGCGACCTCTTTACCTTCATCAGGAAGAGTCCATCCGCAAGGTGCGGGAGGGGCGCAACATCGTCGTCACCACAGGCACAGGCAGCGGCAAAACCGAATCGTTCCTTATCCCGATTCTCGATGCGCTGATGCGCGAGAAAGAGGCCGGGACGCTCGCCCAGCCCGGCGTGCGCGCCCTGCTGCTCTATCCGCTCAACGCCCTGGCCAACGA
>DAOTZT010000260.1:0-2950 GCA_034434255.1 Anaerolineales bacterium | reverse complement strand
CATGCGTTCGACCAGTTCCAGGTAGGCGTCGCGGGCCTGAATGGCATGAGGCAGGGAACAAATCGAGTGGGTATAGCCGCCGTGAGGTCCCAGCCCGGGCGTGGCCTCGTAGTTCAGTTTTGGCCCGGTAGCGATGACCAGGTAATCGTAGTCCAGGCGCAGCGTCTCTTTCTTTTCACCTTCGCCTTGTTCCACCAGCACATATTGTTCGCCGGCATCGGGATGTACCTCCGTCACCGCCCCCTGGACGAAGCGCACATGCTTACGCCGATAGACCGGCTCCAGCGGAATGGTCGTTTTCTCCGGTTTCATGCGTCCAACCCCCACCCACACCCACGAAGGGATGAAGCCGAAATAAGGGTATCGGTTGACTACCGTAATTTCGTGCTCTTTACCGAGATAATGTCCCAGATACAGGGCCGCCGTGTGACCGGCAAAGCCTGCTCCAGCAATCACGATTTTTGCCATCTTTGCTCCTCCGATAAAAAAAGAGCCTCACCCTGGCGCGGGCAAGGCTCTCTCTGCGATAGAAATCAATACACCACCTGGCTCTTCAGCCCCAGGCGCTGGCGGAAGACCCAGTAGGTCCAGCCCACGTAGGCCAGCACGATCGGGACGAAGACGACCGCCACGATGGTCATGGCTGTCAGCGTGTAGGGCGTGGACGAGGCGTTGCTGATCGTCAGGCTGTAGTCAGGGTTGAGGCTGGAGATAAGGATGCGCGGGTACAGCCCGGCGAAGACCATGATGGTAGCAAAGACGACCGTCAGCGAACCCATCACGAACGCCAGGCCGTCCTTGCCGGCGCGGCGGAAGTAGCCCACCGCAAGGAGCGCCACCGCCGCCAGCACCGCCGGAATCAGCCCGTTGACGCCCGGCTTGGTCAAAATGTCGGTGGCGAAGAACGTCCAGACGACGAAGAGGACCGTCAAGACGGTCGCCGCGATCCAGGACTGGAAGGCCGCCTTGCGGGCGCGCTCGGCCAGTTCGCCCTCCATGCGCACAGACAGGAAGTTCGCCCCGTGCATCAGGAAGAGCGCCACGAAGACCAGCCCACCCAGCAGGCCGTAGGGGTTGAGCAAGGGCAACAGGCCGCCCCAATAGTTCATGTTCTCGTCAATGGCGAAGCCGCGCATCAGGTTCGCCACCGCCACCCCCCACAGCAGGGCCGGCAGGGCGCTGCCGATGAAGACCATCCAATCCCATGTGGCGCGCCATTTGGCCGACTCGCGCTTGGAGCGGTACTCGATGGCCACGCCGCGCAGGATGAGCGCCACCAGCATCAGCACCAACGCCAGGTAGAAGCCGCTGAACAGGGTGGCATAGACGTGGGGGAACGAAGCAAACATCGCTCCGCCGGCGGTCAGCATCCAGACCTCGTTGCTGTTCCAGACCGGCCCAAAGGTGTTCAGAATGACGCGCCGCTCCTCGTCCTTCTTGCCCAGGAAGGGCAGCCACATGCCCACGCCGTAATCGAAGCCCTCCAGGAAGAAGAAGCCAATGAACAGCACCGTAACCAGAATGAACCAGACAGTTTGCAGTACCATGTCGTCCTCCTTTTAGTCTGCTGCCGCGGCAGATTCGCGGATTTTGACGTCTGCCGTGCCATACTTGACGGCCAGGTTGAAGGCCACAATCGCCAGCACGCCATACAGCACCCCCAGCGCCACCAGCGAGAAGACGATGTTCCAGGCCGGGACGTTGGGCGAAACGGCGTCCTCGATTTTCTGCAGGCCGAAGACGATCCACGGCCAGCGACCCGTCTCGGCCATTACCCAGCCAAAGGTGGAGGCCAGGTAGGGCAGCACCGGCGCCCACTGCATGAGGCGCAAGAAGCCTTTCTTGCCGTCAATTTCGCGCTTGCCGTTGCTCCACGCCACCGCCAGCAGCGCCAGCACGACCATCAACGTCCCCGCGCCGACCATGATGCGGAATGACCAGAAGTTGAGCGCCACCGGCGGGATGTAGTCGCCCGCACCGTATTGCGCCACCGCCTCTTCTTGCAACTGCTTGATGCCCTTCACCTCGCCGCTGAAGTTGTTGTACGAAAGGAACGAAAGCACGCCCGGAATCTTGATTTCGAAGGGGTTGCTCTGCGCCCCCTCGTCAATGGCGGCCACAAGGGCAAAAGCAGCCGGCTGCTCGGTCTCCCAGAGCGCCTCGGCGGCTGCCATCTTGAGCGGTTGATGCTGAACCAGGAACTGCCCCTGGAAGTGGCCGATGACGCCGACCAGGACCGCGCCGATGAGCGCATACACCGCCGCCCACTGGAACGAGGGCCGGAAGATGGGCACGTCATGCTTGCGCAGGATATGCCAGGCGCTGAAGGCCATGACGACAAAACCAGCCATCGCCACGCCCGCGCTCAGGACGTGCGGGAACTGATACCACACGTTGGGATTGCCCAGCAGGGCAAAGAAATTCTGCATGGTGGCGCGCCCGCCCTCGAGGGCGTAGCCGACCGGGTTCTGCATGAACGAGTTGGCAATCAAAATCCACAGCGCCGACACGTTCGAGCCGATGGCCACCAGCCAGGCCGCGGTCAGGTGCGCCTTCTTGGAGAGTTTATCCCACCCGAAGAGCCAGACGCCGATGAAGGTGGATTCCATGTAGAAGGCCAGCAGCGCCTCGATCGCCAGCGGCGCGCCGAAGATGTCGCCCATGAAGCGGCTGTATTCCGACCAGTTCAGCCCAAACTGAAACTCTTGTACGATGCCGGTCACGACGCCCATGGCAAAGTTGATGAGAAAGACCGTCCCCCAGAATTTGGCCATTTTCTTGAAGGCCTCGTCGCCGCTGCGCACGTACTTCGTCTCCAGGATGGCGACGAAGATCGAAAGCCCCAGCGTCAGCGGGACGAAGAAAAAGTGATAGATGGTGGTAATGGCAAATTGCCAGCGAGCCAGAGTCAAAGCAGTATCCATAAGACTTGCTCCTTTCGAAGGATTTT
>DAOTZT010000259.1:0-1849 GCA_034434255.1 Anaerolineales bacterium | reverse complement strand
GGCGAGCAGGCCGGTGAGGAGAAGAAGGACGCGGTCGAGAGGGGACATTTTCATAGTTAGACAGCAGACGGCAGACGGCAGACGGCAAATCAGGGACGGCAGACGGCAGATGGCGGTCAGTGGTCAGAAATTGGTCTCTATTTGATCGGTAAGGTAAATGGCATGTTCTTCGCTCACCTGGCTGCCCGATAAGGCATTGCGGAAGGCCTGAAGGGCGCGGGCCAGTTCGTGAGCCTGCTGATTGGCTGTTTCAAGCACACCCACGTTAGAAATGTAATTTCGACGAGCCATCAAGCGCTGACAGGCTACCGTCTCAATCAGGGAACGCAGAGCCATGCTCAGAAAGTGCCTTTGTTCGCTATCAGTCTGGCCGGTTGAACCTTCGGCAATATTCAAGGTGATGGAGGTCGCCGCGCGCTTCAGTTGAGAGGCGAGATTGAATTGTTCGCCTGGCGGCAGGCCATCAGCAAGGCGATACATCAGGTCCACATATTCCAGTGCCAGTTGCCAGACTCTCAGGTTCTCGAATTTAAAGGGTTTCATGGGTATTCCTAAGAGACAACAGAGGGTGATCCGCGGTCCGCTGTCCGCGGTCCGCAGTCTATTATATGGCCAGCAACATCATCGCCGCCAGCATGTAGAGTGAGGCATACTTGAACAAACTGTAATTCACCCGTTCCGAGGGGCGGAAGACGGTCGTGAAGGAGAGGAGCAACAGGCCAGAAGAAAGCACGATGAGCAAACGCAGAATGCCGGCCTGGACGCCGATCATCACGCCCGCCACGCCGATGCTGGCCGCAGCGATGATGGAGGAGAGGGCAATGATGGCACGGGTGGCCTCGAAACCGTAGGTGGAGGGGAAAGTCGGCACGCCGGCAGCCTTGTAATCTTCAAAGAATTTCATGCTGAAGGTGAGGGTGTGGGTGGGAATCCAGAACAGGACAGAGGCGGCAAGGAGCAGACCTGTGATGTCCACCTGCCCGACCGCAAGCACCCGGCCGGCAAGGATCGGCATGGCGCCCGAAATCCCACCCCAGACGATGCTCCAGCAGGTGCGACGCTTGAGCCACAGGGTGTAGACCACCACGTCAAAGAACCAGCCGAGGAAGACCACGAATCCGTAAAGCGGATGGATAAGCACGGCCCAGCCGATCCCCAAAATCGAAACGAACATGCCGCCGCGAAAAATTTCGGTGCGGGTCAGCTCGCCGGAGGCATTGGGGCGTTTTTGCGTGCGCCGCATTCTGGCATCAATATCATGGTCATACCACATGTTCAGGATGGTCGAGCCGCTGATGGCAAGGAAAAGGCTTGCCGCCATTGCCAGAAAAACCTGGAAATTCAGCGGCGTGTGCGCGCTCATATAGCCGGCAATGCCGGTGGCCAGAAGCAGGCCCGATTGCAGGGGTTTGGTGAGAGGGATGAAAAGGCGGAGTTTTTTCATAGGACGGTAGACGGTAGACGATGGATGGTAGACGGTGGACGGCTACGCTCTACGGTCCACCGTCCACGGTCTATTTTACCTCACGCAACGGAACCCCACCCCAGGGCTATAGTACATCGGCGGGGCGGAGTTGCGCGTCCAGATGCGCAGGTTCATGTCGTAGGTGTCTTTCGAGCCGCCTTTCAGCCAGCGGTCGCTGAAGCCTTCCTGCGGCTGCACGTCGCCCATCCATTGCCAGACGTTACCAGCCATGTCGTAGAGACCGTAGGGGCTGGCGGCGTTGACGGTCTGGAAACCGTTGTACGTTTTTCCGTTGTAGAAGCCGACCGGCGTGGTCAGCGAGCCATAGGAGGACATGTCCTCGAAGGGATCGCGGCTGGCGTAGAAATTGGCGTGCTGACGGGT
>DAOTZT010000258.1:0-5390 GCA_034434255.1 Anaerolineales bacterium | reverse complement strand
TGTGCCCCCAAGGGGGAATTTTTCTTTCGGGCGATTCAGGCTATTCAGGATAGAATTTTGACAATACGGTCACCGTCTCACCGATTTTACGCTAAATTCGGCCCAGCAAGAAACCGCACGCGACAGTTTTTGCGCTAAAATAGACAAAACCCCGCCGCTGAACCCGGCGAGGCTTGCTGTGCTACGCGGTGACGGCGCGTAGCGGTTGAGGGAATTATAGCATAGCCCTTTCACCGCCTGCGTCCGTCCGCGATGCAGGCGGTGTGTGTGTGTCCTTGGCGCTTGATTAAGTCTTGTTCTACACGAGGAAAATTCATCTCTGGGATGTTAACTATGTTACTTCCTTCTTCTCGTCCCCCCGTTGGTGGTCATGAAAAATTTACCTTTCGGCAAGGCTGGCTCAAGAAGGGGGTAGATGCTATTATTGAAAATCCACACATTTTTAGCCAGGAGGATGCTTTCGTTACTCTCGGTGTAGGAAAGAATATGGCTGCCTCAATACGTTACTGGTTACTGGCCTTAGGATTGGGGCAACCAATGGATAACAATCCTCGTGCCATGAAACCTTCTGATTTGGGCTTTGCATTACTTGCCAATGGCGGGTGGGATCCTTACCTGGAAGATATTGGCTCGCTATGGTTATTGCACTGGCAACTTGCCAGCAATCAAGAGCGTGGACTGGTATGGTATTTGACTTTCTCTCGTTATTACGATGTTGAGTTTCGTAAACCAACTTTGGTAGAGTACCTCAATACACAATTGACCCAACGAGGTATAGAAACAACCGAAGGAATGGTGGAACGCGAAGTTGATGTATTCATTCACACCTACGTTCCAGTGAAAAATCAAAAAGGAGATGGTGAAGAGACTCTAGGTTGCCCATTGGTCGACTTGAATTTGATACGCCCGGCCTTGGGCGATATTGTTTATCGTTTCAATGTGGGAGCAAAATCATCCCTGCCAGCAGCGGTTTTTGGATATGCATTGCTCGGATTTTTGGCAGAAAAAAGTACTCGCCAACGTACTGTCACAGTGGATGAGTGTATGTATTCACCCGGAAGTCCCGGACAAATTTTTAAGTTAGATGAGAATAGTGTTGTGACTTACATAGAGGACTTGGAAGTACTCACCAACGGCGCTCTGACTCTTCAGGAGACTGCTGGGCTGCGTCAGATTTACCTTCACTCTGCCTCACCAGAATTGGGATGGAATTTATTAAGAGGATATTATGCCTGAACCGTTGTTGAGTGAAATTATTCAGATCCGTTCCAGCCAATTACGCGCAGTACGGTTGGAGGATGACCTTTCCAAAGGCAATTTGCTCAGCGGATACATTCTCACTGCACAAGCCCTGTCAGCATTGGAACGCATTGCCGATGGACTGGCCAATCATGCCAGAGCATGGACGCTAACAGGCCCTTACGGTTCGGGCAAATCTTTCTTTGGCTTGTTTCTGACCAATTTACTCGACAGACAACGCCCAGGTCATTTGGCAGCCTGGGAGATAGTTAAGAAGGCCGATTCATCTCTAGCCGACCGGTTGCAGCAGGCGCTCGGAAAAGGCAGGGGATTTGAGACTGTAGCAGTAACAGGAAGTCGCGTCTCCCTTCAAGAATGCCTGGCGCGTGGTTTTTCTCAGGTGATGGAGAGCGGAGATTTTCCCCAATCTTTGAAAGATGAGCTGGAAACAATTCGGGGAGCAGATAGCCGCGCTTTCCTGAAGTGGTTGAAAATGTTTATCGAAGGGGACAGCAGGCCCGGGGTCGAGAGAACTGGCACGTTGATTGTTTTTGACGAAATGGGCAAGGCTTTGGAACACGCTGCCTCTCACCCGCAGGAAAGTGACGTCTATCTGTTACAGGAATTGGCAGAATTTGCCGCGCAAAGCCTTGAGCATCCTGTTGTTTTCATCGGAATTCTCCATCAGGTTTTTGATGGATATGCGGCCCTCTTAGACCGAACGACGCAGCGAGAATGGGCAAAGGTTCAGGGACGTTTCGAAGATATTCCCTTCCAGGAACCGCCAATTCAGCAAATGCGTTTGCTATCAAGGGCATTTGTTGAGCAGCAAGTTATTTCTGATAGGCTTGGATTGATGATGATAGAAGAATGGCGTCCGGCAACGATGGATGCCGAAGAATTCGATGCACTTTGCCAGCGGGTCTATCCGTTACATCCAAGTGTCTTTGTTTCCCTGCCCTATATCTTTCGCCGCCTGGCGCAAAATGAACGTTCAATTTTTGCTTATCTCTCTTCACAAGAGCCTTTTGGCTTTCAAGAATTTCTGGCCACGCACTCGCTGGGTGAGACGTTGTGCTTACCTCATATTTTCGATTATCTGGCAGCCAACTATCAGGGGCGCATTTATGCTACAGGCCGTGCGCGCCCGCTGACCGAGGCGCTGGAGCGGCTGGAAAATACCCCCTCGATAAAAAAAATCGAGCAAGATGCTCTCAAAACCGTTGGTCTGTTGAACTGGCTGGGAGAGATTAGCCCCCTACAGGCCAAAGAGAACATGATATTGAGCGCTCTTGCGCCAATCTATGGGAAAGAAGAGTTGAGGTCTGCTTTGAAGTCGCTTCAGCGTCGCTCGCTGCTTGTGTACCGCCGTTTCAACGAGACATACGCAATTTGGCAGGGAAGTGATGTTGACATCGAAGAACGTTTGCAGGCAGCCCGCAGTGCTCTGGCAACCACAATCAGCGTGGCGGAAGTCTTGCAGAATTACCTGCCGCCGCGACCGTTGTTGGCTCGCCGCCACAGTTACCTGACCGGTACCCAACGCTTCTTTGACGTGCGGTATGTGGATAGTCACAATCGAGAGACAGTTCCCCTGGAACCTTCGGAAAATGCCAGCGGGGTGGTGTTGCTCTGCCTGCCAGGGGCATTGGGTGAAATGGATCTTTTCGAGCGTTGGGCGCGGGGCGAGCCTCTGGCATCACGACTTAATTTGGTCGTAGGAGTGGCAGGACGTGCTGTTCAGTTGAAAGAATTGGCGCAGGAATTGCGCGGCCTATATTGGGTATATGAAAATACGCCCGAATTGCGTGACGACCCCGTGGCGCGCCGGGAATGGCGAACACGTCTTGTGGCTATTGAACAGGCTATTCGCGCCGAATTGGACGAGGCATTTAACCTCCACCAAATTTCCGCTTTGCGCGGCTGTCAATGGTTCCATCGTGGTGTAGATATTTCGGGGCGCGTGCGACGTGGACTTTCAGCAGTGCTTTCGGACTTGTGCGATAACCTGTATCCGGCATCGCCGCGCTTGTGGAACGAACTGCTGAACCGGCGCAAGTTGACATCCCAAGGGGCAGCAGCGCGCCGCAACCTCATCGAAGGCATTCTCACCCGCGCCGAGCAACCTTTGCTTGGTATCCAAAAGTTCCCGCCAGAGCGCAGCATGTATGAGACGCTTCTGCATCGCGGCGGACTGCATGGTCAGAGCGGGGAAACGTGGGGAATTGTCCCGCCGCCCGAAGAGGACCCGCTCAACCTTCGCCCGGTTTGGGATGCGATAGCCGGGTTCATTTTTGGCACTTTACCCGAGCCGAGACCATTGACCGATCTGTATGCTCGTCTGTTTGCGCCTCCTTACGGCGTTACTGCGGGATTGGCTCCCGTTCTCCTGGCGGCTTTCTACAAGGTTTACCAGAACGAAATGACCTTGTACAAAGAAGGAACATTGCTGGTTGAACCCAGCATTGCCGACTGGGAAGTGTTATTGCGGCGACCAGAATTGTTTGCAGTAGCCGGTTGCCGCGTGACGGGATTGCGGGCGGCTGTGGTTGAACGCATGGCGCGCGGTTTGCAGGTACCGCCTTACGTGATGCCCGTCGTTCGTTCTTTGATTGGCCGCCTAAAGGCTCTTCCCGAACATGCCTGGCGCACGCGTAAATTGCCAGAACCTGCGCTCAACCTGCGCCGCGCTGTAGATTCGGCGCGTTCTCCAGAGCGTTTCCTCATGGTCGAGCTCCCGGAGGCGCTCGGCTTACCTCCTTTCGAAGCAGGAGAGTTTGACCCGGAACATTTCGATGTCTTTTTTGAACGCCTCAATCAAGCGCTTGATGCCCTGGCACAGGCGACCCCGCGCTTGCTGACCTGGGCACGCGATACCTGGCTAACCGCCTGCGGTTTGCCGCCCAATGAAACGGGTTGGGACCATTTTCGCCAGAAATCTGTTGAACTTGCCCAACGGGTGACCCATCCGAATCTGTTGCCCTTGCTGAAACGCGCGGCTGAGGCGCCCGACTCGCGTACCGCGCTGGAAAGTGTTCTGGCGCTTATCGCCAACCGGCCTGTGCGCAATTGGATAGATGCTGACAGCGAACGCTTTGCCGCGCAGGCTGAATACCTGGGAAACTTGTGGCAAGTAGAATGCGGCCAAGGCGGGGTATTACGCCCCTTGCTGGACCCCGAAACCGAGGCGCGCGCCCTTCATCTTGCCAGCCGACTGGAAGCCGACCTGCGCCAGAGCGGCGAGGACGCCCAAACCCTGCGCGCCGCCCTGCAATTACTCCTGGAACGCCTGTGAGCATGACTGTGCTATAATGATAACGTATTACTGGAATCGTTCAAACAGAAGAATGTAAGAAATGTTTACCACGACTATCTCCACAAAGTATCAGGTTGTCATTCCTCGAGAGGTGCGCAAGCAATTCGACTTGCGACCCGGCCAAAGGGTTGTGTTTATCCCTCACAAGAAGACTCTGCGCATGGTGATTGTCCCCTCCATTCAAGAAGCAGAAGGCTTTCTGCAGGGCATAGATACCGACCCGCAGCGCGAAGAAGAGGACGAAGAACGATGAACGTGGTTGATTCGAGCGGCTGGCTGGAGTATTTTGCTAAAGCCTCCAACGCGGCTTTCTTTCGCCCGGCTATTCACGATACCCAGGCATTACTGGTTCCCACAATCTGCATTTACGAAGTCTATAAACGTATTGCCGCGCAGCGTGATGAGGAGGAGGCTCTGGCAGCCGTTGCCTGGATGTCTGTCGGGCAGGTGATAGACCTGACTCAGCAAATTGCCTTGCTGGCGGCTGACCTTTCGCTTGAACATGGTTTGTCAATGGCAGATAGTGTAATTTATGCGACTGCTCGTATTCACAATGCTACCCTATGGACGCAGGACGCGCACTTCGCCGCGTTAGAAGGTGTGCGCTACGTGAAGAAATAGGTCAAAGTCTCTGAAATCACTCCCCTATGTTGGACGCGCGTCGGTTGTCCATTGCTTCCTTTTTAGAGTACCTGGAGATTTCCATGACTAAAACTGTTCCCCCAGTCCGCCACATTGTTTCTCTTTCCGGCGGCAAAGACAGCACCGCCCTGGCCATTTACCTGCGTGACCGCATTCCCAACCTGGAATACGTCTTTTGCGACACCGGCGAAGA
>DAOTZT010000257.1:0-6525 GCA_034434255.1 Anaerolineales bacterium | reverse complement strand
GTCCTTTTTTCAAGGCAATTTCATCCAAACCGATCGTCCCCAGATGGCTGTACTGTGACCAGTCTACTTCTGTTGCAATCAGCCTTTCCAGCGCACCCAGAACGCAGTCATAGGAGACCTGTTCTTTGATACTCACATCATTCTATCGTCGAATTCACCAACTGTAACAAGAGGTATTTGTCGTATGCGCTCGCATTCGGGCTACCTGACTCATGCCATTTCAAATCCTCTGTTGTAGTGGGATGGTCCTCGCACTCCAGGCATTGATACCGCCGTGGACGATAGCGCAGGTAACAGGCTCTCCCAAAAACAGGTAAGTATCGTACTGTCACCCAATTGCCATGTCCATGAAACTTGCTGATCACCCGTCCACATTTTCGGCAGCGTGTTCCAGTCTTCGTGCTCTCCACGGTGATCACCAAATCGCCGCTTTGGTTGAACTCGGTTTTGAGAACCCGCACATCGGGTATGTCTAACGGAATTGTGACTTGGGCTTTTGACATGTTGACCTTTGTTTTTCCTGCTATTTTACCCCCCAGATATGGGGGCTACCACGCTAATTCCCAATGAGCCCTATATTTATACAAGGAGTCATGATGCGCCTCGAAGACTTGAACTGGATGGATGTAGAACGCTACCTGGAACAGGACGACCGCCTTATCTTGGTATTGGGCGCGTGCGAGCAACACGGCTACTTGAGCCTGTTGACCGACATCAAAATCCCGCACACGCTGGCTGACCTCGCCTCTAACCGAACTGGGGTGCTGGTGGCCCCGCCTCTGAACTTTGGCCTCTCCCCGTACTTTCTTGCCTATCCCGGCACGCTGAGCCTGAGCGTGAAAACAATGACTGCCGCCGTAGAAGAAATCATCCGCTCTGCTTATGGACAAGGCTTTCGCCGTCTGCTGATTTTGAACGGGCATGGCGGCAACGATGCGGTCCGCGCTCACCTGAGCGCCGTCAACAACGACCTGCCCGACCTGCGCCTGAACTGGTACGAATGGTGGAAATCTCATGCGGTCGAGGCTGTGGCCCTCCGCCACGACCTGAAACCGGCTCACGCCAACTGGCTGGAAGCCTTCTCGTTCACAATCGTTGGCGACCTGCCCGAGGGCAGCAAGACCCCGCCCCACGTCCCCAGCGCCATCCTGGATGCCCGCACAGCCCGCAGCGTCTACGGCGATGGCTCCTTCGGCGGCCCCTACCGCGTCCACGACGAGATCATGGAAGAAGTTCTGAACGCCGCACTGGAGGATGTGCTGGTATTGTTGCAGTTCTAACAGGAATTCTCATGAAACGAAACGTCGTGACTTTTGGGTCACGACGTTTCGCTTTTCTCTAACGCTCCGCCTCCTGCCCCGCCTCAGGCCAGAGAGCGGCGCTAGCCATACAATAGAGCGACCATGCGCTTGAGCATATCCACTCCGCGCACTTCGGTTTCGAGCAGTGGCAGCACAGCGCGGACACGATTGCCGAATTCTTGTTCGATTTTCTCCATGTAGGCATCCTGCATCGCAACACGGTTCTTGACGAAATCTGGCGAATCCTTTTTGACACTGTTCTTGTCAATTTGCATGTTGACAATCACCCCTCCGACAGGGATGTTGAACTCGTGGAACCAACCAATGAAGCGTGTGATGACGGCGATGGGCAGCGCCTCAGGCAGAGTTACGAAGAAGAAAGAGGTTAGCGTCCTATCGGTCAACAGTTTTTTGGCGTTTGCCATGCGCTCGCGCAACTTGAGCAGATACTCCATCAGAGGGTCTTTTTCCTTCTTCTTCTTGCTATAAGACAGCAAGTCTCTCAAGGTCATGGCCTCCTCGCGGCTCTGCACCATCTTGTTGACCCACATCGAATACACGCTAGACATCCCCAGCAAACGGCGGGCATTAGCCGTAGGCGCCGTATCGAAGACATAGACTTCGTACTCGTCCTTGAACATCAGATCAATCATGTTCTCGAACATGGCCGATTCTTCGAAGGAGGGATTCATGGTGGCCGATTCGACGAACTCGTCCGCTTTGGTCTTGATTTCGGCAAATTTCAAGAACCACTCGATCTTTTCGCGGATTTCCTGCTTGGATTTTTCGATGGTGTCTTTGGTATCAATCTCATATGCCCACAGATTCGGCACACCCTCGACTGGGGTAGGCTTGCCAAACACATTTTGATTGAGCAGGCTTGTCAAGGAATGCACCGGGTTGGTAGAAGCCAGCAAAGTGCGTTTGCCTTGTTGAGCAGCCCAAATAGCAGCCGTGCCTGCCAAGACAGTTTTGCCCACCCCGCCTTTACCGCCGAAGAAAATGTATTTCAGGCCAGGATTTTCAGCCATGTATTTTTTCATAGGAATTTCGATGGCGGCCATGGTTTCACCTCTTTCCTTCGAACAAGGCGTTTGCAACTTTTTCGATCATCGGCAAGCCGGTGATGTCGCGCTCGAATTCGGGAACGCTGGTCAGCACTTCGCTGCCAAAAGTCTCCTCGATCTTTTTCAAGTACTTCTTTTGCATCTCCATACGATTGCGCAAATAGTCTGGAATATTGCCCTGCGCCAATTCGGGCGGAATGACACGATTGACGATGTAACCCGATAGCGGCACCTCGTATTTGGCAAACAAGCCGGCTGCTTTCTGAGTGTCTAAGATGATCATCTCTTCTGGCACCAACACGAAGTAGAAGGCCGTTTTTTCTTTGTCGGTCAGGATGCTGGACGAAGCGTTGATGCGTTGTTTGATGTATTGCAATTCTTTGAGGATTTTATCTTCCTCGGTTTCTTTTTCACGCTGCATCACGGCAGCCACCTGCTGGTATTCGGCCATTTCTTCGCGCAAGGCCGTGATCTTGTCAATCCACTGGTCGTAGACCGAGGCCATGCTCAGATAATACAATGCATGACCTAACGGCACCAGGTCATAGATATAGTAATCGTACTGCCCACTGACCACAATATCCACGACCTCATCGAAGATTGCGCTTTCTTCCATGGCGGGTTCGGCCGCAGCGGCCTGGATGTAATTCTCGATTTCCTCAGGCACTTGTTCCAACCCATACATGTCCAGGATCTTCTGGCGAATCTCATCTTGGTATTCACGGATACGCTGGTCGGCATCAATTTCCTGGGCAAACAGGTTGGGCATAATTTCTACCGGACCTTTGCCAAAGATGTCTCGCTCGAAAATGTCGGATAAACTGGCCTGCGGGTCTACGGAGAAAACCAGCACTTTATGTCCCTGCTTGGCAAGCCAATAAGCGGCAGCCGCGCTGAAAGTGGTTTTGCCCAACCCGCCTTTGCCGCCAAACATAATGTAGCGGCGATTGGGATTTTTCTCGAAAATTTCACGCAGTGACATGGGATTCTCCTACTACGCCAGGGCGTCAGTGAGGTCTTTTTCGCGCAACATGCGCCGCTTCCAAGTGCTGATTTGCGGCACTACGTAGGGCAACAGGCGCAGGCTGTAATACGGCGGCAAGATGGGAATGCCAAGCAAATCGCCCATCGTAATCAGGATGAATAGATGTTCCATGCTGCCGCGCGTCTTGAGAGCATAACGCGCCATATCATGCCCCGCCATACCATACAAAACGCTTTTGAAATTATCCCAAAAACCAGGTTTCTTTTCTTCTGTCATGGTTGACTCCTTGAGAAAATTTTTGAAGCACAGAGTTCGTGCTTTCGTTCATGAAATTTCTGCATCACACAAGTCGGTCAGATCGCGCTCGCGCAACAGGCTGCGTTTCCAGCCAGTCATATGGGGAACGACATAAGGCAACAGACGCAAAGTGTAATAGGGGGGTAATATGGGAATGCCTAAAATATCGCCAAAGACAATCAAAATAAACATATGCTCGAGGTGCGAGCGTTCTTTGTTCAAGTCGCGCACCATTTCATAAATGGTGGCACCATAGATCATCTCGCCCAACGCCCGGAGCGTTTGTATCAAAAAATGACTTAAACGAGAAAGACTTGACAACGTTTTCAATGTTTTTTTCTTCCTTATCAAGAATGCGGAACACCGCCCGCCGCAAGGATTTGTTGTTCCAACTGGCCGAGGTCCCATCCCGTCACTTTGTGTTGTCCCTGCACGATAAAGGTAGGATAGCGCCGCACCCAATGACGGAGAGACTTGATCAAACCTTGAACGGAGCGTGGATCCCAAATTTGGATTCGAATGCTGTCGCCATAGCGAGCCGCCAAATCCATGACCACATTCGATAAACGGTAAAAGTCTTCCAGCCACTCGGCAGGATATTCATCCCGCCCACGCGCATAGGGCGCTTCGTCAAGATTAGCGCGTGCCATCAGCATCTCACACGACAGACAGATGCCCCAGCCTTCGGGGATAGGAGAAATTACGTCTAAAGCAACCGGCTTCATGTCAACTCTGGGTAAACGGGCGACGCGCCTGATAAGAGCGCGTCGCCCCATAAGTAGATTTTTTATTTTGCTTTGCCGCTGGCGGGCAGGGCCTGTGCGCGCGAGCGCTGGAAGGCCTTGAGGGAATCCCAGCCCAGGATGAGGGCCGAAATCACCAGGTAGAGCGCAATCAAACCGGCCAACCAGTTGCCAATCACTTTGTCAATGGGCAGGTCGGGGGTGGTTATGACCTGTTTGATGGTGTTGAAAGACGTGATGAGCAGTGCGCCAATGGTAGTCACGTACATGAACAGGAACGGAATCAACGTCCACAGGTAATTCTTGCCGGTGGACATCAGCCACAACGTGACCAAAAGAAGCGCCAGGGCGGCCATCAGTTGGTTGGCGCCGCCGAACAGCACCCAAATACGAGCCCAAAAGCCAGTGTAGATGAGCAAGGCCGAAAGCAGCAGGGCCACAATCGAGCCAAAGGTAGCGTTCTTGAACAACGGCACCTTGTCACCCATGAATTCAGCCGAGGCCACGCGCATGAAGCGCACTACCAGGTACATAATGGTGAGCGCCATCAAGGTCAGGAAGACCGAACCGTAGGGCAAGCCAAAGGAGGTCGGAACGCCAATCTTGGCCAGCATTTCACTCAAACCAACGGCAAACACGCCGGCGTTCTTGCCAGCCGCAATCAGTTTGACATATCCGATGAAGCCTTTCGTGGCTCCCACACCCACAACCGCCGTCAGCACCGAAAGCGTCGCCAGGAACATTTCCAGGAACATGGCGCCGCCGCCTACATACAGGGCATCGGTCTCTTTTTCCAATTGCCGGGCTGTGCCAGAAGAGGAGACCAGGCTGTGCCAACCAGAAATGGCGCCGCAAGCAATGGTCACGAACAGAATCGGCCACAAGGGACCCAAAGCAAGCGGCGGCTTGGTCTCTCCCAAAGCAGAGCAGTCCGCCGAAGCGCATAGATTCCCGCCCCAGTTCGTGAAGGCCGGGAAGTCAGCCGGGAAAGCCGGGTGCCAGATGAGCAAACCGATCGTCCCACCCAGGATGCCGAGGAAGACGATCCAGAAGGCAACGTAGTTGATGGGCTGCGCCCAACGCCAGATGGGTAGAATCGCGCCAAAGTAACAAATGACCAGCACGATCAGACTCCAAATGAACTGCGGGCGTGTGACATCGCCAAAGACCTTGGCATAAGTGGTCGTCGTGCTTCCATCTGCCGCAGTGGTAACCACAGCACCATTGATGACGTTGTCAATGAAACTCTTGACAGGCGCCAGCGTACCCAACCAAATGGCAATGAAGGCCAGTACAACGGTCAAGACACTGGTCAGAATGATGTCCATCTTCCACTTATAGGTCATCTGACCGGCTAACAGACCGATGCCAATGATGAGCAACACACCCAACGGCACAGCCGGATTGGTCATCAAGTCGTAGCCGACGATCTTGCCAAAGGCGCCCATGATGAGCAGCAGATAGAAGTAGATGAAAGTCAGCAGGATGTTGCGCGCTCGCGGCGAGACAAAGCGATAACTCAACGCGCCAAAGGATTGGCCATCCTCGCGCACGCCCAGGATGATGCTGGCATAATCCTGCACCCAGCCGATGAAGAACGTGCCAAAGATGATCCAAAGCAACGCTGGTAGCCAGCCCCATTGAACGGCCACAATTGGGCCGGTGATGGGGCCAAGCGCAGCGATGGACTTGAACTGGTAGCCAAACAAGACGTTTTTATTTGCGGGAGTGAAATCCACGCCATCCATGTACATTTTGGCAGGGGTGGCTTTCTTGTCATCGGGCCGGATGATGTTCTTGTTGATGGACTTGGCGTAGAATCCATACCCAATGACAATCCCAGCAAAGCCTAGAATAAGGGTTAATACGGCATTCATGACTATCTCCTCATCTTTTGACGAAATGATGGTATAGGCGGTTAGCAAATCATTGGACATGCACTCATGCTTTGCGTAACCATGTAGATAGTAATTTCTTTCCCTCGATAACGCACCTCCTTAGTTTGACAATGTCATCTTTTCGTATAGTTGTCATTGCGAGGAGCGTTTTTTGCGACGAAGCAATCTCCTTGCAAGCCAGGAGACTGCTTCGCTTTGCTCGCAGTGACAAAATGCGTAGAGTTTATAGAACAA
>DAOTZT010000256.1:0-2142 GCA_034434255.1 Anaerolineales bacterium | reverse complement strand
GCTGGTCGGCTTCTCAAGTAAAGTGCGATTTTTGAGCCACGAAATTGCCGATAAACTACAATCTGCAGGATTCATTGCATCAAAATTGCTCCTTGACATCAGTCAGAAATGCTTAACTTGTGACTGATGCATTTACGACATCATTGAGCAAATGTCTTCTGCTGATGAGGCCATTGACTACTACGCGACCGAAATTGACTTATCTTGGCTACGCGAAAAATACCCATTTCCCGTTCGGCGTGGATTGCTTCTCTCTGCTGATCGCGACATCCTCCCTACCGACATTCCCCAACTGGTCGAAAAATACGGAGCCATCGCCGCCGATTGGGAATCGGGAGCCATTGCCTGGGTGGCGAAGAAGAACGGTGTCCGTTGCCTGATCCTGCGCGGGGTCACAGACCTGGTCAATGCCTCAGGCGGCGAAGCATACAACAACATGGCACTGTTTGATATACAGACCCAAAAAATCATGAAGACCCTCATCGAACAACTGCCAGCCTGGCTGGCACTCATTTCCTGAAATGACCAGTCAAACCTCTTCTGAAATACAAAAACGCAATTTCCGCTACGTGCAGATCGACGCCATCGGCGTCAGCATTTCTAATGTCGCTGCGCCGTTCCTGCCGGTATTTCTCACCCGGCTCGGGGCAAGCAGTTTCCAGGTCGGGTTGTTGACCACCATGCCCGGGGTGACCGGTCTCTTGCTTGCCCTGGCTGTAGGCCGCTTTCTGCAAACGCGCCGCAACATTGTTCCCTGGTTCAGCCTGTCGCGATTGATGGTCATCGCCTGCTACGCCCTTACCGGCTTGCTGACCTTACTCCTGCCGCAAAAGTTTCTCATCACCTCTACTCTCCTGATTTGGGCTTTTGCCACCTTGCCACAAGTGGCTCTGGCGGTGGCTTTTTCGGTGGTCATGAATGCAGTCGCCGGTCCTGAGGGACGATACGCCCTGCTTAGCCGGCGCTGGGCAATCTTCGGGTTGACGACAGTTGTGGGAACCTTCGCTGTAACGCGTGGCATTGACCTGCTCCCCTTCCCCACGAACTACGCCGTGATGTTTCTCGGCCTCTCGATGGGTGGGCTAATCAGTTTTTATTTTTCAAGTCGCATCCAGATTCCCGATCAGCAACAGGTCGCTGTCTCAAAAAGCACATCCCCACTGGACGCCATCCGCACTTACATACGCTTGTTACACGGTGCCCCCGCCTTTCCATCGTTTGTTGCCAAACGTTTTGTCTATCTTTCTGCCATTGCTTTGAGCGCGCCGCTCTTTCCGCTTTACTTTGTGCGCGAAGTGGGTGCATCCGACAAAAACATTGGCATCATCAACATGACCATCAGCATGGTCATGCTTTTTGGCTATTTCCTGTGGACAGCCGTTTCCCGGCGAAGGGGGAGCCGTGCCGTACTGCTGGCGACTACGTTTGGCGTCATGCTTTACCCTATCCTGACGGCTTTGACCCGCCGCGTGGAATGGATTGTGCTGTATGCCGGGATTTACGGTCTCTTCCAGGCCGGTCTCGACCTGGTGTTCTTTGACGAGTTAATGAAAACTATTCCCGCTGAGTACAGTGCGACGTTTGTGGCCGTAGCACAGTCTCTTCAATACCTGTCGGCTATTCTCGCTCCCCTTTTCGGCACATGGCTGGCTGACACCTTCAATCTGAGTGTTGGCTTACTGGTGAGCGCTGGCCTGCGATTGCTTGGATTTTTGTTATTTTTGATTCCCGAACGCAGAAAAACGTGATGTTGAATATTTATTTTGCTTTGCCTGTCCCGAACTGAGTTAAAATCACACTGCGGTGTTTTTTGCTCCTATAGTGGGTCAACGAAGACTCGACTGCAACAAGGCAGTTTTACCGCCGAGACACAGAGCACGCGGAGAGATGATCATCAAGAGTTCTTCGGTTGGATTTTGCAAGGAGCGCAACGACAAGGCAATCTCGGCTGTTTTGTCATACACAAAGAAGATTTCTTCACTTCGCTCGCGATAACCGCACGAAAGTATGTTTGAGTCCACTGCAAAAACCTTTTTTACCACAAAGGGCACAAAGGAGCACGAAGTTTTTTTCAAACAATTGTGCGCCGGAATTCAAGATTCTCAATTGAGCCTTTCAGAAATCCTTTGTGTACTTCGTGTC
>DAOTZT010000255.1:0-4882 GCA_034434255.1 Anaerolineales bacterium | reverse complement strand
CTCTCTTCTCCCTTCTCACTCCTCTCCATGAACTTCAAACTCAAAGCCCCTTTCCATCCCACTGGCGACCAGCCGGAGGCCATTCGCAGCCTGGTCGAAGGCGTCCGACGCGGCTACAGGCATCAGGTCCTGCTCGGCGCGACCGGCACTGGCAAGACCTTCACCATCGCCTCGGTAATCCAGGAATTGCAGATGCCGGCCCTGATCATGGCGCACAACAAGACCCTCGCCGCCCAACTGTATGCTGAGTTCCGTGAGTTCTTCCCTGAAAACGCGGTTGAGTACTTCGTTTCCTACTACGACTACTACCAGCCCGAAGCCTACGTCCCGCGCCAGGACCTGTACATCGAGAAAGAAACTGAAATCAACGAAGAAATTGAGCGTTTGCGGCTGGCGGCCACGACCGCCCTGATGTCGCGCAGGGATGTGATCATCGTTGCCTCGGTCTCGTGCATCTATGGGCTGGGGTCGCCGGAGGAATACGGCAAAGGGGTGGTTCACCTGCGGGTGGGAGAAATTTACCGCCGTAACGCCCTGATTCGGCAACTGGTGGACGGCCAGTATCAGCGCAACGACCTCGAGTTGCGTGCCGGGACCTTTCGCGTGCGCGGCGATACCCTGGAAATTGTCCCCGCTTACGAAGACAGGCACGGCTACCGCATCACCTTCTTCGGCGACGAAGTGGAGCGCATCACCGAGTTTGTGCTGCTGACCGGCGAAATTGTCTCGGAACCAGACGAGGTGGATATTTACCCGGCCAAGCACTACCTGGCCAGCGATGAGCGGCTGAAAGTCTCGATTGCTAATATTGAAAAAGAACTCGAAGAGCGGCTGGCCTTCTTCCGCTCCCAGGGCAAGTTGCTGGAGGCACAACGCCTCGAACAGCGCACCCGCTACGACCTGGAAATGCTGCGCGAAGTGGGGTATTGCTCGGGCATTGAGAATTACTCTCGTCACCTGGATATGCGCCCGCCCGGCTCGCATCCCTGGACCCTGATTGACTTCCTGCCCAGCGAATATCTGCTCGTCCTGGACGAATCGCACATGACCGTTCCGCAGATTCGCGGCATGTACAACGGCGACCGCAGCCGCAAGGAGACGCTAGTGGAATACGGTTTCCGCCTGCCCTCGGCGCTCGACAACCGCCCGCTCAAGTTCGAGGAATTCGAGCAGGTGATGGGCTACACCATCTACACCTCGGCTACTCCCGGCCCCTACGAGATGGCGCGCGCCGAGCAGGTGGTGGAACAACTCATCCGCCCGACCGGCCTGGTGGACCCCGAGGTGGAGGTCCGCCCGACGAAGGGGCAGGTGGACGACCTGGTCGGCGAGATCCGGATTCGGGTCGAGCGCGGCGAACGGGTGCTGGTCACCACGCTGACGAAGCGCATGGCCGAGGACCTGTCGCAGTACCTGGAGGAACTCGGCATCAAGGTCCACTATCTGCACTCCGAAGTGGAAACGCTCGAACGGGTGGGCATCCTGCGCGACCTGCGCCTGGGCGTGTTCGACGTGGTGGTGGGCATCAACCTGCTGCGCGAAGGCCTCGACTTGCCGGAGGTCTCGCTGGTGGCCATTCTGGATGCGGATAAGGAGGGCTTCCTGCGTTCCGATACAGCCCTCATCCAGACGATTGGCCGCGCCGCCCGTCACGTCAACGGACGGGTGCTCATGTACGCCGACCGGATGACCGATTCGATGAAACGCGCCATCGAAGAGACCAACCGCCGCCGCGCCAAGCAGTTGAAATACAACCAGGAGCATGGGATTGTGCCGGTCAGCATCCATAAGGCCATCCGCGACCTGACCGACCAGATGGCCCCGGCCGCCGTGGCTGAGATGCGCGGCGAATACAAGGCTGGCAGGCGCAAGGAAGTGACCTCCCGCACCGAACTCCAACGGCTCGTTGCTGAACTGGAAAAGCAGATGAAAGAAGCGGCAAAGAATCTGGAATTCGAGCGCGCCGCTGCCCTGCGCGACGAGATGTACGAACTCAAAGCCATTCTCGCCGAGGATGAAAGCCTCAAGCCGTGGGAGCGGATCAAGTTGTTGAGTGGGGAAGAGTAAGAGCAGTTGTCAGTTTTCAGTCGTCAGTGGTCAGAAAAGAAGACTTCCGTAGTCTTTTGGGCTGCGGAAGTCTTTTGATAAATTTGCCATCCTGGTCTCGCCAAAGTACTTTAAAACTCACCTCAGCGATGAGCGAAGATAAACAACAGTCTCTCCAAACCTCAGGTTCCTTTACCGAATCTTTACTTGGGTTTGTTACAATAACCATGATTCTTCCCTTGAGTCTCCTATGCCCAAAATCCTCGTCGTGGATGATGAACCCAGTATCCTCAATTTGGTGACCTCGTACCTGAAAGCCGAAGGTTACGAGGTCTTCACCGCGTCCGATGGCCTTGCGGCCCTCAAAGCGGCCAAAGCCTTCAGGCCAGACGTGATCGTCCTCGACATCATGCTCCCTGGCCTGGATGGGTTGGAAGTGCTCTCCCGCCTGCGCCGGGAATCGGACGTGTACGTCATCCTGCTCACCGCCCGCACCGAGGAAACGGACAAAATCATCGGCCTGTCGGTTGGCGCAGATGATTACGTCACCAAGCCGTTCAGCCCGCGCGAACTGACAGCGCGCGTCAAGGCTGCCCTGCGCCGCCTCCAGGCAGGAGCTGGTGCCGGGTCCGGGAAGGGCGTGCTGGCCTTCCAGCATGTGATCATTGATGCTGATGCGCGGCAGGTCACCGTGGACGGCAAACCGGTCACCTTGACCGCTATCGAATTCGACTTGTTGCTGGCCCTGGCGGAAAATCGCGGCCGGGTGCTCACCCGCGAGCAGTTGCTCGAAAAGGTCTGGGGCTACGATTACTACGGCGATACTCGTGTGGTGGATGTCCACCTCGGCCATGTGCGCCAGAAACTCGGTGTGAATGTGATTGCCACCGTGCGCGGCGTCGGTTACCGTTTTGAAGATGAGGCAGCATGAAACTCAACCTGGGTACCAAACTCTTTCTCTCCTATCTCCTCGTTTTGCTGGTGGGTGCTGTCGTCCTGGTTGCAGTAGCCCAGGTGAGTTTGCCGGGGGCCTATGGGCGTCACATGGGAGGAATGGACGAAACCATGTCAGGGCCAATGATGCAAGGTGGTCATGGCCCATTTATGTCAGAGAAAACCTCTTTTGCCAGTTTCCGCGCTGGCTTCTTCGAGGCCCTGGCCTGGGCGGCGCTGGCAGCGCTGGGTGTGGCGCTCCTCGTCAGTTTGTTCGTCAGCCGCAGCCTGGTCGCCCCGCTCAAGGAGATGACCCGCGCCAGCCGACGGATGGCCGAAGGACATTACAACGAACGTGTTCGCAGCGGTCGAGGTGACGAACTCGGTCAACTGGCAGAAAGTTTCAATACGCTGGCTGAAAAACTGGAGCAGGTCGAGACAATGCGCCGCCGTCTCATCGGTGACGTGGCCCATGAGATGCGCACCCCTCTGACAGCCATCAAAGGCTCAATGGAAGGACTGGTGGATGGCATCCTGCCTGCTTCGCCGGAGACGTTTGAGCAGGTGGCTGCGGAGACCGAACGCCTGAGCCGGCTGGTGGATGACTTGCAGGAACTCTCACGGGTCGAGTCGGGAGCGTTCACGCTCGACCTGCAGCCTGTGTCCCTGCCCGACCTGGCAGAAACAGCCCGTCGGCGTTTGTCTGCTCCCTACGCAGCCAAAGGCGTGTCCCTGACCCTCGACCTGCCTCCCGACCTTCCCCCCGTTCGCGCCGACACTGACCGCCTGCTCCAGGTGCTGACCAACCTGTTGGGGAATGCCCTGCAATACACCCCCACGGGCGGACGCGTGACCCTCTCGGCCGAGAAACGCAGCCGAGAGGTCCTGATTCGTGTCACGGATACTGGCATCGGCATTCCGGCCGAGCATTTGCCGCATATTTTCGACCGCTTCTACCGGGTGGATCGATCCCGCTCACGGCAGTCAGGTGGTGGGTCGGGCATCGGGCTGACCATTTGTAAACATCTCGTTGAAGCGCATGGCGGGCGGATTTGGGCCGAGAGCGCCGGCGAGGGGCAGGGGAGCACCTTTTTCTTCACATTGCCGGTGGGGTAAGCAGTGGACTCACTTTTAGAAAATCTTTTTTGTGCCTTTGCAGAATCTTTACACTCCTGCGGTATCCTGAGAGCAACAAATTCACACAAGGAGTGAAACGATGAAAAAACTAACCCTCTCAATTTTGCTTGCTCTGCTGGCAATTGCTGCTATTGCTGGTACCGTTGCTGCGCAAGGAAATCCGCCTTCTCGCGAAGGTCGTGGCTTGCTGCACGATTACATCGAACAGGCCCTGGCGGATAAACTGGGCTTGACTCTGGAAGAAGTGGAAGCCCAGTTCAATGCCGGGCAAACCCTGTGGCAAATCGCCCTGGCCAATGGCATCGCCGAAGAAGATTTGCCGGCTTTTATGCAGGAAGTCTTCCAGACCGCGCTGAAGGCGGCAGTCGCTGATGGCGTCATCACCCAGGCCCAGGCCGATTGGATGCTCCAGCGCATGGCGCAACGCGGTTACGGCAGTGGCATTTGTCCGCATGGCGGAACCCGTCCGCAGGATGGGACAGGCTTCGGGTTCGGGCGCGGCATGGGGATGCACCGCGGCGGATTCTGGCAGAACAATAACCCATAATCTTCATCTTATTCAACAGACGCGGGGCAGATGGATCATCTGCCCCGTTGTCGTTTGTCATGACAATTGTCACATCCTGGAGCAGCCTTATTGACTAGACAAGTTTACCGAAGTAGAATAAGGGCGATTTTTCCCCAGGAATTCTCTCATGCCCTGCTATCGTTTCCTTGTTCGCTTCCATCGCACCGATAACCCGCGCGCTGTCGGCTTGCTGGCAGA
>DAOTZT010000254.1:0-5896 GCA_034434255.1 Anaerolineales bacterium | reverse complement strand
TGATGAAATCAAGCAGTGAACTCATCAGTGAAAAATGGAAGCCAGGCGACCGCCTGGCTGTTGGCAAGATAATTAGACTATTCCTTCATCCTCACGTAGAACAGCGTACTTCCGTCAATTTCCTGCGTGCGCATCTCGAAGATGTCCTTGTAACTGGCCACCAGGCGCGAGAGTTGTCGGTGTCCGTAGGTGCGGGGGTCGAAGCCGGGGTCGAGTTGGTAGAGGGCGTTGCCCATGTGGTCGAGGCGCGCCCAGCCATCTTCCCCTTCGGCGATGCTGTAGGCCTGGCGCAGGAGGGGAAGAGGATCGTTTTCGCTCTCGGTTTCGGCAGGCGGGGTGGTGGTATTCACCGGTGTGGCTGCTTCCACCTTTCTCTTTTGGACGCGCTTTTGCGCGGCAGCGTGCTGGGCTTTTTGTTCGGCAATTAAGTTCTCAGTGTAAACAAACACGTCACAAGCGTTGACAAATGGTTTGGGGGTCTTTTTCTCGCCAATGCCCATCACGAACACACCGCTTTCACGGATGCGGGTGGCCAGGCGGGTGTAGTCGCTGTCGCTAGAGACGAGGCAGAAGCCATCTACGACGCCCGAGTGAAGCAAGTCCATGGCGTCAATAATCATCGCGCTGTCGGTTGCGTTTTTGCCGGTTGTGTAACGAAATTGTTGAACTGGCTGGACGGCGTGGTAGTTGAGCACGTCTTTCCACTGGTTCATGTTGGAGGTTGTCCAGTCGCCATAGATGCGGCGCACGGTCACTAACCCGTATTTTCCGGCCTCTACCAGCATTTGGGGCAGGAGGTTGGCTTGAGCATTATCACCATCAATCAGGATGGCAATTTTGTGTCTTGCAATGGGAGGAAGTTCGTCAGACATAGGTTCTTTCTTTCCGCTCGCGGAAGATTTTTTAATTTTTACACATTATACGGTATTTTTATCGGGCCAGGTCCGTTTTGGCGCTTATTTTTCTTTGAGCGCCGACATGACCACTCCCAGAAGCGCTACTCCTGCCGCGGCCAGGAATCCCAGGCTCACGCCGCGATAGAGGGCTTCGGCAGTTCCCTGCGCCAGTTGGGTGGTGAAGATGGCCCCAGCCATGCCAAGGCCCAGCACCATGCCAAAGTTGCGCGCCGTGGCCTGGACGCCCGAAGCGATTCCCTGCCGGGATTTGGGGGCAGATCCGAGCAGGGCGCTGGTATTGGGCGAGATGAACGTGCCGGTGCCAAACCCTGCTACTGCCAGCCCCAACGCGGCCATCTACAGGCCGCTCTCAGACCCGAGGCCCGCCAGCACGAACAGGCCAGCCGCCAGCCCACCCATGCCAATCATCCCCGGCAGTCGCGATCCAATTTGGTCGGAGAACGCGCCGCTGAGCGGAGCGAAAAAGGCCATCAGCACCGGCTGGGCGGTCAGCAGCATCCCGGCCTGGGCGGAATTCAACCCGCGTCCCTGGATGAGATAGAACGGCATCAGGAAGGTGATGCTGTAAACGCAGATGTAGTTCAAAATGGCGCTGACCGTGGCGGTGGTGAAGAGCGGGACGCGGAACAGGTTCAAGTCGAGCATGGGGGCGGGGGAGCGGCGCTCGATGAGTACAAAAATTCCCAGCAGGAGCAGCGCACCGGCCAGCAGTCCCAGCACGGCAGGTGATCCCCAGCCCCATTCGGCGCCTTTGTTCAGGCCGAGCAGAAGGCTCGTCAGCCCGGCCAGGAACGCGGCCGCGCCGGGCAGGTCGAAGCGCTGACCGCTTTCGGCGGCGGCGTCGTTTGGGATGAAGAGCAGGCTCAGGGTTAGGGCCAGCGCGCCAACGGGGACGTTGATGTAGAAGACTGTCCGCCAGCCAAAGGCCTGGTTCAGCCAGCCGCCCAGCGATGGGCCGACGGTCAGCCCCAGGTAGGTCATCGTGGACGTCAGGCCGATGGCGCGGCCGCGTTGTTCGGCGGGAAAATTGGCCGTGACGATGGCGGGGGCGTTGGAGGCCAGCATGGCTCCACCGACGGCCTGCAAGGCGCGAAAGATGACCAGAGCGGTTACCGACCTGGCCGCACCGCACAGCGCCGAACTGAGTGCGAACAGGCCAAAGCCCCACACGTAGATGGATTTGTGGCCGCGCATATCGCCCAGGCGGCCAAAGGTGAGCAACAGGCCGCTCAGGGTGAGCAGATAGACTGTGACCACCCACTGGATGGCGGCCACTTTACTTTGAAACGCGTTGCGCAGGATGGGCAGGATGGTGTTGACCACGCTCCCATCCAGGGCGACCATGAAAGAGCCGCTGCCAATAGCCAGGAGCACACCCCACTTGCGATCAGGTTTTCTGGTCAGGAAGCCTCACTGTGATTCTGACTGTTTGGCACCCGATGTTCTAATATGCCGGGTTATGGAATGCGTTCAACAACCCCAACCTTGTCTGGCACCCAGCCGGGCAAGCCCAGGGCGCGGCAACTGGTCGCAGTGACGCTGGCTGTTTGCCCTTCCTGGCTGACGATCTCTACCTCAATCGAAGTATCCTTCTCAAAGCCGGTATCTACCGTCAGTTTCAGCAACACCTGATGACCAGACGGAAGGAGCGCAGTACAGGCGGTCTTATCGGGATGCGGGCGCTCTTCATCGCTGGCGGTAAGCGTGGCGCAGACGTTTGTCAGGTCGGTAGAGGTGTAATTTTTGATCAGGGCGTAGGCGTTGGTGACTTCGCCCATGCCGTGTGTAATGTCGAGGCTGGTGTTACAGCCAGAGAGTTCGATCACCAGGCTCACGGCCACTGCAGGGGGGGAGGGGAGAAATGTCGCAGTGGGCGTTTCGGTTGCCGTGGGCTCCCCGTCTGGAGGAGTAAAGGTCAAAGTCGGCACAAAGGGCGCAGTTGGCGAGAGAATGCGGGGCAGCGGCGAGGGTACCGGGGTATGCGTTTCTGTCCCGGCTGGCAGGGTGATTGTTCCGCAGGCTGCCAGCAGGAGCAGTACAGGCAGGACGAGAGCAAAGCGTCTCAAAGAAGGTGGCATGGAGTCTTCTCCACTCAATCCACGCTGTCCGGGAATCAGGTCTTTTTTCTGCCCAGGAAGGTCATTGCTCCCGCTGCCAGCAGGGCGGTGACGATGATGGCCAGCACCGCCCCAATGGCGGAGGCCGAGGGCTGCAGGGCGGCGGCTTGGGTTCGAGCGGGGGGCGGGGATGCGAGGGGCGTGCGCGTCCAGGTGGAAGTCGGCCAGAGGGTAGCGGTCGGCCGCGGGGTGGGCGTGCCCGTCGGCTGGGTGGGGGTGGCGGTGTGGGCCGGTCGGATGATCAGCGTTTGCCCCGGGTAAATGACTGATTTTTCTGTCAGCCCATTCAGGGCGTAAAGTTCATCCAGGTAGATGTCAAAGGCAATTGCAATCGCCAGCAGAGTATCGCCTTGCTGGACGATGTAGGTGATGGACCCATCCGGGTTGGGCGTGTATGTCGCGAAGGTAGGGGTGGGCTGGTTCGCCGCAGGTGGACGCGGCGTGTAAGGCTGCGGCGTCCCGCCTGTCGAAAGCCCGGCGTCCAGCACATAAAAGTACGTGTTTCCCACCACGGCCACCCCCGCGCCGACATCCTGCAACGTGCCTGAGAGCATCGTGTTCTGGTGTGGGGCGTCGCCCATCCAGATTTCTACCGCGCCGGCGGCATCCAGATTGGCCCCGGCGACGATGTTCTCAGAAAAAAAGCCGCCCCGACTCAGGTCGCCGGCCACCGGGTAACCGGCATCCAGGGCGCGCTGAAAGGGACGCCGCCCGTACTGATCGAGGTGGGTGCTCGCTGAACCGAGCGAGGCCAGGTATTCGGCGTGAGTTTGAGCAATTTGCATCAGGATCGGATGGGGATTGTAGGCGGGCAGGCCGCGCCCGGCGCGCAGGGCGTTGACCTCGGCAATCAGTTCGGAAGCCGTCGAAAGGTCCGGACCCGCCGCGGGGCGCGCCTGCACCCTATGAAACATTGCCGGAAGGAGCACCAGCAGACAGACGAGCGTGAGAATCGGCGCCAGTTTTCGCATGTTTTCAATTATAACCCCTCGGAAAGGGAGTTTTGTCCGCCGGCCGGGTGACATTTCGCACGCTTACAGCGCGGGCCTCAGCAGTAGAATTACAGCAAGGAGGTCCCATGCCCTCTTCACCCCTGGCCGCCGCTGGCAGCCCCCCTTTTCCCCCTTCCAACGCGAACCGTTTGGCCGCCGCCTGCTGGCCTCGCTCGAAAAAGCGGTCAAAGGCCCGCTTTTCGGCTGCCGCATGTGCGGCAACTGCCTGCTCCAGGAAACCGCCTTCATCTGCCCGATGGAATGCCCCAAAGGGGTGCGCAATGGCCCCTGCGGCGGCTCGACCCGCGAGCATTGTTACGTGGACGAGACCCGCCCCTGCATCTGGTACGCCATCTACGAGCGCGCCTTCAAGATGGGGCGGCAGGAACTGCTGCTGGAAGTCCTGCCTCCCCTCGACTGGGACAAGGTCGGCACCGAGACCTGGGGCGATGTCATCGCCCAGTTCAGGAAACTGGGGGCCGCCCGGGTCGTGCGCGGCCTGCTGGACCCGCAGCCTGCCGCCCGCACCCAGACCTGGGACTCGGTCTTCCGCCCGGTCCGCCAGCCCGACTGGTGGCAGGGCGACGCCGAATACCACTCTCCGAAATACAGCGAGCCGGTCTCGGACCTGGAGCGGCGGCTGAAGGCCGGGGAATTCGTCGTCACCTGCGAGGTGGCCCCGCCGCTCACCGCTTCTACCAACAAACTCTGCGCCAACGTCGAGATGGTCAGGCCGTATGTGGCGGCGGTCAATTTTACCGACAGCCCCTCCGCCACGCCGCGCATGTCGTCGTGGCCTGTGCCAGCATGGCCCTCCAGCACGGCGTGGAACCGGTGATGCAGATCGCTGCCCGCGACCGGACGCGGGTTGGCCTGCAGGCCGAAGTGCTGGGTGCGGTCGCCCTGGGCGTGCGCAACCTCCTGTGCATCTCTGGCGACAGCATGAAACTCAGCCCTGCCCCGCGCGGCCGGATGGACGTCGTTGACCTGGACTCGGTGCAGATGCTGTGGATTCTGCGCCGCATGCGCGACGAGGGCAAATACCTCGACGGGCGCGAGATGAAATTCCCGCCCAAATACTTCCTCGGCGCGGCGGCCTCGCCGTTTGCCTCCGAGGTCCGCTTTCAGGCTCTGCGGGGACAGAAAAAGGTCAACGCCGGGGCGCAGTTCTTCCAGACCAACCTGGTCTTCGACGTGGACCGCCTGGAGGCCTGGCTGAATGAACTGGCCCGGCGCGGCGTGCTGGACAAGGTGTATATTCTCATCGGCATCACCCCGCTCAAGACCTTCAAGATGGCGAAATACATGCACGAGGAAGTGCCGGGCGTCTTCATCCCCGACGCATTGCTCCGCCGCATGGAACGGGCCGAAGCCGCCGGCAACGCCGCCGAGGAGGGCTTTGCCATTGCGTTGGAACTTGTGGAGAAAATCAAGCGCCTGCGCGGCCAGGGTGTGCATGGTTTGCACATTATGGCTGTCGGCTGGGAGGAGATTGTCCCGCGGCTGGTGGCCGAGGCCGGGCTTTCTCCCACCTCCCAGCCGCAGACCTGATCTTTTCGCTCGGCCAGAGATGGGAACAATCTGCGAGTCCCCTGCGAAAACCTTTTTACCCCAAAGGGCACAAAGGAGCACGTTGTGCGCTGAAATTCAAGATTTTCAATGGAGCCTTTCAGAAATCCTGTGTGTCCTTTATGGTTCAAGACCTTTTTGCAGTAGAGTCATCTATCATCTGTGTTTTCTCTACCGTACAAACCCAAACCCGAACGCGGATTACGCGGATTTGGCGGATTTGTTTACAGAAAATATCCGCGTCATCCGTGCCATCCGCGAAATCCGCGATAAAGAAGAGAGTTCAAGGCGATCTGTACGG
>DAOTZT010000253.1:0-14380 GCA_034434255.1 Anaerolineales bacterium | reverse complement strand
GAAGCCGCCCAGGTCATCGAAGAACTCATCGCCCTGGCTCAGGACATGCGCGCAGCGCAGGCTCGCGGCGAGAAACTCAACCTTTCGGAAGACGAACTGGCTTTCTACGACGCCCTGGAGACCAACGACAGCGCCGTCGCCGTGCTGGGCGATGAGACCCTGCGCGCCATTGCCCGCGAACTTGTCCAGGCAGTGCGTAGCAGCGTCAGTATAGACTGGACCCTGCGCGAGACTGTCCGCGCTCAACTGCGCGTCATTGTCAAGCGCATTCTGCGCAAACACGGCTACCCGCCCGACAAACAGGAAAAAGCCACCCAAACCGTGCTGGAACAGGCCGCCCTGCTCACCGAAGAATGGGTGCTGGTGGGGTAGGGGCGTTTTGCCCCCGCGCCTCCCGTTCCGCACAAATTGCGCCTCCTGCCGGGGCCGGGGACTTCAAGCAGGCGGGCAGGAGGCGGTGACAGGTTGCGTGACGAGACGGGCTTTTTGGCAGCGGCCCGGTGTTAGAGGGTCCCTTTGTACATTCCCCCATCTACAGTTAGCATCACGCCGGTGATGTAACTGGCCGCCGGCGAGACCAGAAAGACGGCTGCATTGGCGAATTCTTGCGGGGTGCCCATCCGCCCCAGCGGACTCTCGCGCGATTGCTTTTGAATTTCCTCCTCCACCGTGGTGCCATTCTGACGGGCACGGAAGGTCATCAATTCGATGACGCGCTCGGTCTCGGTCCAGGCGGGCAGGATGGAGTTGAAGCGAATGCCCACCGCGCCCAGTTCGAGCGCCAGGCTTTTGGTCAGGCCGACGGTGGCGGCACGAATCGAGTTCGAGAGCACCAGGTTGGGGATGGGCTGTTTGACCGAGTAGGAGGTCACGGTCAACACGCTGGCGGCTGGTGAGTGGCGAAGATGGGGCAGAGCAGCCCGAATCAAGCGCACGTGACTCATGAGCGCCAGGTCAATCGCCTTTCGCCAGGCCTCTTCATCGAACGATTCAAACGCACCTGCCGGTGGGCCACCCGCGTTGCAGACGAGGATGTCCAGCCCGCCGAAGTCTTTAACCGTTTCCTCGACGAGCAGGGAGGGGGTGGACGGGTCGGTGACGTCGCCGGCGAGGCCCACCACGGGGCTGCCCGTTTCCCGGGCCAGTTTCTCTGCCGCAGCCTGGATGCGACTTTGTTCGCGGCTGTTGATGGCTACCCGGCACCCTTCGCGGGCCAGTCCCAATGCAACGGCATACCCCAGCCCGCGCGAGGCGCCGGTGACGAGGGCAATTTTGTCTTGTAAGCCTAAATCCATGTTTCCTCCGTTTTTTCTGGCAGGCATTAAATGAGTTCGATCTTGTCGTCCAGAATATCGCCATCGGTCCAGTTGGCGTTAACCCACTTGCGCACGGTTTCCATAGCCGATTGCAGGTGGTTCGAGTCATTGCTCAGCATGGCACAGGCAATGACAGCCTCTTGCCATCTGTCTTGCAAGTCAATCTCGGCTGTGGAGAGATTGAAATGCTGATGCAAACGCGCCAGGAGCGGAGCGATTCGTCCGCGTTTCTCTTTGAGCGAAGTGCAGCCTGGCAGGCGCAGGTGAAAAGTCAGAACGGCCAGTCTCATGGGAATCAAAAAATGCTTTACGCTTTGAGTTTTACGTTTTACAATCTCTGCTCGTATGGATACAGAAACTGCTTACAACCTTGCACTCGATTATCTCTACTCGTTTATTGATTATAGCCTCAAAAAGGCCACAGATTGGTCTCAGGCTCAGTTCAAACTGGAGCGCATGGAAGCGCTCCTGGCGCGGCTGGGCAACCCGCATCGCAAGTACCCGATTTTGCACGTGGCCGGCACCAAGGGCAAGGGGTCAACCTCGGCGTTGATGGCCTCTGCCCTCACGGCTGCCGGTTACCGGACGGGCCTCTACACCTCGCCGCATTTGCAAGATTATGCCGAGCGCATCCAACTGAACGGTGTCCCCATCCCGCATGGGCGTTTGCCCGAACTGGTGGAAACCGTCAAACCGCATGTGGCCCAAATTCCAGAACTGACGACCTTCGAAATTACCACTGCCCTGGCATTTCTCTATTTTGCGGAGGAGGGGGCTGATGCCGCTGTCATCGAAGTTGGCCTGGGAGGGCGCCTCGATGCGACCAATGTGGTGATGCCGTGCGTTTCGGTCATCACTTCGATTTCGTATGACCATACGTTTGTCCTCGGTGACACGCTGGCCCTCATCGCTGCCGAAAAAGGCGGCATCATCAAGCCAGGGGTGCCGGTCGTCTCCTCGCCCCAAAAAGAGGAACCGCTGGCGGTGCTGGAGCAACTGGCACGCGAGCGGGGCTGCCCGTTCACGCTTGTCGGCCGCGACGTTCTCTTTACGCCGGGGGAGCATTCGCTGGAGGGGCAGTCGTTTTCGCTGCTCGATCGCCGGTCTGCGGAGCAGAAACCTGTTATACTCCGCATTCCATTGTTGGGCGCTCATCAAATTGAAAATGCAGCAACAGCCTTCGCTGCGCTGCAAGCCTCCGGTCTGCCCATCTCGGAGGAGGCTATCCGGGCGGGATTTGCCGCGGTCAACTGGCCGTGTCGCTTTGAAATTGCCCGCCGCGAGCCACCTTTGATTTTCGACTCGGCCCATAACCAGGATTCTTTTTTACGCTTGCGCCAGACCCTGGATGATTACTTCCCCAATCGGCCAGCGATTTTGCTGATGGGAGCGTCGCGAGACAAGCATTTTGCGGCGATGCTGGCAGAGATTGCCCCGCGCCTGCGGTATGTCATTGCCACCCGTTCCACGCACCCGCGCGCTCTGGAGCCAGAAGTCATCGTCGAAACGGCGACCCGGCTCGGGGTCCGCGCCGAAGCGGTGATGCCGGTCAGCGCTGCGCTCGACCGCGCTCTGCAACTTTCGGACGAGAGCGGCGACCTGATTCTGGTGGCCGGTAGCATGTTCTCCACGGCAGAAGTCAAGACGGCCTGGCAAAACCTGGCTGATAAAAATTCAAATAGATAAGAAGTTGGTTTCTTCTAGAGGAAATAAAGTATGGCAAACAATGATTGGCGTTACGATGACAACGAAGAGGAATTCGGTGGTTCGTTTTCGCAACGGACAGACGAACTTTACCGCGTTCCCAGCGCAACCCCCGACGAGAATGGCTGTATCGAGGCATTTGCCCTGCCTTTACGCGACATTATCGTTTTTCCGCACATGGTCACACCCATTTTTTTGGGCAATGATCTTTCCCTGTTAGTGGCGGAAGAAGCCCATGAACGGAATTACACCGTGATTGGACTGACCCAACGCGATCCCGATCAAGACGAACCAGGGCCAGAAGATTTTTTGCCGGTCGGTGTGGAACTGGCTGTTGGGCGTTTGCTTTCGATGCCCGATGGTTCGTCCTCAGCGCTTGTTCAGGGCCGGCGGCGGGTGGAAGTGCTGGAATTTGTTCAAAAAATGCCGTTGCTGAAAGTCCGCGCCCGGGTCATTGACGAACCGACCACGATTGACAAGACCACACGGGCCTTAATGCGCAATGCACTCGATTTGTTCGCCCGCTGTGTGGAACTCGACCGCTCGATTCCAGAAGAGGCGCATCTCTTTGCCATGAATATCGCTGAGCCTGGCTGGCTGGCCGATATGATTGCAACGGCGATTTCGGTCGGGTTCACCGAGCGTCAGCAATTGCTTTTGATGAAAGACCCCATTCAGCGCCTCCAGCGCGTCAACACGCTGCTGGCGCAGGAACTCGATGTGCTTGAACTGGAAGATGAAATCCATAACCGCGTTCAGAGCGAAGTGGATAAAAGCCAGCGCGAGTTTTACCTGCGCGAGCAAATGCGCCAGATCCAGAACGAACTGGGGGAGGGGGACGTCTTCACCCGCGATTTGCGGGAACTGAGAGAGCGAATCGAGAAAGCCGCCCTGCCAGACCAGGCGCGTGCAACCGCCCTCAAAGAACTGGAGCGCCTGGGGCAGATGCCCCCCCTGGCTCCTGAAGTGGGCATTATCCGCACCTACATTGACTGGATTCTCGATTTGCCCTGGATGGTGTGCACCGAGGACAACCTGGATGTGCGCCACGCGGCAAAAATTCTCGAACGCGATCACTACGGCTTGAAAAAGGCTAAAGACCGCATCCTGGAGTACATTGCGGTTCGCTCGCTGAAACCGAAGAAGGAACGTCAGCCGATTCTGTGCTTTGTCGGCCCTCCGGGGACGGGCAAGACGTCGTTAGGGAAGTCCATTGCCGAGGCGTTGGGACGTAAATTCGTGCGCGTGTCCCTCGGCGGGGTGCGGGACGAGGCCGAGATTCGCGGCCACCGCCGCACGTACATCGGCGCCCTCCCTGGCCGCATCATTCAGACGATTAAGCGCGCCGGCACGGCCAATCCGCTTTTTATGCTGGATGAAATTGACAAACTCGGCGAGGATTTTCGCGGCGACCCGGCCTCAGCCCTGCTCGAAGTGCTCGACCCCGAGCAGAATCACGCTTTCAGCGATCATTACCTGGAACTCGATTTTGACCTGTCGAAGGTCATGTTTATCACCACTGCCAACACGCTGATGACCATCCCGCCGGCGCTGCTCGACCGGTTGGAAGTCATTGAGTTCCCCGGCTACATCGAGGAAGAAAAAATGATCATCGCCGAGCGTTATCTCATTCCACGCCAGTTGGAAGAGAGCGGCATTGACTCGATTGGTTTGCAGTTTATGCCCGAAGCGGTGCAGCGGATCATCCGCGAATATACCTACGAGGCCGGTGTCCGCAACCTGGAACGCGAGATCGGTCGCGTGTGCCGTAAGGTGGCCCGCTTGAAGGCAGAGGGCAAGCGCTATCCGACTGTGATTACTCCCGAACTGGTGGAGAAATTCCTCGGCCCCCAGCAGTTCTTCCAAACCGAGGCCGAGCGCCAGGATGAAGTGGGGGTGGCCACCAGCCTGGCCTGGACGGAAAGCGGCGGCGAGATTATGCCGGTAGAAGTGGCCGTCCTGGACGGCAAAGGCAACCTGCAGATGACCGGCCAGATTGGCGAGGTGATGCAGGAATCGGGTCAGGCTGCGCTGACTTACATCCGCTCGCGTGCCGATCGCTTCGGCATTGACCCGGAAGTGTTTGAGCGGATGGATATCCATGTTCACATTCCGGAAGGGGCTATTCCAAAAGATGGCCCGTCGGCGGGCATCACGCTGGCAACAGCCCTCATCTCTGCCCTGACCGGCCACCCGGTGTACAAAGACGTGGGCATGACCGGAGAAATCACCCTGCGCGGCCGGGTCTTGCCGATTGGCGGGGTGCGCGAAAAGGTGCTGGCCGCCCACCGCGCCGGGCTGAAGGTGGTCATCTTGCCCGAAAAGAATCTCAAGGACCTGGTGGATGTGCCCAAGAAGGTGCGCGAAGACCTGAAGATCATCCCGGTCACCCACATGGATCAGGTGGTGGAAATTGCTATTTCGCCGGAGCAAGTTGCCGAAGCCCCGCGCCCGCGGCGGCGGGCCGAAGATGCCCAGGAGGAGTAGCCCCATGAAGGCCCGTTTTGATGGTCAGGTGGTGCTGATTACCGGCGCGTCCTCGGGATTCGGCGCCGATGCCGCACGCTTGTTTGCCCAAAGAGGGGCGCGGGTGGTTCTGGCAGCACGGCGGAGGGATCGCTTGCAGGCGCTGGCGGACGAGATTCAGGCCGCTGGCGGCGAGGCGCTGGTGACGCCGGTGGATGTCACCAATCGCGCAGAAGTCGAGGCAATGGTCAAGACAGTCCTCGAGGTCTATGGCCGCATTGACATCCTGTTCAATAACGCCGGCTTTGGCCGCCTCGACTGGCTGGAGGCCCTCGACCCGGAGCGCGACATCGAGACGCAAATCGCCGTCAATCTGACCGGCCTGATGCTGGTGACGCGCACTGTCCTGCCGCACATGCTGGAACGCCGCGCTGGTCACATCATCCACATGTCGTCGGTAGCCGGTTATATCTCCGCGCCGCTTTACAGCGTCTATTCGGCGACCAAGTTCGGCGTGCGCGCCTTCACCGATGCCCTGCGGCGCGAGGTGGCTCCCTTTGGGGTTAAGGTCTCTGGCATTTACCCCGGCCCGGCGGCGACCGAGTTCGGCCAGCATACCGGCAACCATGCAATCAAGCGCTCCTTCAAAACACCGGCCTGGATGTCTCTCTCGTCCGAAGCGGTGGCGCGGCGCGTCGTTTGGCTGGCTGCCCATCCGCGCCGGGCGGTGGTGGTGCCCTGGTGGTTCCGCCCGGTGTTTTGGGCCGATGCGCTCTTCCCAGCGCTGGTGGACTGGGTCATTCAAATGGCCTTTGTCCGGCGTTTTCACCGGCCCTGATTTTTTGCCTTGCTGCTTCAAGTCCACCCGAGAGGAATGGAGATAGACAGTGCTTTCGGGGAACGCGGATGACGCGGATTTGGCGGATTGCGCAGATTTCGGGGAACGCGGATGACGCGTTTGGCGGATTGCGCAGATTTTGGGGAACGCGGATGACGCGGATTTGGCGGATTGCGCAGATTGTATGGAAAAAGGTTTTTAACTGCAACGGACACAAAGTAGACGAAGGCTCATAAAGTGAAAAGATTTTCCTTTGTGTCCCTTCGTGACCTTCGTGGTTGGTTATTCGTGGACGGTTTTCTCTGCACACACGCAACGTGGTGCAATGTTTATCTCTGTTTATCTCTGTTTATCTCTGTTTATCTCTGTTTATCTCCGGTTTCAGTTGACGGAGGTGTTGGCTATGGAGGCCCTATGAATCGCGAACGTCTTAATCGTCTCGACAATGTGCTTGCCTCTTCTGGCCTGGATGCCCTGGCGCTCAACCCTGGTCCCAGCCTGGTCTATCTCACCGGTCTGCACTTTCACCTGATGGAGCGGCCAGTGGTGGCTATCTTTGCTGCTGGACAGGATCCCGTGCTTGTCTTGCCCGAACTGGAGATGCTGAAGGTAGAGGGCCTGTCCGTGCGCGCCTTCCCCTACGGCGAGAATCCCGCCACGTGGACCGAGGTCTTCCGCCGGGCGCTCGATAGCCTCGACCTGAACGGGCGGCGCGTGGGCGTCGAGCCGCGTCAGATGCGTCTGCTGGAGTTTCGCTATCTGCAGGCCGCCGCCCCGGCCGCGGACTTCCCCGATGCCTCCGACGTGGTCAGCCGGCTGCGGGTCCGCAAAGACGCGGCGGAAGTGGCCGCCATGCGCAAGGCAGTGCAGATCGCCCAGTCGGCCCTCGAGGCGACCCTGCCGCTTGTCAAAGTTGGCATGACCGAACAGGAACTGGCCGGGGAACTGGTGATGCAGTTGCTCCGCCACGGTTCCCAGCCTGAGATGCCCTTCAGCCCGATTGTCTCGGCCGGGCCGAACAGCGCCAATCCCCATGCTTCTCCCACCGACCGCCCGCTTCAGCCCGGCGACCTCCTCGTCATTGACTGGGGCGCGGCCTGGGGCGGTTACATCTCTGACCTGACGCGCACCTTTGCCGTGGGCCAGGTGGCAGCCGAGTATGAGAAGATTCATCGCATCGTGCAGGAGGCCAACACCGCCGGCCGCGCCGCGGCCAGACCCGGCGCCCCGTGCGCCGCGGTGGACATCGCCGCCCGGACGGTCATTGAGCAGGCCGGCTACGGGCAGTACTTCACGCACCGCACCGGTCACGGCATCGGCATGGAGGGCCACGAAGACCCGTACATGCGCGGCGATAACGAGCAGATTCTGGAGCCGGGCATGGCCTTCACCGTCGAGCCGGGCATTTACCTGCCGGGCCGCAACGGCGTGCGCATCGAAGATAATGTGGTCATCACCGACGACGGGGCGGAGTGCTTAAGCGATATGCCGCGAGAGATGCAGATGGTTGGGTAAATGGTGAAGGGATTAGGAGATAGCGATATGAATACGAAAACATCTTTGCTTCTCCTATTGAGTGCTTTTTTGCTCACTTCATGTGTCTTGCTCGATTGTGCTATCCCTGCTGCTTCTGCCTCCACGCCATCCTTTTCTGGTGCAAACCTGAGAATAGAGGAATATCTTCTGATTGGTGAACCGCTGTATGAATCGACGACGCTAAATTTTGCCGATTTGCCGCCTGACGACCGCAACAGGCGTATACAGGGGATGGAAGCATGGTCATTTCCTGTTCGATGTGATGAGCAAATCAGTCGTGATTCGCGCGCCTGGTGCGAACGCAGGGATAGTGGAGTGTGGTTAGCCTTACCAGATTACACCCCCGACGTTATGGCAGTTATTCTGACCCAAAATGGCGAAGAGATTTACCGCGTTCCAATTGGCCAACCCTCCCCGACGGTAGACATCATGGGCTTGTGGTTTTGGAACGATCACTGGGCGCTGGAAACGATCTACACTAGCCGACAAGGTCAACAGATTAGGATGACTGGTCAGATCAGCCTGGATGGAACCTTGCTGAACGCGCGTAATCGGTATGAAGAGGCGTTTGGCTTCCAACTGCTTGCAGGACGACCTTTTTTCTTCTTGCAACGGGATGGAAAAGTCCATATCTGGTATGATGGGGAAGAAATTGAATTGGGATACGATGAAGTTCCCCATTATGGTTGCTGTAGTGCGGCAACACGGAACCCCTATTCATTGAGAAACATGGTTACCTTTTTTGCGCGGCGAGGGGAGCAGTGGTACTATACAGAAATTCGCCCTGCTGAGCCGTAATGCGCAATTTATTCCACTCTCCTCTACCGTACAAACCTAAAAACCGAACGCGGATTACACAGATTGACAGATTTGTTTACAAAAAACATCGTAACTATTCAGCATAGCAAAAACACCATTGTAAATGTCGTTGTGATGGCGGTCTTCCCGAAGCAATCTCCTGTTCGGACGAGCAAATCTGGCATTGGGGAGATTGCTTACCCTTCGGGTACGCTTCGCGGTCGTCGCACAGAATGCTCCTCGCAATGACATGCCTGAACAGTTACAAAACATCCGCGTAATTCGTGTCATCAGCGAAATCCGCGATAAAAAAGAGTTCGAGGCGTCCACTCTAAACTACTTTGACAATGTCATCTTTTCGTATAGTTGTCATTGCGAGGAGCGTTTTTTGCGATAGCATCCCCTTTGGGGACGAAGCAATCCCCTCGCAAACCAGGAGACTGCTTCGCTTTGCTCGCAGTGACAAAATGCGTAGAGTTTATGGAACAAGAGTTTAACTTGACATTGTCAAACTACTCACTCCAGAGTCTCTCGTCTCTATCGGCTACCTGCCGGGTGCGCACGACCCCGATTGCCCCGTCTATGGCCGGATTGCCCGCCTTTCTCCGCCCTGGATGCGCTAACCCTGCCCCGCCGCTCTCTGGCGGGATTATAATTTGCTCGTTCCGCATTTCACTACTCTCTACTCCCTGTTCTCCCCTCTCTAACCATGTCCCAAATCATCCCCACTGCTGAACCCTTCTTCTTCCCTGGTCACGGGGAAAACGCCAGAATTGGCTGTCTTGTCCAGCACGGCTTCACCGGTACTCCCAAGGAGATGCGCTGGTTGGGCGAAGACCTGAACCGGCGCGGTTACACCGTCTGTGGGATGCGGCTCACCGGTCATGCCACCCAGCCCGAAGACATGATCCGCTCGCGCTGGCGCGACTGGCTGGCCTCGGTCGAAGATGGCTACCATCTCCTGCGTTCCTCGTGCGACCATGTTTTCCTGCTTGGCCTCTCGATGGGCGGGGCGCTCTCGCTCCTGGCGGCCAGTTACCTGCCGGTGCATGGCGTGGTGGCGATGTCCACCCCCTACAAACTGCCCGATGACCCGCGCCTGAAGCACCTGAAAATCATCAGCAAATTCAGAGCCTACATGCCCAAGAGCAAAAACCCCGGCGCAGGCTGGTTTGGCGACGCCTGGAAACAGCACGTGGCCTATCCACAGAACCCGGTGCGTTCGATTGCCGAACTGAACGAATTGCTGGGCGTCATGCGTGCGGCCCTGCCGTGCATTTCGGTCCCTGTCCTGCTCATTTCCTCTCGCGATGACCACTACATCGTGGAGAACAGCATGGAAATGATTTACGCCGACCTGACTACGCCTGACAAAGAAAAAATCTGGATTGAGGGCAGCGGTCACGTCGTCACCGAAGAGCCGCAGAAGGAATTCGTCTTTGAGAAAGCGGCAGAGTTCATTGCTGCCCATGTCCGCTAATATGCCTGCCGATTTCCTGCTCATTGTCGCTTCGCTCTTTTTGTGGGGCATCGGCGAGGGGATGTTTTTCTACTTCCAGCCGATTTACCTCCAGCAATTGGGCGCCAACCCGGTCGAAATTGGCCTCATCCTGGGCATTGGCGGCCTGGTGATGACCTTTTCACACATCCCGGCCGGTTACCTGGCCGACCGCATCGGGCGGCGTCCGCTGCTGTGGGCGGCCTGGCTTTCCGGTCTGCTGGCTGCCTGGCTGATGGCGCTGGCCTCCTCCCTGACGATTTTCTCCCTTGGCCTGATTCTGTACAACTTCACGGCCTTTGTCGTTTCCCCGCTCAACAGTTACCTGACGACTGCCCGCGGCCGCCTCTCGGTTGGACGCGCCATCACGCTCAGTTCGTCTGGCTTTGCCTTCGGCTCGGTGCTCGGACCCGCCGGCGGCGGTCTGCTGGGCGAGGCGTTTGGCCTGCGCGCCGTCTATTTCGCCGCAGCGATTGCGTTCGTGCTCTCGACCCTGCTCATCTTCTTCGTCCGCGCCCAGCCGGTGGAAGAAAGCGACGGACGCCAGGCGCTGCGTGGCCTGTTTTCCAACCGCCGCTACCTGAACTTTCTGGCGTTGTCTTTCTTGACCTTTTTCGCAATCTACCTTCCCCAGCCGCTGACGCCCAACTTCCTGCAAAATGAGCGTGGCCTGTCGCTGGCGCATATCGGTCAACTGGGATCGCTGGGCAGTCTTGGCAACGCCGTTTTCAACCTGGCGCTTGGTCAACTGGCCCCCCGCCTGGGCTTTTTGCTGGGGCAGGCGGCGGTGCTGTTCTTCGCCCTGCTCATCTGGCAGGGGAGCGGTCTGCCATGGTATGGCCTGGCCTACTTCATGCTTGGAGGCTATCGTGCCAGCCGGGCGTTGGCCTCGGCGCAGGTGCGCGCCTTCGTCGCAGCGCATCAGATGGGCCTGGCCTACGGTCTGACCGAGACTCTCAACTCCCTGCCGCTCGTCCTCGCTCCGCCTCTGGCCGGCTGGCTCTACGACCTGCGCCCTGACCTCATCTACCCGCTTGCCCTGATGCTGATTCTCCTGTCCATTCTCCTTTCGGCGTTCTTCCTGCCGCATCCGGCGGTGGAAGCCGCTCCCATGTCCCTCTCGCAGGAGTGACCATGCTCGAAATCGTTCGCCTGACGCTTGGCCCGCTGCAAACCAACGCCTATCTGCTTGCTGACCCGCAGACGGGGGAGGCGGCGGTGGTTGACCCGGCCTGGGACGGGCATTTGCTTCTGGCCGAGGCTCGCCGTCGAGGCTGGCGTATTGGTCATCTCTGGTACACGCATGCTCACTTTGACCATCTTGGCGGTGCGGCAGAAATTGCCGACGCTCTCAACCCCTTTCCTATTGTGGCCCTGCACCCTGCCGATCATGACTTGTGGCAAATTGGTGGTGGGGGAGCGTTGTTTGGTTTCCCGATTGACCCCGGCCCAGAGCCGAATGTGGATCTGGCCCATGGGCAAATTCTGCAACTTGGCGGGGCAGCCATTGAAGTGCGCCACACGCCTGGTCACACCCCCGGTCATTGTATCTTCTACTGCGCCGAGGCAGGCGTCTGCTTCTGCGGCGACCTCATCTTTCGTCAATCGGTGGGCCGCACCGACCTGCCCGGTGGCAGTTGGCTGGCGCTCGAAACGAGCATCCGCACCCAGGTCTTCACCCTGCCCGATTCCACCCGTCTTCTCTCTGGCCATGGCGAGGAGACCACCGTGGGCGAAGAGAAAATGTTCAACCCCTTTCTGTGAAGAAGCCTGTTACTATCAGCAAAATGAAAACTGCCTGGGCGGCGTCCCTCGCCACATTTCGATCCGGCGAAATGCTTCTACGTAGCCTATTCGATAGAAAGCGGGTAGGTGAGGATCATGGATTTGTATATTTTCGACATGGGTATCCAGCCGCGGGTACTGATAGTGTAAATGAGAAAGCAAAGCATAAGCCACTGTGGCTGGATCGCCCACTTCTGTTTTGAAGGCAAAACGCGTCAGAATGAATTTCTGGCGTTGATAGACCAGCCAGCCGCGACTACCATCCGCCAGAGCCACACGCAGGCCGGAGATTTCAGAAGCATTGATAAACGACTCGGATTGATTGGTCCATGGCTGAATGCCGCGATCACGTTTTATCAGGTCCATGGCATCCAGACGGTCAAGCCGTTCCGCGTCTGCCACGATAGGGGGGGGAGGAGGAATGCGCGGTGCGCGGCGCAAGATCAAGAGTTCACCAATTTCACGGAAACCAAATTTCAAAAAGAGTTGATGGGCAGGGGTATTGTTCTTGATCACCTCCAGCATCATAAAGTTAATCGAGAGTTCTGCGGCTTGGTCTATCAGACTGGCAACCAAAGCCTGGCCGATACCATGGCGACGGGTATTTGGAATTACTCCTAAGCGTGTTATCCAGGCCCGGCTTGAGCGCAATCCAAGCATGGCAACGCCTAACATTTCCCCACTTGGTGTAACTGCTACCAGAGAACGGCGCAAATCTACATCATAGGTTGAAATATACTCGGCCAGCCGCGCAGCATTCATGGGCATCGGCACCATGTAATCTACACGAGTTTGGTTATAGATGGCCGTCAGTTGTTCGATAGTGAAATGATGAGCGGGGACAAGTTCTATATCAATGGTGAGGTGAGCAGGCATTAAGGATGAGTTTTCAAATAAGAATTGATTTGAGCCACAAAAACCCTTGTCTTGGTGATGGGTTTGCAAATATAGCCGTCGAATCCGTAACTTTCGACCATGAGGCGGACGGTCTCTTCGGGCCAGGCGGTCAGGGCAATAATCGGGGTGGCGTTCAAGGCAGGTTCTTCACGAAGCCAACCGGCCAACGTTTGACCATCATAATCGGGCAAGCCCAGGTCGAGCAAAATCAAATCAGGGCAATGAGCCAGCGCCATTTGCAAGCCCGTTTCGGCGTCAGCGGCATGGATGAGCTCATAGCCGGTAGCAGACAACGCCCTCCGAACGAGTTCGGCGTTATCGGGAATATCTTCGATGAGCAAGATTTTCGTCATGGTGCTCTTTTCACAGATTACCGCTCAACATTCGCATTGTCCGCGCAAATCTCGTTCGCGCCGCCGATGAACACATTGGCAATGAAGGTTTCAATCACACCAGCGGTTGGAACGTCATTTTGGAGATGGCACAAACGCTTCGACTCTTGCCCACAGTTCACGAATGTTGATGGGTTTGGACATATAGACATCACAACCGGCTGCAAGTGCTTTTTCAGCATCCCCTTTGAGCGCATTGGCAGTGATGGCAATAATGGGAACATAAACCAGAGAATGCTTGTGACTATGTCGAAGCCGGCGCGCAACTTCGTAGCCATCAATGTCGGGTAAGTTGATGTCTAGCAAGATCAAATCTACTTGTTCTTTTTCAGCAATCTCAACCCCTTCCAAACCAGTCATGGCCTGCAAGAGGCGGTATCCTCGCGCTTCGAGGGCACGCTTGACAAGCAGCAAATTGTCCGGGTTATCCTCAATGTACAAAATGTTATATCCCATGAATAGTGCTCCTTGACCCAGACGAGTTTGTAAAGCAGATTGGCACTACTTTTGGCATAGATACGCTTGAATCTGGTCACACAACTCAAAAACATCAACCGGTTTGGTGATGAACGCTGTTGCACCAGCAGCCATTGCCTCGTCTACATCTCGTTGTTGTACATTCGCTGTAACAATTATGATAGGTAAATGAGCAACGTTTGAAAAATTACTGGCACGTAGTCTGCGAGTAACTTCATAGCCGTCTATATCGGGCAGATTGATGTCCAGAATAATCAAGTCAACAGGTTCAGTTTCGGCGATTTTTAAGCCATCCCAGCCGTTGAACGCTTGCTGGATCGAAAATCCAGAACTCTCAAGGACACGTTTTAAGAGGGTCATATTATCCTTGTTATCTTCAATGCACAGGATGTTTCTGCCCATCTCAGTTTCCTTTATTGCTTTTTTCTTCTTCAATAGTCTGGACAACTTGTTCGACGAATTTACGGGGGGTAAGTGAGCCCTTCTGATAAAGAGCCTCAATGTAGCCGTTTAATCGCTTCCTTTCTTCGGGGGTAATATCTTTGGCACTGACAACAACAATCGGTATGTCGCGCGTACGCGGGTCCAATTTGAGTTCTTCCACCAACCCAAAGCCATCAATGCCGGGCATCATCAAGTCAGTGACAATCAAATCCGGTAATTTCTGGCGCGC
>DAOTZT010000252.1:0-22889 GCA_034434255.1 Anaerolineales bacterium | reverse complement strand
TGCGGGGTGGCACATTGCCCCACCTCCAACATGCGCCTGGCTTCGGGAATTGCTCCCATCAAAGAATACCTGGCGGCGGGCGTCAAGGTCGGCCTGGGCGTGGACGGGAGCGCCAGCAACGACGGTTCGCACCTGCTGGCCGAGGCGCGTCAGGCCATGCTGCTGGCACGTGTGCGCGAGGGAATCAGCGGTTTTTCCCTCACCCCTTCCCCTCTCCCCTCGGGAGAGGGGCCAGGGGTGAGGGAAGGGGTGAGGGGACTCATGACTGCCCGCGAGGCCCTCTGGCTGGCCACCCGCGGCGGGGCGGCGGTGTTGGGCCGCACCGACATCGGCTCGCTCGAACCTGGCAAGTGCGCCGATTTCTTCGCCATTCGCCTCGACCGGCTGGAATATGCCGGCGCACTCCATGACCCCGTTGCCGCGACCGTCTTCTGCCAGCCGGTACGGGTGGATTACACCGTTGTCGGCGGCAGGTTCGTTGTGCGCGAGGGGCAACTGGTCACGCTTAATGAGCAGAGACTGGTGGAGCGTCACAACCGCGCGGCCCGGCGTCTGCTGGAGAACAGATGAGCAGCATCCTGACAGCGGTGATCTTCGGCTGGCCGGCTATGCTCCTCTCCTTGCTCATGGCTGGCATTGGCCTGGTGTGGAAGCGCTGGCCCTGGTTGCTTGCCAGCACAGTGCTGGTGATTCCGCCTGCCTGGCTGTTTAGCGGTTATCCATCCATTCGCTGGTCAGCCTTTTTTCTGCCGATCTTATTGCTTGCCTCTGCAATTGCTGTTCGGGCGCGGAAATACTCCCTTGCCTGGCTGCTCGTTTTTCCGGTTGTTGCTGCCATGACCTGGCTGGCTATTCTGGTTCTTCTCCAATAACGAGGCACTATGTCATCTTCTACCAAACTCATCAAGTCGTTGATTGACGTTGCTACCGGGCGGATGCCTGCTGACCTGGTGATCCGTCATGGCACCTGGGTGTGCGTCCAGTCGGGTGAATTTCTCCCTGATACCGATGTCGCCGTCAAAGATGGACGGATTGCCTATGTCGGGCCGGACGCGTCTCACACCGTTGGTGCTGAGACGATTGTCCTGGACGCAGAGCAAAAATACCTCGTTCCTGGTCTGCTTGATGGTCACGTGCATGTCGAATCGGGCATGCTGACGGTGACAGAGTTCGTGCGGGCGGTGCTGCCTCACGGCACTACGGGTCTGTTCATTGACCCGCACGAGATTGCCAACGTGTTTGGGCTGAAAGGCGTGCGGCTGATGGCCGATGAAGCCGCCAGGCAGCCGATTCACGTCTGGGTGCAGGTGCCGTCCTGCGTTCCTTCGGCGCCGGGGATGGAAACACCCGGTGGTGAGATTACCCCCGCCGATGTCAGCGAAGCGCTCACGTGGGAGCGCGTCATCGGCCTGGGAGAGATGATGAATTACCCAGGCGTGGCTGCGGCTGATGCCAAAGTGCTGGCCGAAATGGAAGCGGCTCGCCGCGCTGGCAAGGTCATCGGTGGCCATTACGCAGCCGCTGACCTGGAGATACCTTTCCATGCTTACGTCGCTGGGGGGCCGGAGGACGATCACGAGGGTACCCGCCTGGAGGACGCGATTGCCCGTGTCCGGCAAGGGATGAAGCCCATGCTGCGTTACGGCTCGGCCTGGCAGGACGTGGCCGCTCAGGTCGCTGCCATCACCAAACTCGGTCTCGATCCCCGCCACTTCCTGCTCTGCACTGACGATTGCCATGCCGATACCCTGGTCAACGAAGGTCACATGGATCGAGTCCTGCGCCATGCCATTGCTCAGGGCCTTCCTGCAATGACAGCCATTCAAATGGCTACTATCAACACGGCAGAGCATTTCGGCGTGGCGCGTGAAATGGGCATGATTGCCCCTGGTCGCTGGGCCGACATCCTGCTGGTGGATGATTTGAACGATTTTCGCGCTCAAATAGTCATCGCCAAAGGGCAGGTGGTTGCAGAAAACGGCAAATTGCTCGCGTCTTTGCCGAGCATCGAATACCCGGAGTGGGTGACGCACTCGGTGCATTTGAAACGCCCGCTGACCGCCGAAGATTTTGTTCTGCGGGTGGACCGGCCAAAGGTCCAGGCGCATATCATTCAAATTGTGGAGAATCAGGCTCCCACTCGACATGTGGTGCGCACCCTGACGGCCCACGATGGGCAACTCAGGGCCGATCCCTCCCAAGACCTGGCCAAACTGGCCGTCATCGAGCGGCACTTTGGGACGGGAAACATGCAAATTGGTCTGGTGACCGGTTTCGGGTTCGGGGAGCGCTGCGCCGTCGCCTCCTCGATTGCCCATGATTCGCATAACATCCTCGTCGTGGGTACCGATGATGAGCAAATGGCCCTGGCAGTCAACAAATTAGCGGAGATGGGCGGCGGGCAGGTGGTGGTGCGGGACGACGCAGTGCTGGGAGCAATTGATTTGCCAATTGGGGGGCTGATGTCCTCTGAACCGGCCCCGATTGTGGCGCAAAAAGCGGCGAGCGTCCTCGACGGTTTTCGGGCCTGCGGCTGCACGGTCAATAACCCAAACATGACCCTCAGCCTGCTGGCGTTGGTCGTGATCCCGGAACTGCGCCTGTCGGACAAGGGCCTGGTGGATGTCAATCGCTTTACATTCATCCCGTTGGTGGAAGGATAGAAATGGAAAAACATGAGTCAATTCCCGTTTCGCCGTCTGCAAAATGAACTGGCCGAATTGATTGCCAGCCTTCCTCCCGAAAGCCGCCTGCCTTCCGAACCGGAACTGGCACGCCGGTTGGGGGTCTCGCGCGCTACGCTGCGGGAAGCCATGCGTTCGTTTGAAAACCAGGGCCTCATCCGGCGTAAGCAGGGGGTAGGGACATTTGTCCTGCCCAAAGTTCCGGTCATTGACAGCGGTCTCGAAGTGCTGGAAAGCATTGAGACCCTTGCGAACCGAATTGGCCTGAAAGTGACGATGGGGGAACTGTCAATTTCCCAACAGCCGGCCACGGAGGCTGATGCTGATCTCTTCCACCTTCCTGTCGGTACCCCCCTCACGCGCGTGACCCGCATCATCTACGCCGAAAATCGGCCCATCGCGTTTTTGGTGGATGTCTTGCCTGCTGACATCCTTTCGGCCTCAGACCTGAACGAGCAATTTACCGGTTCGGTGCTGGACCTGTTGCTGCGGCGCGGTAACCCGAAGCTGAGTCAATCGCGAACCGAGATCCGGGCTGTCAGTGCCACGTCAGAGGTCGCAAGAGCGCTTCAGATTCAACGCGAGGACGTCCTGCTGTATTTTGAAGCCCAATTGTTTGCGGCAGATGGGCGCATGGTGGATCATTCGCAGAGTTATTTCTTGCCCGGTTATTTTCGCTTTCATGTCGTCCGCAAGGTGAGTGGAGCGTAAGTAATTTGACAATGTCATCTTTTCGCATAGTTGTCATTGCGAGGAGCGTTCTTTGCGACGAAGCAATCTCCTGGCAGACCGGGAGACTGCTTCGCTATCGCTCGCAGTGACAAAAAACATAGCGTTTTTAGAACAAATGTTTAATGAGTCTCCTGCAAAAAGGTGAAAATCGAACCACAAAGACACGGAGACACGAGTAAGTAAATGAAAGGAAACTTTGTGACTCCGTGTCTTCGTGGTGAAACTTCAGGGTTTTTGCAGTGGAGTCTTTAATGTGACATTGTCAAGGTATAGAACTCAATAGGAAATTCGGGTCAACGCCTGCTTGCAAACAACATCAAAGTCTGTCACTGCAAGCAAAGCAACCTCCCCATCAACAACCGATTGCTTATCCTTTAGGCACACTTTGCAGTTGCGGTTTGGGGCACCTGAAGGCTATCTTTGCAACACAGCATGGGAGGAAACTAACTTAGCAGCAAGGAGCCATCGCGCAAAACAAAGCAGGAGCAGCCAGCATGACTGCTCCTGCGAAATTCAGGAGGAAGAAGACGCGTTTAAATAGGGCAGCAGAGACCTGCGCCTGCCTTCTACACAACCATCAACAAATTACTTGCGGTTGCGCAGGAAGGTAGGAATATCCAGGTCCTCTGTGTTGAAGGTGGTCGGCTTGAACTCGGCGCTTTGGGTCGGGGCGCGAGGGGCTTCCACATTGACCGCCTCCGGGGCGCGTTCGACCGGACGCGGCGCAATGGACGGACGAACCTGTTGCACCACCCGACGCGGCATCCCCGTCCGCTCGAAGCCGGTGGCAATGACCGTGATGCGGATCTCGTCACCCATATCGGGGTCAATGACCGCACCGAAGATCAGGTTGACGTCTGGATGCGCCGTTTCGCGGATGATGGCCGCCGCCTGGTTGACCTCGAAGAGCGTCAACGACGGGCCGCCGGTCACGTTGAACAGGACGCCGCGGGCTCCGTCAATGGTGATGTCGAGCAGTTGGCTGGAAATCGCCTGCTCGGCGGCAATCCGGGCGCGGTCCTCGCCAGAGGCCTTGCCTACCGCCATCAGCGCCGCTCCGCCCTCGGACATAATCGTCTTGACATCGGCGAAGTCCAGGTTGATCAGACCGGGGACGGTGATGAGTTCGGAAATGCCCTGAATGCCCTGGCGCAGGACTTCGTCAGCCATCTTGAAGGCATCGTTCAGGCTGGCGCGTTTATCCATAATCTGGAGCAGGCGGTCGTTCGGAATGACGATCAGGGTGTCGGCATGTTCCTTGAGTTTCTGCATCCCGGCTTCGGCGTTTTGCATCCGCTTGCTCCCTTCGAAGGTGAAGGGACGGGTCACCACCCCGATGGTCAGGGCGCCGAGTTCTCGCGCGGCCTGAGCGACGATCGGGGCTGCTCCGGTGCCGGTTCCGCCACCCAGACCAGCGGTAATGAAGACCATATCCGCGCCTTTGAGCACGTTATACAGTTCTTCCGCCGATTCTTCCGCGGCTTTCCGCCCGATTTCAGGATTTCCTCCAGACCCCAACCCGCGCGTCAGTTTGTCGCCGATGCGAACACGGGTGGGAGCCTTGGAAAGCATCAAGGCCTGCGCATCGGTGTTGACCGCGATGAACTCCACGCCATGAATGCCTTCTTCAATCATCCGATTGACCGCATTCACGCCACCGCCGCCAACGCCCACGACCTTGATTCCGGCAAACGATTCAACTTGATTCTGATGAGCGTCCATTTGTTCCTCCTTGAGTAATTACTCTACGAACTTAACTTGAACGTAGCAGCAAAGCCAACCGGGTTGCGCTACGCTACGTTGTTGAAGCAGACAAAACGGCTCAGGGAAGCAGCCGCTTCAACCAATCTTTGACCGGCTCCAAATTGAGCCTCTCTCGTCCAGGGCGTTTTGTTGTGCCCCGCACCGGACGTAAATCTTCTTCTGTCAACGCGGCCGCCCAGTAAAGCAGGCCAACGCTGGTGGAATAAGCCGGGCTTTTCAACTGGTCAACCAGGCCAACCAGATTTTCCGGTTGTGCAATACGCACAGGCATACCGAGCACCTGGGAAGCCAGCGTGCGAATGCCGGGCAAGGCGCTCGTGCCGCCAGTAAGAACCATCCCTGCCGGTAACAACCCATCATAACCGGAACGCTTGATTTCCTGCAAGGCCAATTGGAAGATTTCTTCCACTCTCGATTCGATGATATAGGCCAGGTCCTGACGGTTGAATTCCACCGGCTGCTCGGCGCCGAAGGTCTTCACGGTAAAGTATTCCTCTGCGCCCACCCCCGACCGCAACGCAAAACCGTACTGTTTTTTGACTGATTCGGCCTCCTCCAGGGGCAGCCGCAGACCGGTCGCGATGTCATTGGTGATGTGATTTCCACCAACCGCCAGCACCATCGTGTGCAAGACATGCCCATCCACATAAATGGCCAGGTCGGTCGTGCCGCCGCCAATGTCGCAGACGACCACGCCCATGTTCCGTTCGGTATCGCTCAGCACCACCTCGCCCGAAGCCAGGGGATTGAGGATGAAATGGAGCACCTCCACTCCCGCTGCAGCCACGCATTCGCGCAGGTTTTGAATAGTCGCCTCGGCTGCAGTGATGATGTGGGTTTCCACTTCCAGGCGGTAACCGTGCATCCCAATCGGTGTCGCGATTCCATCCTGCCCATCCACCGTATAGCCGCGCGGGATGATGTGAATAATCTCGCGATTGTGGGGAATAGCCACAGCGCGGGCGGCGTCCATCGCCCGTTCGACGTCAATATCGTCAATTGCATCGCCAGCCACAGCCACCACCCCGCGGCTGTTAATGGACGAGACATGCGCCCCCGCCAGGCTGACCAGCGCACCGGTAATTTCGACGCCGGAGGTCTGCTCAGCCTTGCGCACCGAGCGGTTAATGGCCTCGGCTGCCGCCGCCAGGTCCACAATGACACCTTTTTTGATTCCTTCCGACGGCTCGATGCCCACGCCGATGATGCGGATGGCTTCTTCTTCAAGCCGCCCAACCAGGGTGCAGATCTTGGTTGTACCGACATCAATTCCAACCACAATTTCGTCCATAGTGCCTCCTAGCGGTAAGTCGGTGTCTCTGGATAGGTCATGTTAATCCAGGTAGGCTGAACCCCTTGCCGCAGAAGTTGCTCGGTGAGCGCCGCATAGACACGCAGTTTGAGGTCCATTTGCGTCGCATCGTGACCGAAATAGACCGTCCAGCCCCGCGAGTCCTGCCACCCCATCCCGGCTTGCGGGTCATAGAGGAGCGGCCTCCCTTCTGGGACATAGGCCGCCATCAGACGCATGGCCTGCACCATTTCCGGGTTGATGAAGCGTTGTTCGTAAATGGGCGCGTTGGGGTCATTGCGAACATTAAGCGGGGCGCCGCTTGCGATCACAATCACCAGCCCGGGGACGTCCCCGCGCGGCATGAACGCCACGCCATTGGCATCAATCCAGGTGAGCGCATTGTTCTGGTACCAGGCCAGCACTGGCGTCCGCTCAACAACCTGCACGACAATGTGATTGGGCAGTTTGACGCTGACATCCACTGCTTCTAAGTCGGGATACGCCGTTCTCAGATTGGTTTCGATTTGTGCCGGGACTGCCTTAAAAACCGGCTCGCCGATTATTCCCAAGACAGCATTGATTTCATTAACGCTCAAGCGTTGATTGCCCATTACCTCTGCCGTGTTGACGGCAAAGGCAGTCGAATTCCACATCAGGAAGAGCATGGTGGCCAGCAAAAAGGCCAGCAGACCCGATACCCAGCGGCTGCTGGAAAAATCGACCTGCGGCAGGCTGAGGCCCGGGGCGCGGACGTCGGCGCGGCCAACGCTAAAGGCAATGTCATAGCGGCGGGCGCGAGCCGAGGAGGAGGTCAGCGGGCGAGTCGGTTGGACCGGGTGCGGCGTGCCGGGCAAATAGACCGAAGGGGTGTGATAGGCGCGCCGGGGAGCGGAAGCCGGTTTCGAGGTCCGGGACGAAGCACTGTTGTTGCGGCTCGTGCGGCGTTGACGAACAAAATCAGAGCGGTTGAAGGTCGGTTTCGTGGTCATGTCGTTCTCCGAAAATGACGCTCAGTGCGATCGCGCTCAGCCTTGCGTTCGAAGGCAAGTTCGATGAGGCGATCCACCAGCGCAGAATAGGAGAGACCGCTTGCTTCCCACAGTTTGGGGTACATGCTGATGCTGGTAAAGCCAGGGATGGTGTTGACCTCATTGAGCCAAATCTGGCCGTTCGTTTTGTCCAGGAAGAAATCGACCCGCGCCATCCCTGCGCAGTCAATTGCTTTGTAGGCGGCTACTGCCAGGCGGCGAATCTCATCAGCCACATCCGCAGGCAGTGGAGCCGGGATGAGCAGGCCAGAGGTACCATCCACGTATTTTGACTCGTACGAGTAAAACTCGCGACTGGGCAAAATTTCACCGGGGACCGAAGCCTGCGGCTCATCGTTGCCTAGCACCGAGACCTCAATTTCGCGCGCATTCACGCCGCGCTCAATCAACACCCGCCGGTCGTAGGCCGCAGCCTCAATCAGCCCTTTGACCAGATCTGAGCGACTGGCGCATTTGCTGATGCCCACCGATGACCCCAGATTGGCTGGCTTGACAAACATCGGGTAGTCCGCCAAATGTTCGGCACGGCGAATCACGCCATCCAGATTGCTTTCAATCTCGCTTCGCAGCACCAGGAGAGAGTCCACCACCGGGATGCCATGGGCGCGCATCACGTCTTTGAAAACGCCTTTGTCCATGCCGACCGATGAACCGACCACGCCCGCGCCCACGTAGGCCACGTCGGTCAATTCAAGCAGGCCCTGCATCGTCCCATCTTCCCCAAACGTCCCATGCAACACCGGGAAGACGACATCAATCTCCGTCAGCGGCTGAAGGAGCACGCCGTTCGGGGTGTCTTGGAGGGCATATAAGACCGGACGGGTGGGGTCAGGCAAGATGGCGCAGGAAGTTAACGTCTCCAGGCGGCCTTCTTCCAGCGCCTGGCGCGCGTTCGGACCGGTCAGCCAGGCTCCTTCGGGGGTAATGCCGACCTCAAAGACGTCGTATTTCTGCCGGTCAAGCACTTGCAGCACCGATCGCGCCGAGGTGACCGACACTTCATGCTCTCCCGACCTTCCACCAAACAGGACAACAATGCGTTTCTTCTTCTCCATCTTTTCTCACTCTCCGTTCTCTGCTCTCTGCTCTCTACTCTCTTTCCTCACCACTCACCCACCAGTTCAATTTCTGGCTCGAGCAGCACGCCGAACTTTTCAAAGACTGTCTTTTGCGCCAGGTCGAGCAAGGCTTTCATGTCTGCCGCGCGGGTCTGGGCCGTGTTAATGAAAAAGTTCGCGTGCAGGGTGCTGATTTCGGCCCCGCCGATGCGCGTCCCTTTCAGGCCAGCGGCTTCGATGAGACGGCCTGCCTTGTCGCCAGGAGGGTTTTTGAACATTGAACCCATGCTGGCGCCGGGCGGCTGGGTATTGCGGCGGTGTTGGCGGTTGGCGTTCATCACCGCCCAAATCGCCTCCACGTCCCCATGGGCTAGTTTGAGCGTGGCTGCCAGAATGACGACCGGAGGCCGCTCGCGCTTGAGAAACGAGGTGCGGTAACCGTATTCCATCTTCTCGACCGGCCAGGTCTGGCGACCCTCGTCGCGATGAAGCAAATCCACCGAAATCAAGTTACCGGCCATGTCACCGCCGAAAGCGCCAGCATTGCCGTACACCGCTCCCCCCAGCGACCCCGGCACCGAGGCAGCCCATTCCAGGCCGCTCAGGCCAAGGCGCACGGCCCGTTGGGCAATGTCGTTGAGCGTAGCGCCCGATTCGGCCCAGACGCGGGGAGGCTCACTGGCCGCGTCAAAGCGCACGGCCCGCGCCCGATTGAGCAGCACCACCCCGCGCACGCCCCGATCACTGACCAGAACATTGGAGCCGCCCCCCAGCAGCGTAAAGGGGACATGCAACGCCCACAATTGCTGGGCCGCCTCTGCCAGTTCTTCCGCCGAACGCACCTCCACCAGCACATCAGCCGGACCGCCAATGCGCGCCGAGGTATAGGCTGCCAGTGAGACGTTTTCTCTCAGGCGGCTGCCGAACAACTGACGCAGAGCCTCCAGCAGCGAAGAATCCATGCGCTTACTTCTCGCCTTTCTTCAAGTGAGCAATCAAGCGGCGCACCGTTTCCGGGTCCTGCTTCAGAATGGGCGGCTGCTTCTTCTCGGCCCGGCCATCGGGGTCGGGAGACGGCACCTCGCCCAGCACCAACCGCAGGGGCGGCAAGGCCATCACATCGGTTTCATAAACACGTTTTTTCTCAGTCATGAGAAGCCTCCTTCAAGTGGGTCAGCACCTCAGCGCTGACCTGAACCGCATCTCCCGCCGAAAGCACCAGCACAACATCGCCGGGGCGGAGATGAGAGAGCAACAACTCGCGGGTTTCTTCCAGCGTGCCGCCAAAGCGGGCAGAGGGGTGCCTCATCGCCTCCACCAGTCGCCGCGAGGAGTAATCCTGCTTTGGCTCGCGCGAGGGGTAAATTTCGGTCACAACCACCTCATCCGCATCCTCGAACGCGTGCACGAACTCCTCAAACAACGCCTGGGTGCGGGAATAGGTGTGCGGTTGCCAGACTGCCCAAATGCGTCGGTCCGGATAGCGGGAACGAGCAGCCGCCAGCGTGGCGCGGATTTCGGTGGGATGATGGGCGTAATCGTCAATGACGGTCACCCCACCCGCCTCGCCGCGGACCTCGAACCGGCGTCCCGTGCCCTGAAATGTTGCCAGGGCCTGGGCCGTCTCGCGCAATCCCAACCCCAGCAGGCGAGCCGCCGTCAGCACCGCCAGGGCATTAGAGACGTTGTGCCTGCCCGGCACTTGCAGCGTAACCGGGGCCTCCTCGCCCATTACCCTGGCCGTGAAGTCAAATCCGCCGTGCGCATTCGGTACAATCGCCTCGGCAAATGCCTCCGGCTGGAGAGTGCCATTCACAAGCCCCGGCGCCAGGCTGTAGGCAACCGCGTTCTTGCCCAATTGACGGGCATTCAGCAGCAAACGCCGCGCTCCCGGTTCATCGGCGCAGGCAACCAAAGTGCCGTTGGCTGGCAGGCGCAGGACAAACTCGACAAAAGCGGCGTAAAAGTCCTCGAACGTGGGGTAACAATCGGGATGGTCGTGTTCGACACTGGTAACGATTTCAAGGACGGGCTTCAGTCCCAGGAACATGCGGTCGTACTCATCGGCTTCAATCACAAACGCCGCGCCTTTCCCGGCATGGGCGTTGACGCCCAGATTGGCCAGCGTGCCGCCGACGATGAACGTTGGATCCTGTCCGAGCGCTGTCAGGGTCCAGGCCAGCATGGCAGTTGTGGTCGTCTTGCCGTGCGTCCCGGCCACCGCCACCCCGATTTTGTCTTCCATCAAACTGCCGAGGAAATCGGCTCGCTTGAGAACGGGAATGTTGCGGGCGCGGGCGGCAACGACTTCAGGGTTGTCTTCACCCACGGCAGAGGAGCGCACCACCAGGTCGGCCCGCGCCACGTTCTCTGGGCGATGGCCAATAAAAACGGTGGCGCCAGCCGCCTGGAGGTCACGCGTGAACGGCGATTCGGCGCGATCCGAGCCGCTCACCGTGTGCCCCATTTCCAGCAGAACACGGGCGATGGCCGAAATGCCGGTTCCTCCAATGCCAATCAGGTGAATGCGAGTCATAGTTCCTAGATAAAAACGACCAGAACAAAGATAAACGCGATGACCACCGCGAAATAGATGCTGGGAATGCCCAGCAATTGCGGGGGCATGAACTTAATCATCTGCTCGATTTTGTCGAGCAATTCCGGCGGCGGGGGCTGGACCACTTTTGGGAACGGGTAACCAGCGGTATGCAGGTAGTACCAGGTCGTCCCGGCGATGAGGTAACCGTTGATGCCGCCCAGCACAGCGCCCAGCAAAATATCCTGCACTTTCTCGCGTGCCGCCTTGGTTGCAAAACGCGGCATGCTGGGAGTCTGATAGCCGAAAAACACGAGCAGGCCCAGGACAAGCGTGTGGAACCAAAAATAGAACTCCGGTTGCGCGGTCAAAAGCGTCTGAAAGAATTTCACATAATTCATCAGCAACGTCGTAAAGGTGAGTGCCAGGATGACACTGAACGAGACCAGCAACTCCTTCGCCCAGCCGCGCATGCCGCCGATGATCGCGAACAAAATGACGTACATCCAGAAGACGACGATAATGCTCAACATGCCTTGCTCCTCTCTTCGGCTAAATCCAGCAGCAGGCGACCGATTTCGGTCGCAGCCTGCGGACGCGCCAGCGAACGGACGGCGGTGCGCATCGCTTCCAAGCGGGCCGGGTCAAGCAAGAGAGCACGCACGGCAGGTAGCAGGTCAGTGGTCAGGCGAGCATCTTCCAGCAAAATCGCCGCGCCGTTTTGCACCAGATAATCGGCGTTGACTTTTTGATAACGCCAGGCGTGTGGATACGGCACCAGGATAGAAGGCAGGCCAAAGAGCGGATATTCGCCAAGCGTAGAGGCGCCCGCGCGGGAGAGGGCCAGGTCAGCCGCAGCCAGGGCAGCGCCCATTTCTTCATGCAGGTAGGGTAAGGGATGGTAATGTGGATGGTCAAGGTCTCTGGCCATTTTCTCTACTTCGGGCCAATCCAGTTCGCCGCTGATGTGAACGACTTGCGCCATTTCGAGCAACGCCGGCAAGTGTGCCAGCACCGCGCGATTGATTGAACGAGCACCTTTCGAGCCGCCAAAAACGAGCAGGACGGGAATCTCGGCACGCAGGTTCAGGGCGCGACGCGCTTCGGAACGGGTCCAGGCAGAGAGTTCGGGACGGGTCGGGTAACCGGTCACCACCAGCCGCGCCTGGCGGGTGAAATAGCGGCTCGATTCGGGGGCAGTCAGCGCAATCCGGTCGGCAAAAGTTGCCAGGGTTTTCAGCGCCAGGCCTGGTTCGATGTCCGGGACATACAGCACGGTAGGGATACGGTGACCCGCCAGGGCCATTGGGACGGCGACATATCCGCCAGTGAAAAACAGCACGTCTGGCCGGAACTCGCGCAGGATCCGCCGCGCCGCCAGGACGCCGCGCCCCAGTTTGGCCACATTGCCGGGCAACTGGCGAAGTCCGACGCCATGCACGCCAGCAGCCGGAATGGCCCGGAAGGGGATGCCGGCGCGCTGGACCAGGCGTTCTTCCATGCCGCCTTCGCCACCAACCCAGAGCGTCTCAAGGTTGGCCTGTTGGGCAGTGAGCGCCTTATGGACGGCGAGGGCCGGGTACACGCCGCCGCCCGTTCCGCCCGCGCAAATCAGCAGACGCACTGTAAGACCTCCGTTCGCGAATAATTGTTTCCTGCGGTCGCGCTCCCTGCTGGCGGGAAATGCTCAGCAGGACGCCCACCGCGGCCATCATCGAGAGTAAATTCGAACCGCCGGCGCTAATGAAGGGCAAAGCATTGCCGGCAAAAGGAAGCAGACCGACAATCACGGTCAGGTTGATGAGCGCCTCGATGACAATCCAGAAAGAAAGGCCCGCTGCCATCAATTGACCGAGCAAATCAGGCGCCCGGCTGGCAATTTTCAGGCCGCGCCATAAAATGACGCCATACAGGGCCATCAGGAACAAGGCCCCCACCAGCCCCAGTTCTTCGACAATGACCGCGAAGATGCTGTCGGTGGCTGCCAGAGGCAAGCCCTCCACTTTGACTTTGGCGTTGCCCAGTCCCACGCCAAAGAATCCGCCCGACACGATCGATTCGAGGGCATACAGGATGTGATCGCTGGATTGCAGCGGATCCTTAAGACCGGCAAGATAATCGGCCAGGCGCGCCCGACCAGTCGCGCTCAACTGCACCACCAGCCAGCCTGCCGCCAAAGCGACCACAAGAAACATCACGATCTGTTTCAAGTCGCCGCCGGCCAGGAAAAACAACAAGCCGCCGAGGAGGAAAATTGTGGCCGTAGCGCTCAAATCTGGCTGCAGATAAATCAGGCCGCCAATCGTTCCCAGAATGATGGCCAAGGGCAACAAACCCAGTTGGACATCATGCAAGTAGTCACGCTTGCTGTAGAGCCATACCGAAAGGTAGAGGATCGTCACCAGTTTGGCCAGTTCCGAAGGCTGCACCGACCCGCCGAAGAACGAGCGGACCGAGTTCAGACGTTCCTCGCCTCGCAGTAATACCGCAATCAGCAGGACAATGGTGATGCCCATGGCGGGCACAGCCAGTTTTTGCACCAGGTGGTAGTCAACTCGTGAGGCTACAAAGGCGACCAGTACTCCTAAGACCATCCAGAGAATCTGCTTATTGAAAACGTAGTAAGGTTTGCCGTAGTTAAACAGGGAATAATCGGGGCTGGCCGAAAAGAGCATAATCAACCCGAATATGCACAAGATAACCACCCCGGCGACCAGAATCAGGTCACTGCCCTGGTGTTTCACCACCTGGGCCGAGGGAGCACCGATACCATGTTGCTTTACGAAAGTTCCCATACCCATTTTCGATACGCCTCTCCGCGTTCTTCAAAATCGCGAAATTCGTCAAAACTGGTCCCGCCCGGGGAAAGGAGGACAACCTCGCCCGGCTGCGCCAGCCGCGCCGCGGCATGGACGGCTTCTTCGAGACCGTTGCATTGTGCAAGCACAGCCTGAACCTGGGCCTGCTCCAGAGCGCTCCGAATCTTTGGCGCTGCCTCTCCAAACAGCACAACCCGCGCCCGGCGTTCCTGAACCAGTTTCGCCAGATCTTCCCAGGGCAGATTCTTATCTCGACCGCCCAGCAAAAGGAGAAGTGGTTCCTGAAACGAGCGAATGGCGGCCATCGTCCGTTCGGGGGCGGTGGCAATCGAATCGTTGTACCACTTCACGCCATGGTGCTCACGCACGAATTCCAGGCGATGAGGCACGCCACGGAAGTCCTCGGCTGCTTCGAGCATGGCATCCAGCGAAAATCCGGCTGCGTTGCCAATGGCAAAGGCCGCCAGCACGTTGCGTAAATTGTGTTCGCCGCGCAATTGCACCCGGTCGGCACGCAAAAGCGGAATGTCCACGCCGCGATGACGGAGATGAAGCAGTCCATCGGCCAGATAGGTGCCATCCAGCCCCTCCTGCAGACGACTCAGCCCAAATGACACGACCGTTCCGCGCGCTGTAAAACGCAATTGCCAGGCACCGGGATCATCGCGTCCCAGCACGGCGACGCCGCCGGCAGGCTGAAAGTCCAAAATACGTTTTTTGGCAGCGCGGTAGGCCTCCATGGTGCCATGCCGGTCAAGGTGATTGGGGGTGATGTTCAACACGGCAGCGATATTGGGCGAAATGGTCATTTGCTCCAGTTGGAAACTGGAAATTTCAAGGATGGCCAAATCCGCCGCCGTCATCTCATCCACGTAATTGAGCAACGGGTCGCCGATGTTGCCGCCAATGAAGGCCGCAGGCGGTCGCGGCGCACCTGCCGCCGCGTTCCCGATTTTGTTGCCATCGGCCATCATCCGCCTGGCCATTTCCCCGACCAGGGTGGTTGTGGTCGTCTTGCCCGCCGAACCGGTAATGCCCACCGTGCGACAGGGGACGACTTCCATGAAAATCTGCGTATCGTTGGTCAGTGGCAGGCCGCGGCGAATGGCTTCTGCCGCAATCGGATTGTCGAGCGGAACACCGCCCGAGAGGCACAACACATCCTGATTCTCAAGGATTTCAAGGGGATGGCCTCCCAGCACCCAGGTCACCGGCAAACCGGCCAGGGAGGCTCGTGCGGCGCCCATCTGCTCTTCAGGCCGGCGGTCGTTGAGGGTCACGTGTGCGCCGTGACGCGCCAGCCAGCGCGCCGCCGCCAGTCCCTGGCGGGCCGCTCCGAGAATAAGGACGCGTTTCCCATGCCAATCGGTCATCGTTACACCAGCGCCAATCCTACGCCCAACATGGCACCCATCAGGCCGATGAGCCAAAAGCGTTGGACGATTTGCGTTTCAGACCAGCCGAGAAGTTCAAAATGAAGATGAAGGGGCGCCATTTTGAACAGACGCTTGCCTTTGGTAATTTTGAAGTAAGCAATCTGGAGCACATCGGCCACTGCTTCGCTGACCGGAATCACAGCGATGATGGGCAGGATCGCCCACTGACCGGTCATCAGCGCCACCACGGCCACCGTGGCGCCCAGCGAAAGCGACCCCGTATCACCCATGAACAACTGCGCCGGGTGAACGTTGAACCACAAAAAGCCAAACAGCGCTCCAACCAGAGTGAAGCAGAAGCGCGAAACGAAGATGTAGCCCTGCATCAGGGCAATGGCGCCGTAGGCGACAAAAATCGTGGCTGTAATCAGGCCAGCCAACCCGTCCAGCCCATCGGTGAAGTTGACCGCGTTCGACGCGCCGACGATGATGAAGGCCGCCCCCGGGATATACACCCAGGCGCTGACGGTAATCTCGCCGGGAATCCCGGGTACGAATAAATCAGGGACTTTGAGGATGAACTTGAGCGCTACCGCCACGCCCACCGCCAGCACAATTTGGGCCAGCAACTTCGTCCGAATTCGCATTCCCTCGCCGCGCCGCTTGCCGCGAATGCCTTCCCAATCATCCACCGCACCCAGTGCGCCATAAACAAACATCACCAGGAGCGGCAACAGCACCGACTGCCCCAGCAATTCCATGCCGAGCAAATTCGCTGCATTCAGCAGGATGGTGATGAGCGCCACCGGCAAGATAATCATCACCCCGCCCATGGTGGGAGTGCCCATCTTGGTAAAGTGCCGTCCGGGTTCCTCCACGCGGATGAGTTTGCCAATCTTGTAATGACGCAAAATGCGCAGCAACGGCCCGCCCCAAATCACGGTCACCATGAAGGTCAATGCAACCAGACTGAGTGCCAGGGCAGAATCATTCATCATTTTCACGCTCCAGAGCCATGACAATGCGTTCCATGTGCACGCCATGAGAACCTTTGACCAGAACAACGTCGTTCGGACCCAACGTCTGGCGAAGGTAGGGAATCGATTCTTCTGAGGAATTGAATTCGGCCACTTTGGCGGACCTCATGCCTGCTCGCCGGGCCGCCGCAGCAATCAGCCGTCCGCGCGGTCCCACCGTCACCAGGGCCTCCACAACCTGCGCGGCGCGGATGCCGACCAGTTCATGCCCCTGTTTTTCGTAGGGGCCGAGTTCGAGCATATCGCCCAACACAGCCACCCGATGGCCGTCCAGTTCAGACAGCAGGTTGAGCGCCGCCAGCGTGGACTCTGGGGAGGCGTTGTAGGTATCGTCGAGCAACAGCGCCCCACTCGCTGCCCGCACCACATTGAGGCGTAACTGGGTCTGCCCCATGCGCAGACCATCGAGAATCTCCTGCCAGGTGAGGCCATCAGCCAGGCCCGCCGATGCTGCCCGCAGGGCAGTGTGCACTGAGTGCTGTCCGAGCATGGGCAGGCGCACATGGAGCGTTTCGCGGCGGTAGTGCATGCGGAAGCGAATACCATCGAGGCCCATGCTTTCGATTTCGTCAGCCCAAAGGTCGGCGGCGGGATCAAGGCCGTAGAAGAACACGCGCGCCTGGGTCAGTTCGGCCATTTTGCGCACCCAGGGGTCATCGTAGTTGAGAATCGCCACTCCATCCGGTGGAAGGGCCTGCACAAGTTCTGACTTGCCCCGAAAGATGGCTTCCTGTGAACCGGCTCGTTCGGCATGTACCGTGCCGACGTTGGTGACAATTCCCATGTAGGGAACAGCGATGTCGCACAAAAAGGCAATTTCTCCCGGGACGTAGAAGCCCATTTCGAGCACGGCACGCTCATAGCCTGGCCCTAAGCGCAGCAGGGTGAGCGGCAGGCCGATTTCGTTGTTCAGATTGCCCGGGTTCTTGAGGGTGTGGTAACGCATGCCGAGCACTTCGGCCACGGCTTCTTTGGTGGTTGATTTTCCTACTGAGCCGGTAATGCCCACCACGCGCACGTCGAGCCGTCGCCGCCAGAAGCGGGCAATCTGCTGCAGGGCGGTGATGGTGTTTTCCACCCGCAAGCAGAGGGGCGGGGTAAAGGCTTCGGGAGAGGAGATGTCGGTCGGGGCCGTCAGCAGGTTCAGGGTCCGAAACGCTCCGTCGGGAAGATCACGCTGGATGAGTGCAAAAGAAGCGCCCCGTCGAAAGGCATCCACAACGTAGGCATGTCCATCCGTCCGTTCCCCAGGAATGGCCACAAAAAGGCCACCGGGGATGACCTGACGCGAGTCCACTGCCGCCTCGCTAATGACAGCAGTGGCCACAGCAGGGCGATAGTTGGTCAGGGCTTCAATCACATCCGCAAGCGTAAGCATCAGCGACCTGCCAGTTGAGCACGAACAGAATCGGGCGGAATGCCCATCACCACAACGGTTTTTTCAACCACCTGCCGAAAAACCGGCGCCGCGACCACCGATCCCCAGGGGGAACTGCGCGGTTTTTCGATCCACACATAGACGAGGAATTGCGGGTCATCCACCGGCCCCCAGCCGATGAAGGAAGCGTTGGTCAGTTCGGGGTCGTAGCCATAGCGGGTGGGAATTTGAGCCGTGCCGGTTTTTCCTGCCACACGATAACCCGGGACCAGGGCGCGCAAGGCCTCTGTGTCGAGGGCATAGGCCAGCATTTCAGAGAGGGTGCGGGCTGTGGCGGCGCTGACCGGCGTGCCGGCAACCTGCGGAGCCATGTTGGTCTGGCGTCCATTTTGCAAGGTGGCGGCAACGACCCGCGGGTACATCATCTTGCCGTCATTGGCAAGGGCCGAGGCGGCCATGACCATCTGAATCGGGGTCACCGAAACGCCCTGACCGAAAGAATTTGTCCCGAGGTCCACGGGGAACCAATCGGCATCTCCGGGGATTTTGAGACGGCCGGTCATTTCACCAGCCAGGTCAATGCCGGTCGGATGGCCAATGCCAAAGCGCTGCATGTAGGTGTAGAACAAGTCAGTGTCCAGTTGCGTGGCCACCCATGCCAGGCAAACGTTAAGCGAATGGGCCAGACAACCAGTCATGTCCTGGTATCCCCAGGCGCCGCCATCCCAGTTGTAGATGTACTCGCCGCCGACATTGATGACACCGGTATCGAGGAAAATCGTCCCCGGCGTGACGACGCCACTATCGAGAGCGGCGGCCATGGTAAGAATTTTCATGATCGAGCCTGGTTCATAGTCCTGGCTGATGGCACGGTTGTAAGGAGTGGAACCAGTGAAGACTTCGTCAACGGCGGTGTAGTTATTGGGGTCAAACTGAGGAGTGGTCGCCATGGCGAGGATTTCGCCTGTACGCGGGTTCATGACGATGATGGTGCCCGACTCGGCATCGTTCTCCAGGATGGCTTGCTGGAGGATTTCTTCCACCGCGGCCTGCAAATCTCGATCCAGGGTGAGAATGAGGGAAGTGCCAGGGGAGATGTGCGGTGTTTCGAGCGCCCGGCGCGGGTCGGTGGGGACGAGGAGCGCCACCGGCACACCGGCCAACTGGTTGCTGTAGCGCCCTTCCACGCCGAAGTAGCCCTGCTCGTTGCGCGCCACAAAACCAAGCACGTTCGCCGCCAGGGTCCCTTCGGGATAACTACGGCCCAAATGGGCGCGGAAGCCAAGGGCCGCGAGCGGATTGCCGCGCGGATCAGCGTCCATTTGTTTTTGGACTTCCATCAGCGCCGTAGCCTGTTCCGCGCTGACGTAATCAGCCAGGCGGATATAGGAGGCCCCAGCAGGCGGGTTGGTGAGCAATTTAAGGGTGGTGTCAAAGTCCTTACCGATGTAGGTCTGCATCGCCAGGGCAATAGCCTGGGGATCGGTCATATCGGCCAGGGAGACGGTGATTTCATAAACGGTGATGTTGCCTGCGAGAAGGTGCCCATGACGGTCATAGATTTCGCCGCGCGGGGGGTAGTAGTAGCGTACGACCAGATCGCTGCGGCCGATCAGTTCGCGGACCTCGGGGTCAGTTTGAATGCGAACGATCTGCATCAGCACGGCCACAGCCACCAGGCCGAGGAGCGAGGCAACTGTCAGATAACGCCAGTTCAGGGATGGTCTCATGGGGCCACTCCTACCGCAATTTTGCGGGTCAGCCAATCGAACAGTGTCTCAAAGTACTCCGGCTGCAACAAGGAAACAGAATCATCCTGCGACACAGTAGAAAGATCCACCAGACTCTCTTCTACATAGCCGGGGACGACAATGTAGGTAATTTCTTCTGGGGAAACCGGCACAAACCCAAGCGCCTGAGCGCGCGCTTCCATGTTTTGAACAGCAGTCAGGGCAGCCAGTTGGGTCTGCAGGTCGGCATTCTTCTGTTGATTTTGTTCAATTTGAGCAGAGAGGAACTGGATTTCGCGCCCGACAATACCAGCGCGAACAGTCACGCTCAGATAAATCCCTGCCAGCATGGCAAGTAAAACAATGACAAGCAAAATCAGGCCAATCCACTGACGTTGTACTCGCCAGGGGGCCTGTCTTACTTTTTGAACCATTTGAGTCAGTTGTGTCATGTTTTACAATCCAATTTTCGTTTCGTCGCGTGCGATCCTGCACCTCTGTTCTGTCTGGACCCGGTTTAGCGGGGCAGTGAGCCAACACCCATTGGCTATTTCTTTTCAACGACTCGCAACTTTGCGCTGCGAGCACGTGGATTCCGTTTGATTTCTTCTTCAGACGGCGTAATCGGCCGTCTGGTAATTTCGAGAATAGTCGCCTTGTGTCCACACGTACAAACCGGTTGGCGAGGAGGACACAGGCAATCGCGACTTTCACGGCGGAAAAATTCTTTCACCAGTCGGTCTTCGAGTGAGTGGAAAGAGATGACCGCCAGTCTCCCCCCTGAAGCAAGCGCCTGCACCGCCAGCGGAAGGACCTGCTGAAGGGCATCCAGTTCGCCATTCACTGCAATGCGCAAGGCCTGAAACGTCTGCGTGGCCGGATGATGGCCGCCACGACGGGGATTGACCTTTTCGATCACTGCCGCCAGTTGCAGGGTGCTATGCAGGGGACGGGCAGCCACAATGGCCCTGGCAATGCGACGGGCAGCGGGTTCCTCCCCATAGCGATAAATCAGGTCGGCCAGTTCCCGTTCCGGCCACTCGTTGACAATCTGAGCAGCGGTCAGCGGACGAGACGGGTCAAAGCGCATATCGAGCGGGCCATCCTGCAAGAAGGAAAAACCGCGTTCAGCAGTGTTGAACTGCATCGAGGAGGCGCCCAGGTCAAGCACGATGCCATCCACCGCGTCCCAGCCAAGAGAGGCGAGTTGCACAGGGAGGGTCGTGTAGGACGCCTGCTTAATACAGACACGCTCCCCGAAGGGAGCGAGGGTTTGGCGTGCCAGGTTCAGCGCCTGAGGGTCCACATCCAGACCAAGCAGCAGACCTGCTGGCTCACTTGCAGCGAGAAGGCCTGCCGCATGGCCACCCGCTCCAAGCGTCCCATCTACATAGCGACCTCCGCTTTTGGGGCACAAAGCGTGTATAATCTCTTGGTAAAGTACGGTTTGGTGCGCAGGGAACATGTCAGCGAGTTCGCAGGTCGAGTGTGGCAAAGCGCTTGGCATTGGTCTCAGCATCGCTGAGCAGGGCTTCCTGTTCTTGCCACAAAGAAGGTTCCCAGATTTCGAAATAATCGCCCTGACCGACAAAAACGACCTCGTCCTTCAAGCCGGCATATTCGCGCAAATTTGACGAAATCAAGATGCGCCCGGCGCTATCTGGCACGACCTGTTGCGCATTGCCCAGCATAATGCGCCGCAGGAGACGAGCACTCGGGTCAGTGAGACTCATCTCCATCAAGCGCTCATAAATCACCCGAAACGCATCAGGAGGCAGCACCATCAAATTGCGGTCCAATCCCTGAATGACATAGGCGCCCTCTGCCGGCAACGTGCGAAACTTGGCCGGGATGGTGAGGCGGCCTTTGTCATCAAACGAGTGGAAATAATGGTTTAAGAACATATGTTCTGCTTTCTCCAGGAAGGCGGAACGCCGGATTGACCGGCGTCCCACTTCGTCCCACTTTCTACCACTTATGGGCATATTGTAGCACAAATTTGGGACGAATTGCAAGTAGTACTTTTGATTGTCTCACCGCCAAACGGTTCGCGCGGCACATCTCCCCTATCAACCACCCAGAAATGATCTACACGCAGGAAATTGACTGATGCCCCTCTCCATTCATCTCCTCTCCTCCCCCGCCTGGAAAGACTACGAACTGCTCGACAGCGGCAACGGCCTCAAATTGGAACGTTTCGGCCCCTACACGTTCATCCGGCCCGAAGTGCAGGCCTTGTGGTCTCCCCACCTGCCCCCTGCCCGCTGGGAAGCCGCCCATGGCGTTTTTCAACCCACTGGCGAGGAAAGCGGCGGTCACTGGAACCTCCGCAAAAAAATAGCAGAACGGTGGGAGATGCAATACCCCCTGGAAAAAACAAGCCATAAATTCCTGAAATTTACCGCCATGACCACGCCCGGGCGACACCTGGGAGTTTTTCCAGAATGTGCCGCCAACTGGGATTGGATGGTGGAGGAAATTATAAGAGGGAGAAGTAAAAAGGAAGAAGAGAGAAAGGAAAAAGAGAGAAAGGAAAAAGAGAGAGAGGAAAAAGAGAGAAAAGAAGAAGAGAGAAAGAAGGAAGAAGGCGTGCGGGTATTGAACCTCTTCGGTTACACCGGCCTGGCTACCCTGGCAGCAGCCGCGGCCGGCGCACAGGTCACCCACGTGGACGCTTCAAAAAAGTCCGTAACCTGGGCGCGCGAAAACGCCGCTCTCTCCGGCCTGGCAGAGCATCCCATCCGCTGGATTGTGGATGATGCCCTCAAGTTCGTTCAGCGTGAAGGAAGACGCGGCGTAAAGTATGACGGGATTGTGCTCGACCCGCCTAAATTCGGGCGCGGACCCAAAGGCGAAGTATGGGAAATCTATCAATCCCTGCCCGCATTGTTGAACGCCTGTCGGGCGATTCTGAGCGAGTCCCCCCTCTTCATTATTTTGACTGTCTATGCCGTCAAACTCTCTGCACTACACATTGGCCAGGCATTGCAGGAAATGATGAATGGCCTCGGTGGCAGCGTGGACTGTGGCGAACTGGTGACAATTGAAAAAAGTGCCGGGCGGCTCCTCTCCCAGGCAGTCTATGCGCGCTGGACAAGCCAGCAAGCCACAAAAGAAAACGGCTGAGCCTGTGTTAGAATCACGAGAGCCGGGGACGCCGACCCCGGCTCTCTTGAAAAGGAGGAGAAGAGAAATCGCCTTGTGTTTTTATCTTAACACAAGGCCAAAAATCTTGCTTGACGCTATCCCTACGCTTTGCCTACGCTCGACCAACAGATTCGTTATCCCCTTGTAATCGCTCTGTAATTTGACAATGTCAAGTTAAACTCTTGTTCTATAAACTCTACGCATTTTGTCACTGCGAGCAAAGCGAAGCAGTCTCCTGGCTTGCAAGGAGATTGCTTCGTCGCAAAAAACGCTCCTCGCAATGAC
>DAOTZT010000251.1:0-4264 GCA_034434255.1 Anaerolineales bacterium | reverse complement strand
TGAAGAACATCCCATACTCGGAACTACAACGGCGGTGTATCAAAGGAAGTGGAGTCTATGCTCCTGCCAAGATAAAGGATCAACAAGGCCAGTGGAAAGACATCCTTTCGCCAAACGAATGGTCCCAAAATGAGCGATTGTTTGGGGCACGGGAATTTGCACTGGCCTCCCCCCTAGAGACCTTTGATTGCTATTTTCCACCTTACTGGCTAAAAGAGAAACGTACCCAAGTGCTACGCTATGGAACATTGCTTGTTTCACGATGAAATGATGATGCCTGTTTGAAAATTATGGACGACTACCTGCCCCTCTCCATGCTCAATCAGTTGGAATACTGCGAGCGGCGGTTTTACCTGATACACGTGCGCGGGGAGATGGAAGTGAACGCGCATGTGCTGGAAGGGACGCTGCGCCACGAGCAGGCGCACACCGCCGGCGCCTCCCGCCAGGGTGAGACGGTCATCCACCGCCGCGTGTATGTCTGGTCTGATGCGCTGCAAATTGCCGGGTTTGCCGATGTGGTGGAGGAGCAGGCGGTAGAGGGAGAGCAGGTGTTGATTCCAATCGAATATAAAAAGGGACGCATGGGGAAGTGGCTGAATGACCACATTCAGTTGTGCGCGCAGGTGCTTTGCCTGGAGGAACGTAGCGGAGCAGTGATCCGTAAAGGCTATTTGTATTACTTCGGTTCGCGCCGCCGCGAGGAGGTGGAAATCACTCCGCAACTGCGTGAGCGCACGGTGGAAAGCATTCGCCGCGCCCGCGAACTGGTGGCCGCGGGGAAATTGCCGCCACCTTTGGAGAATTACAATAAGTGCCGCGATTGCTCCCTGGAGCCGATCTGCCTGCCGCGCGAGGTGAAGATGTTGGTTGGGGCAGCCTGATGGTCGAAAGTCTGATAGTGGATAGATGGATCATATGACGACGTTATACCTGACCGAACCGTATTCTGTCATCAAAAAAGACGGCGAGACGCTGGTGGTGCACATTCCAGAAAACAAAGCCGCCAATAAGCCGGCGCGCAAGGTGGAAGTTCCCACTATCAAGGTGAGCGATGTGGTGATTTTGGGAGATAGCACGATCACGCCGCAGGCACTGGCGGCGCTTTTGGAGCAAAAGGCGACCATCAGTTTTTTGACGTCGTTTGGACAGTTGCGCGGGCAGGTAGTCGCCGTGGAGGGGCGCAACAGTCTGCTGCGCCTGGCGCAGTACCGCGCTCACGATGACCCGTGTAAGATGTTCGCCCTGGCCAAACAGTTCGTGCTGGGGAAACTGCACAATAGCCGCACGCTGCTCCTGCGCACCAACCGCCGCTTGAAGGACGAGGAGGTGGCCCGGGCGGCGGAGTCGCTACGGGAAATCGAGGAGCAGGTTCAGGCTCTGGAAAGTGACGGCGCGCCGCCGGGGGAGGCAAACAAGCCTCAGGCGGGGACGGCCTGGGGGAGTTTGCAGGGATTGGAGGGGGCGGCCGCGGCGCGCTATTTCTCCGTCTTTGGCCGCTTGCTGCGCGCCGATACGGGGTTGACGTTCGATACGCGCACCCGCCGCCCGCCGCGCGACCCGGTCAATGCGTTGCTCTCGTACGGATACACCCTGCTGCTGCATCAGGCCATCGCCGCGGCGCAGATTGCGGGGCTGGACCCGTATATCGGCTATCTGCATTCGAGTCAGTACAGCAAACCGGCGCTGGCGCTGGACTTGATGGAGGAGTTCCGTTCGCCGATTGTGGAATCGGTGGTGATTACGCTGATCAATAACCGCGTGTTGCAGGCGGATGATTTTGTGGAGGAGTTCGGGGCGTATCGGCTGAAGGATGCGGCGCGGCGCACGTTTTTGGAGAAATTCGAGGAGCGAATGAGTACGGAGATTCAGCATCCGGTCTTCGAGTATGCGATTACGTATCGGCGGTGTATCGAGGTGCAGGCCCGTTTGCTAGCCAAGGTGTTAGAAGGGGAACTGGCAACCTATTCTTCTTTCAAGGTGAGGTAAAATGGCACAGACACGTTTTTATGTAGTGGCTTACGATCTTTCGTCGGATAAACGCCGCAACAAGGTGCATAAAATTTTGAGCGGCTTTGGCGAGTGGACGCAATACAGCGTGTTCGAGTTGTTCGTGACAGATAAGGAGATGGTGTTATTGCAGAGCAAACTGGAGAAGGTGCTGGATGCGGAGAAGGATAGCGTGCGGTTTTATCCGTTGTGCGCTTCTTGTTTGAAAAATGTGGAGACGGTCGGTTCGGAGCCGCCGAAGGAGCCAAAAGCCTACATTGCCGATTAGCCACTACCTGCCACCTTCCTACCCGACTATTCGACTACGCCAGCGAGAGGCGGAGTGCCTGCGAAAAGATGGGGAGGCGCTCGCAAGCCCAGCCCGCCAGATGTGGCGGTGGAAGGAAGGAAAGGAGGCAGATTTGGCTGACGAGGAATGTCAGGCAGAAGGCAGTGCGTGGAAGGAGAGGCAGATCTCGCAGCGATCAAAAGCGTGGGAAAAAAGGCGCGAAAAAGTGCCTTTTTGGGGCTGGAAGAGGGAAAATGAAGGTGATTTTGGGCTGTTTTAGACGGATTCTGGCAAGCAAAGTGGGAGAAAAAAGGGAGTTTGCGAGAGCCGTTTGAATGGCCTTTGTCCCGCCTGAGGGATTGAAACTCCGGGCTTTCCCTGGCTTATCCTGGGCACTCTCTGGTTTGAATGGCCTTTGTCCCGCCTGAGGGATTGAAACTAGAGGTGGTCGAAGTGCCAGCGGTATGAATTGTAGTTTGAATGGCCTTTGTCCCGCCTGAGGGATTGAAACGCTTGCTCCAGGCGCCAAGAAGCATATTCAAGGACTTGTTTGAATGGCCTTTGTCCCGCCTGAGGGATTGAAACAAGAGTCGGATGGGGCGATCCCGCCACTTGAGCAAGTTTGAATGGCCTTTGTCCCGCCTGAGGGATTGAAACTGACCTCCAGGGACGACCGTGCCTGGTGGCCGACGGGTTTGAATGGCCTTTGTCCCGCCTGAGGGATTGAAACTTTCGGATAGACTCTAACTACGCCACTAACTCTGGTTTGAATGGCCTTTGTCCCGCCTGAGGGATTGAAACTATGAGGCTGGCCAGATCGGCTTGCCTGCGCTCCGGTTTGAATGGCCTTTGTCCCGCCTGAGGGATTGAAACCTCTCGGATTATGAGTTTCCCACCAGCAATCCAATGCGTTTGAATGGCCTTTGTCCCGCCTGAGGGATTGAAACTGAATTTCCGCGTCACATTCGACATTCTGGTCGATCTGGTTTGAATGGCCTTTGTCCCGCCTGAGGGATTGAAACTTGCTGGTAATCCTGGGATTTCTTGGGTTGGCGTATCGTTTGAATGGCCTTTGTCCCGCCTGAGGGATTGAAACGCCCATGTCGCTGCTGAGCATGGCCATCTCCCTGCGTTTGAATGGCCTTTGTCCCGCCTGAGGGATTGAAACGGCAAGAGTTTGAGGCCAAAAAATAGGTCTCTCTCTATCGTTTGAATGGCCTTTGTCCCGCCTGAGGGATTGAAACCGGCAGGTAATTGAGCGCGACGGCCAGCGGTGGGTGAGTTTGAATGGCCTTTGTCCCGCCTGAGGGATTGAAACTATAACAACAGCGCATCCGTCCTCCAGTTACGGCCAAGTTTGAATGGCCTTTGTCCCGCCTGAGGGATTGAAACCATCCGCTCTTAAGGAGGTTCGTTATGGAATTTCACAGTTTGAATGGCCTTTGTCCCGCCTGAGGGATTGAAACTCCATCGTCAACCTCCACTAATACGCTCCCGCGCTGAGTTTGAATGGCCTTTGTCCCGCCTGAGGGATTGAAACAAGAGATTCTCCCAGTTCATGGTTATCCTGGAAGTTATCGTTTGAATGGCCTTTGTCCCGCCTGAGGGATTGAAACGCTATAGAGAATTACGGGGAGAGTAGGCTCAGACTCTAGTTTGAATGGCCTTTGTCCCGCCTGAGGGATTGAAACTGGTCACCGGGCCACCTGGCAACCTGGCTCACCGGGGTTTGAATGGCCTTTGTCCCGCCTGAGGGATTGAAACAGAGTGCCGACAATAGCAGTCATCGTGGCCGGCCAAGTTTGAATGGCCTTTGTCCCGCCTGAGGGATTGAAACGGTAACCGGTACTATCTATATTTGCGATGGCGGGATGGTTTGAATGGCCTTTGTCCCGCCTGAGGGATTGAAACTCATGTCCGGGTAGCGGCTGCCAGGATGTCGGCGAGTTTGAATGGCCTTTGTCCCGCCTGAGGGATTGAAACTTG
>DAOTZT010000250.1:0-2227 GCA_034434255.1 Anaerolineales bacterium | reverse complement strand
CAATCCCAACGGCTCCATGGCCGACATCGCCGGAATCTGCAACCCGGCGGGCAACGTTTTGGGGCTGATGCCGCACCCGGAGAATCACATCTACCCCTGGCAATACCCGCTTTGGATGCGCCATGGCCATCGCCGCAGCGGATTGCCTCTTTTCAAAAATGGCGTTCGTTACGCCGCCGAATTGTAAAGCGGGATTATGGAGTTTAAGAAATTATTACGGTAATCTGGCAATCTGCGACTATCCACCGTCGTACCACCGACCTTTGGTCGGTTTGCCAGGCAGAGCCTGGTGATACCCTGTTTGCTCGTGCCCTGCGCTCGCATTTTGAGCCGGGGTAAAAGCCTTTTGGGTCATGGTCAGGCTAAAAGCCTGACCTACGGGCGGGCAGAGCCGGTCGGAGACCGACTTTCATGCGCCGAGCCAGGAGTTTGCTCCTCCCGCCGCAGCCACAAGGAAGGTTACCAAATTATTTTGTTAAAATTCATAATATCGCGCTACAAAATTTTCTCTTGAGGTGTATTTCATGAACCCAACCTTTCTCCTTCTCATCAAAGTTCTTGTGGCAAGCCTGATTGTCGGCTTTGTCACCGCGTCCATCAAATCGTGGGTGGATCGCGTCTTTCTGGTCATTATGCTCACAGGGCTGGTCGGCCTGCCCATCACGCGCTCCATCACCATCAACCTGGTCGTGGTTGGGCTGTCCGCGCTGATGCTGGCGCTGCGCCAAAGCGACGTTTTGAAGTCGGTGCGTGAAGATTGGGCGCTGCTCATCATCCCTGCCATTTTGGGTGGAATTTTGGGGCGGCTGCTCGGCTTGAGCGTTTCCGCTTCTGTTTTGCTGGTGACGCTCGGAACGTATGCCATTCTGACGGGCTTGCGGCTGCTTTTCATCAAGCCGATGCCTGAACGGGATGACAAAGCCCATCCAGCCTGGCAGGCGCCGATTGCCTTTTTCTTCGGCGGGCTGACGGGGTTGATTTCGGCGGGCGGCAAACCCTTCAGTGTGCCGATTTACAACTGGGCGATGGGACACCATCCGCAGCGTGCCTACGCCCTGGCTTCGGTGGGCGTCACCACCGCGGCGTGGAGCGCCATCGGTGCGCAGATAGCGACGGGAACCCCGCTCGCGCCCGCGGACCTGGGGCTGGCTGCCTATGCCTTCATTCTCGTCACGCTGACAGCGCTTGGCGTCAACCGTTTCTGGTCGCCCAAACTCAATCAGATTGTCACCTGGATTATCTCGCCGCTGCTCATCCTGCTCGGCATCCGCTTTATCATGCTGGGATTGGCATAACATGAACTATCACGTCACCGCCACCATTCAGGACGACTCCCACGCGCTGATTGAAGCGCGCGGGCACCGCCTGACGCTCAACGTCAAGAAGGGCGCGGGCGAAGCGGGCTTCAACGCCGCCGAGACTCTGCTCGCCGCGCTCGGCGCGTGCATGTTGACCAACGTCAACGCCATCGGCCAGAAAATGCGCCTGCAAATTGACGCAGCCCGCATCGAGTTCGACGCCGTCCGCCGCGACGAACCGCCGGCGCTGACGGAAATCCGCTATCGGCTGATTCTCCAAAGCCCCGAGCCGCGCGAAAAACTCGAAGAACTGCACGACCTGTGCCTCAAGTGGGGCACCGTCACCAATACCGTCATCAACGGGCTGACGCCGCAAGGCACACTCGTGATTGAAAAATAACAAGGAGAGTATCTTCTCAATATTTTGGGGCATTCTTACACCGTCCCGCGAAGTACCCGCAGGGTGAAGGTTTGAGCGTCTCAAGAAGGCTTTTCCGGAAAACCTTCGGGACGTTTCCCCCGTTTTTTGAGATGATACCAAGGAGATTATTATGGAAGTATTACCCGTTCTCAACCTGCCCACCACGCACGAAAAAGTGGAACAGGCTGCCGTCAAACTCGGCGACCTGCTGCGCGGACATCCGCAGTATCAGGCATACATGCAGAGCATCATAAACCTGCAAAACGACCCGAAAGTCAAGGAACTCTCGCTCAAACTCCAGCAAACGCGCAACGCTGTCTATGGCGGGAAAAACACGCCCGAACTTTCCGCCGAGATGGAACGCCTCAGCCTCGAACTGGAAGACTTGCCCGTCATCCAGGCGTATCGCGCCGCCGAAAGTGACGCCCGCGAATTGTTGAGCGCCGTCAATGCACTGCTCAGCGCAGCCCTCAAAGTGGATTTTGCCGCCAATGCCAAACGTGGCTGC
>DAOTZT010000249.1:0-10435 GCA_034434255.1 Anaerolineales bacterium | reverse complement strand
TATTGCCATATCACCCCGCTTTCTGAGCTCCAAAGCAAGATTTTGGGCTTGCTCAACCTCTCATCGAGCATCTATTCTGCGCTGGCATCCAATTCTTCAAATCCGCCTTGAAAATGAGCGAACCGGAAGTTATGACGAACTACTTAGTCCTGTAATTTCTCCCACTCAGTCAGGAGAGCGTCCATTTCAGCCTGGACGCGGGCATATTCGCGACCGAGTCGTGCCACTTTAGCCGGGTCGGCGGGCGGATTTTCCAGGCGGAAAGTCAGTTGGGCCAGTTCTTCTTCCAGGGCAGCAATTTTGTTTTCCAATTCCTGAATTTTGGCTCGACGACGGCGCTCTTCTTTCACAGCCGGGTCAATGACACGCTTTTTTGAGACGGAAGCGCTTGCACTTCCAGCGCTCGATTCCTGAGCCGCATGCAACACGGCAAGGCGCTCGCGTTCTTCGCGACGCTGACTGTACGTTCCTTCAAACACGTCCAGGGTGGATTCATCGGGCTGTACTTCCCAGATTTGTGTTCCCAACGCATCAATCAGGTAGCGGTCGTGGGTCACCAGCAAAATTGTCCCGGCATAATCATCGAGGACGGCTTGCAGGACTTCCTGGGAAGGGATGTCGAGGTGGTTCGTCGGCTCGTCGAGCAGGAGCAGGTTCGTGTCCTGCAAGGCCAGTTTGGCCAGTGCCAGCCGGCCGCGTTCACCGCCCGAAAGCATTGCCACCCTCTTGTACACATCGTCACCAGAAAACAGGAATTTGCCGAGATAGTCGCGGATTTGACCAGGCAGCCAGTTCGGCATCAAGGTTTCAATTTCCTGCATGAGGGTGTTGGTGGGGTTCAGCCCCTCGTGCGCCTGGGCAAAGTAGCCAATCCGCAGCGAGGCACCCAAAATGACCTTCCCCGCCAGGGGTGGAATTTGACCGAGAATGGTTTTGAGGAAGGTGGTCTTACCCGCCCCGTTGGGGCCGATGAGGGCTGCACACTCGCCACGCCGCAGGACGATGTCGGGGACCCGGAACAGGGGACGGTCGGAGTAACCGATGACCAGGTTTGCGGTCCGCAAAACGAGTTCGCCGGAGCGGGTGGCTATCCGCAGGTTCAGGTGCAGCCGCGGCAGGGTCCGAACCGGCGAGCGCAGCGCCCGCACGCGACGTTCTGCTTCTTCTACCCCAAAGGGGGAGGTGGCAATGGTCACGTCTTCTGCTGTCTCGCTCCATTTCTGCGTGATGGCAGCCTCGAATCCTATCTGTTCAATCGCCTGGACAATCCGGCTAAGACGGCGCAACCGGCCTTTGGCCTGTAAGACATTTTGACCAGAAATGTTCTTTTTGATGTATTCGATTTCTTTGAGCAGTTTTGCTTTTTCGGCTTCGAAGAGTTCCTGACGGCGCTCGGCACGGTGCTGACGCTCGTTGAGGTAAGCGGTGTAATTGCCCGGATAGGTTTCCAGGCGGCCAAAGGTCATTTCAAGGACGCCGTTGCATACTTTGTCGAGGAAATAGCGGTCATGGGAAACGATGAGGGCCGCCCCTTCCCAGTGGCTAAGGTAGTTTTCGAGCCATTCGACGGCAGCAATGTCGAGGTGATTGGTCGGTTCATCGAGCAAAAGCAGGTCAGGATCCGAAAGCAAGAGCCGGGCCAGGAAGGCGCGCGTGCGCTGTCCGCCAGAGAGGTGTTCGATCGGCAGGGAATAGTCCTGCTCTTCGAATCCGAGGCCGGTCAGCACTTGCTTGATGCGGGTCAGGTAGGTGTAGCCGCCGCGCTGCTCGAATTCCTGTTGCAGGCTGCCGTAGCGCTCCAGCGCTGCTTCGGCCCGCTCCAGGTCAGCCATTTGTTGCTCCAGCCGGTGCAGTTCCTCCTGGCGCGCGCGAAGATCTGAGAACACTTGCAAGCAAACGTCCCAGAGCGTCCCCTCGACCTCGAAATTGGCTTCCTGGGGCAGGTAACCAATCCGCAGGGCACGGGCGCGCGTGACCGTGCCGGTGGAAGGTTCCTCCAGGCCGACGAGGATGCGCAGCAGTGTGGTTTTGCCGACACCATTGGGGCCAATGAGCGCCAGGCGCGAGCCTTTGGCAATGCTGAAACTGATGTCAGTAAAGAGGTCAACCGCTCCAAAAGATTTGGAGAGGTGAGAGGCGGTGAGGAGGGACATAGAGAAGAGAGTAGAGAGGAGAGAGCGGAGAGCGGTGAGCAGTGAACAGTGAGCAGTGAGCAGTGAGCAGTGAACAGTGAGCAGTGAACAGTGAGCGGTGAGCAGTGAACAGTGAGCAGTGAGCGGTGAGCAGTGAGCGGTGAGCAGTGAGCGGTGAGCGGTGAAGTGAGTGGTCAGTAGAGGAAAGAAGAGAGCAGGAAGTTACCTGTTGTCATGCTTATGGAGTTTGACAAATTATTTGCCGTAATCTGGCGAGATGCAGGCCGCCGAGCTGCCGGGGCTAAAGCCCCTGCTCAGTTCATGAAAGTCCGCTCACCTTTACAGGGTGCTTCGCGAAGCGGACTGTGTCTGGCTGCTAGCGCCTGGAATCGGCTTCCAGCCGACTTCCATGTGCTGAGGCGGGGGATTGATCCCCACGCCGGAGCCAGAGAGAAAGTCGCCAGATTATCAGGACGGGGGAAAGAATCAGTTCTCTGCAGAATCCTGCTCCGGGATGTGGACCGGCTTTTCGCGTCCCAGTTCGAGCGAACGCTGGTAGGCAGCCCAAATGGCGCGCGAAAGTGCGGTGCGGAATCCCGCCTTTTCGAGGTAGTACAGGGCCTCCGCCGAGGTCCCGCCCGGCGAGGTGACCTGGTTGCGGAGGGCAGCCACGTGGACACCGCTCTGGCGATTGACTTTTTCGTAGTAATCCACCGCCCCGCGCAGGGTCTGGACGACGAGGCGTTCGGCAATGTGACGCGGGAAGCCCATATGCACGCCGGCGTCAATCATCGCCTCCATGAAGATGAAAACGTAGGCCGGGCCAGTGCCCGAAAGGGCCGTGGCCATGTCCAGGTAGTTTTCGTCATCTACCATGATTTCTTCGCCAAAAGCGCCCAGAATGGCCCGGGCAGTCTCTTTTTGGGCAGGGTTGACCGCCGGCGACGGCATCCAGACGGTGATTCCTTCGCCAATCTGCGCCGGGGTGTTGGGCATTGAGCGCACAACGATTTTGTGCCCCAGGCCCTTGCTGATTTTTTCAATGGTCGCACCGGCCACAATAGACAGAACCAGGGCGCGCTCAGGGATATGCCCCTTCAGGCCATGCAGGACCTCGGTCAGGCGCTGAGGCTTGACCGAGAGCACCACCACGTCTGCCCCGGCCACAGCGGCCTGGTTATCGGTAAAAGGCTGGACGCCATATTTCTGCGCCAGTTCTTCCACCCGCTCGCGGCGGACATCTGCAGCGCGCAAACATGTTGGCTCAGCCAGGCCGCCGCGAAGCAAACTGGCTATCATTGCCTCGCCCATCGCTCCAGAACCGATAAACGTGATCTGCTTATTCAACGCGGTTGTTTCTTTTTCCATACTCTTCTCCCTTCTACCTTTTTCTTTCTTCCTTCTACCTTTTTCCTTCTCCCTTTCTCACTTACTGGTAAACTGTTGCAATGCCAGGCGCAAACGTTCTTCCACATCCTCTGGCGCATCCTTAGGAAGAGACTGAATGGCTGTTTGCGCCTCGACCACCGAGTAACCCAGAGCCACCAGAGCCGCCAGGACCGCCGAATCGGCGTCGGACATGGCCGCCACGGCCTGGAGAGTGTCTGCAGGCTTGAGCCGGTCTTTGAGATAGAGGGCAATTTTCTGAGCAGTTTTGCGGCCCACTCCAGGGACCCGCCCCAGCAGGTCTGGGTCATCGCCGAAGACCGCCCGCTGGATCACGTCCATGCTCGCCCCCGACATAACCGCCAAAGCGGTGCGCGGACCAACACCATCCACACCAAGAAGCAAGACAAACAGGTCACGGTCTGTCCGGGTTTCAAAACCGTACAGCGTCCAGGCATCTTCGCGAACGACCAGGTGGGTATAGAGTAAAGTTGCCTGTCCGACCTGCATGCGAGTTCGCAAGGGAGCAGGGACAAAGACGCGCAATCCAATGCCGCCAGTCTCAACGATGATGGCGTTGTCTTCGATTTGGGTAATTTCTCCACGTAACGTTGCAATCATGGTGGTTTTGCCACAGATTATCACAGATTACCACAGATTCAGGCAGGAGGACAGAGAAACTTTTTAATTTGAATTGCCTGGCTGTCCACCCGGGCTCCTTCATATCACTATCTCCGTTCATCTCCGGTTTCGTATCGCCGCGTGTTCAAGTGCGTAATGGCCACCGCCAGGGCGTCGGCGGCGTCGTCGGGACGGGGAATTTCGGGCAGGGAGAGCAGGGTCCGCACCATCTCCTGCACCTGGCGCTTCCCCGCTGAGCCATAGCCAGCCACCGCCTGTTTGACCTCGTTCGGCGTGTACTCAAAGACCTCGAGGCCGGCTTCGGCAATGGCAAGCAAGACCACGCCGCGTGCCTGGCCCACGCCAATCGCCGTGCTGACGTTGCGCTGGAAAAATAACTTCTCGACCGCGCAGGAATCAGGCCGGTGGAGAAGCAAGAGTTTGTTGAGACGATGGTAGAGCATCGCCAGCCGATAATGAGCAGGTTCTCCGGCGGGCGTCTGGATGACGCCAAATTCGACCATCTCCAGGCCGCCGTCGCTCCGGTCGCGCACCAGGCCAAAACCGGTGGTGGCAGTGCCGGGGTCGATGCCCAAGACGAGTGCCATTACTCTGCCTCGAGAGCGGCTAGCGCCTCCTCAGAAAGTTTGACATTGTGATAGACGTTCTGGACGTCGTCGCTTTCTTCCAGGGCTTCAATCAGTTTCATCACGGAAAGGGTGGCTTCCACAGGTAATTCAATTTCCTGCTTGGCAATCAAGCGCAAGCCCGCCTCCTCCGGCGAGACTTGTCTGGCACGCAGGGCATCGCCAATCCGCTTGAAGGACTCCACCGGACCGATAATTTCGATCTGGTCACCATCTTGGATCACATCGTCGGCGCCTGCCTCGATGGCCAATTCAAAGGCCGCTTCATAGTCCAGCGCAGAAGCGGGGAAGGAAAAATAGGCCTTGCGGTCAAATTGCCAGGCCACTGAACCAGCCTCGGCCAGGCTGCCGCCGGCGCGGCTAAAGAGATGACGCAAGTCAGCAACGGTGCGATTGCGGTTATCGGTTACGCAATCAATCATCACGGCTGCGCCATGGGGTCCGTAACCTTCGAAAGTCAGTTCTTCGATAGCAGCAGCATCTTTATCTTCACCGGTGCCGCGCCGGATAGCCCGCTCGATATTTTCTTTCGGCATGTTGTTGGCGCGTGCCTTCTCGATAGCCAGCGCCAGGCGGACGTTAGTATCGGGATCGCCCCCGCCCTCGCGTGCCGCCATGACGATTTCACGCGCCAGGCGAGTGAAAATTGCGCCTTTTTTAGCATCTGCTGCGCCCTTTTTGCGGCGGATCGTTGCCCAATGGCTATGTCCAGACATATATTTATCTCCTAAAGTTACCACACGGTGTGGGAATTTGCGTTTAGCCTGCGAATTATACCATACTGATTTTACGACACAAAAAAGCCTGCTGCCAGCACTCCAGGGCCAGCATGGACGACAATCGCAGGCGGCATTTCGTACACCGGCACATCCGCAATCCCAAGCCTGGTGCGCAATTCTTCAGCCAGTCCCTGGGCCTCAGGCAAAGCATCGGCATGCATGACACACAGGTGTGCCTCTGACGAACGAGGACATTGTTCTTCGACGATTTCAATCAGCCTTGCCATAGCCCGTTTCTTGGTGCGCTGCTGTTCACACGGCGCTACCTGCCCATCTTTCAGCATCAAAATTGGCTTGACTTGCAAGAGTTCGCCCACCAGGGCTTTGGCAGCCCCAATCCGCCCGCCTTTTTGCAAATATTCGAGAGTGTCCACGAGGAAGTAGGTGCGCGCCCGCGGAATCCATGCCTGGAGTTGCTGGACAATCTCCTGCGCCGATTTGCCTTCTTGTGCCCACTGGTGCGCCCTCAGAACCAGCGAAGCGAGGTTGCCGGCAATTGTCTGCGTATCAACAACATGGACTTTCAAGCCTGGAAAATCTTGGGCAGCCGTCTGGGCAGAACGCACAGTCCCGCTCACCCTGGATGAGGGAGCCACAACAATCACCTCATCTCCCTGTTGCATGGCCTCCTGGTAAATGGGCACATACAGAGACGGAGGCGGGGCAGCCGTTTTGGGCAATTGGGCAGAGGCCTTAAGTTTTTCCAAAAAGGTAGCCGTATTCAGTTCCCCATCATCCCGATAAGGCTGTTCGCCAAAAATGACAATTTGCGGGATGACAGGAATGCCCAACGAGTGCAAGGTCTCAAGGGGCAATCCACACGTTGTATCAGCGACAATTCTCACCATAAATTTTTCAGGGCTCCTTGGTCAGAGAAAAATCAGAGCATGTCTGCCATGCTCTGATTGAAGAAAGTCTATCTGGCAGCGGCAGCCCGTTCTGCCATCTGCGCCCGCAAAGACTTCACGTCAGCATCAATCGTAAACAACGCTCCCAAATAGAGCACAAAGCACAACACCCAGGCCGAAATGCAAACCGTAAGAATTGCAAACTGCAAACTGGCAAACGGCCCGACAATTTTGGCAAAGTAGAGGGAGAGCGCACCTGCCAGGGTAGGCGCCAGGGCCGCCCCACTGTTTTCAACAAAGTATTCGACGGCCTGCGTCGTTGCACGGACTTCAGGAGGTGCGATGTCAAACACAGTGGCGATGACATTCGGCGCAGAGAAGGGCATCACGAGGGCGGTCAAGCACATCAGCACGAAGAAAAGCGTCGGTTGAGAAACAGGGGTATTGAGAGCAAAGAACAGGAAAATTGCGCCCAAAATCACGCCTGCGCTGGAAACAAGGATGCGCCCTTTTGTGGTACGCTTGAACATCCAATCGCCCAGGGCTCCTCCCACAAAATAACCGGCTGCCAGAATGAGCACAATCGGCGCCATCGTGAAGAGCACGGCCTGATTATCGTAACCGCGCTCCCGCATCAGGTAGCCGAAGAAGAAAAAGGTAATCACGTTCCAGGGAAAGACGCCCGCAAATCCCTGCAGGAAGACAAACCACATGGTGCGCTTCTTTAAAACCTGTTTGACTTCTTGCCAGTTGAAGCGGAACTGAGCAATCTCCTGAGCATCTTCAAATTCTGGCTCAGCCTTCCCACGCGGCATTTCTTTGATGCCGAAGAAAATCACCAGCGCCATCACAATCCCCAAAGAACCGGTGATCACGAAAATCGAGCGCCAGCCTTCCAACCCAAACAGCCTGCCATCCAGCCCAGGGGCAACCATCAAGGCCAGGATCATGCCCAAAAGATACCCCAACGGTTGCGTCAGTTGGAGAATCCCATAGACCTTGCCACGGAGTTTCGGGCCAAAATAATCAGCAATCAGGCTGTACAGCCCCGGGTAGGACGAGTCATCAATGCCGGTGGAAGAGCGGGTAACCAGAAATGCAGGATATGTTTTGACAATCGAACTCAGCCAGGTCGTAGCCCCCCAGATGAAAGAAGCAAGCGCCAGTAACTTGGAGCGTGCATATCGGTCGTATAAATATCCCCAGACGGGATAGAGCAAGGTGGCCACAATCAATGCACCCGAATTAATCAACCCCCACTGAAAATCATTCAATCCAAAAGTCTTGCTCACCGGCAATTGCAACGAACCAATGAGCAATTTATCAGTTTGATGGAGAAGCATGAAGAGAGCGAACACAATGACGACAAAAACGGGGTAAAACGAGCGGCGTTTTTTCATAAGAGTTCACCTGTTGAAAGAGTAGGATGGAGAGAGTTTATATGAAAATCGCATTAACGTCAACGAGATGGACGAGGCGAGGGCATTTCTGCAAGACAGGCTATAAATGAGTCTCCTGCAAAAAGGTGAAAATCGAACCACAAAGACACGGAGACACGAGTAAGTAAATGACACGAGTAAGTAAATGAAAGGAAACTTTGTGACTCCGTGTCTTCGTGGTGAAACTTCAGGTTTTTTGCAGTGGAGTCATAAATCTTTTTCCCCAAGCACAGAATCGCCGCCCTCTCAATCTACTTCCCAAAAAATTTGCAGCAGAGGCAAGATTCTCACCTGTGGCTCTCCTATCTTTTGAATTTCTGCTCTTTACAGAGCAACAAGCGGGAGTGGAAAGTAGAAATTTTAATATACAAAAACAGGTATCATAGTGCGGCTTAATGACTATCTTCTGAAAGGGAAGTTTCAAAGACCTGCCCATGTCTTATCGCAACTTTCAAGTCCTGGTTTTATACAACGAAGACCCCCTCCTCAAATACGGTGATCCGAACGAGGTTCTGGCTGTTCAATCTACGACCAACACCGCAGAGCATATTACCGCCGCCTTGCGGGAACTCGGATACAACGTGCAACAGGTGGCTGTTCATGGGTCCTACGAAGAATTAACCCAAACCCTTTCCCGTTTCTCGCCCGAAGATACATTTATTTTCAATAACTGCGATGGTTTCGGTGGAATCAACCGGGCAGCAGCCGATGTCATTGAAGTTATCGAAAGAATGGGGTTCGCCCACACCGGTTGCAGTGTTGCTGCAGCGCGTCTTTGCATTGACAAACCGGGGGCAAAAGCCGCCTTGCTTGCCAACGGTCTCCACACCCCCCGCTATCAGGTATTCACCCAGGCCGAGCAAGATTTTCACCTGAAGTTTCCTGTGATTGTAAAACCTTCGCTGGAAGATGGCAGCATTGGCATTCGCCTGGACTCGGTCGTTACCAGTCATAAACAACTTCGCGAGTCCATCGAGCGCGTCCTGACCCTCTACCGGCAGCCAGCCCTGGTGGAGGAGTTCATCCCTGGCCGTGAATTGGCCGTCGCATTGATCGGAAATCGGCAACTGGAAATTCTTCCCATCACCGAAGAAGACTACAGTCAAATTGCCAACCCTCTCGAACGGCTCTTGACATACGAAGCCAAATGGGATCCGGCCTCCCATTACTACCACACCATTCAGGCGCGGGTCCCGGCGAATCTGACCCCCGCGGAGGAGAGTGTGATCAAACAAGCCGCCGCGAACGCCTTTCAGACGATCGGCTTACGCGACTTCGGCCGCGTGGACATCCGGTTTGAAAATGGCATTCCTTACATCCTGGAACTCAACGAACTCCCCGACCTGGCCCCCGACGCTGGTTTCTGGAACTCAGCCCGTGCTGCAGGGATGACTTACCCCCAAATGATTGATAAAATTATCTCCAATGCCCTGCAGCGAGAAGGATGGATCAAATGATTACTTTTCCCACACCCAACGATGGAAATCAGATACACGACATTGCTGCTCATATTTCCATTTTCAGCCCAGAAGAAGTCCAATGCGTAGACGAACTCTGGCAGGAGTACCAGACCTACGGTCCCGAACGCTCCGGTTACTACTGACTGGTAGCCCGAGACGAGGACGGACGCGTGCTCGGCTTTACCTGTTACGGTCCGCGCGCGTTGACAGACGGCACTTTTGACCTCTACTGGCTTGCCGTAGATACATCCCTGCATCACAACGGCATAGGCCACAGCCTGTTGGCCGCCACAGAGGAAGAAATTCGCAAACTCGGCGGGCGGCTTGTCTTCGTTGAGACCTCTGGCCTGCCTTCTTATGAATCCACGCGGAATTTCTACCTCCGCACAGGTTACACCTGGGTCGCGACCGTCAAAGATTTTTATCGCGATGGCGATGACCTCGTGATTTTTACCAAACATCTATAAGACTTGTTACCAGCGATTTTCGCCGCACTCAGGGCAAAAAAAACGAGCAATGGCCAGTAAACCCGGCCGTTGCTCGTTTTGTTGATTTGTCCTGGCATGTTCAAACTTTTGTGCCACAGTGTGGGCAATAGGTCCAATCTGCCTGAAGCGGCTTTTGGCAAGAGGCGCAAACGCGAGACGCTCCAGCCGGTCGTTTAAGAGAACGCACCAACCAGTAAATTGCCAGGCCGATCAAGACCAACCACCCTAGGCGAAAGAGGGGCAGAAAGAACATTCCGAACGAGCAAAAGGGAAAGTCCCAATGTCCACCAGGGAAGCGCATGTGTCCTCCCATGCCCACCCATGTATCGCCGTACACGGCTCGATACAGGAACGGCGTGCCTACGATGGCAGCCAGCACAAGAACGACCACCACAACGCCAAGGATCCATTTCCAAACAGGTTTCATATTATCCTCCTTACGTGATTTGCCCCCAGTGTACTGCAGCCTTGTAAAGGTTCAATGTAACTATTCAGCCATCCACTCGAAACAGGGGTGTCACTGCGAACGAGCGCTTTTTGCGAGTGAAGCAGTCTCCCAAAGCATGGTTTTTCCTGTTCAAGACGAGATTGCTTCGGGCAGGGAACGCCCTCGCAATGACAGCCTGAATAGTTAC
>DAOTZT010000248.1:0-5450 GCA_034434255.1 Anaerolineales bacterium | reverse complement strand
TATCGTCCGCGCTGAGAGCCTTCCTTGCGGTGTAATTCCAGCACAAGGAAAGGATGATTTTCAGTCGCTTTGATGGTGCGCGTACCGACCTTTACTTCGTAAACAGGACGCTCCCCTTTTGGCATGAAGTTCTTCACCGGGGCAGGGATCATCTGGTTGGTTTCCTCGTCCAGCGAAAATACGATGTCGCCCGGCACAATTTCCCGCATCGGGACAACGCCGCGGGCTGTGTAGATGCGCGTATCTCCGCTCAGACACTCATACTGCGCGCCCACCCCGGCCAGGAATTTGCGCTCGGCTTCGGGAATGCCCAACTTATCGAAGGTGTTCTTGATCGTTTCCGGCACTTCGTCCCACGTCCGCCCTTGCTTTTCGGTCGGGCGCACGTAGTAGTAAATGTTGTCCAAATCCAGGCCAGAAAGATCGGGGCCCCAATTGGGCATCGGGCGTTTGAGAAAATGCTCCAACGCCTTCAGGCGAAACTCCAACATCCACTTGGGTTCGCCTTTCATCGCCGAAATTTGCTCAACCACCTCCCGATCGAGGCCTTTGCGCGACTTGAAAACATAATTTTCAGGGTCCCTAAACCCGTACTTGTATTCCCCTATTTCCTCAAGCAGGCGAGCATCCTCTGTCATAAAACACCTCTAATCATCAAGCAGCAACACCATTTTCGTACTTCTCACGCACCCAATCGTAACCGTGTTCTTCGAGATGCAAGGCAAGATCAGGACCACCAGACTCGACAATCCTGCCGCCCAGCATAATGTGGACGAATTGTGGCTTAATGTAATTGAGCAAGCGTTGATAATGGGTGATAACCAATACGCCAAGTTCCGGCCCAGCAAGCGCGTTGACTCCCTCCGAGACAATCCGCAATGCGTCAATGTCGAGACCAGAGTCCGTCTCATCCAGAATCGCAATTTCGGGCTTCAACATTGCCATTTGCAAAATCTCGGCGCGCTTTTTCTCGCCACCCGAGAAGCCGTCATTCAAATAGCGGCCCGCAAACGTCGGCTCCATCTTCAGCAAATCCATTTTTTCCTTGAGAATCTTGCGGAACTCTGGAATAGGAATGCCTTTATCATCGGGATTGACGACTCGCCGACGCGCATTGACCGCCGTCCGCAGGAAATTCGCCACCGTCACCCCCGGAATGGCAACCGGATACTGGAACGCCAGAAAAATCCCCAGGCGAGACCGCTCGTCCGGTTCCATCTCCAGGATGTTCTGCCCCTTGAACCATACTTCCCCCTCCGTCACCGTGTAGGCAGGATGCCCCATCAGCGTATAGGCGAGAGTGGATTTTCCTGTCCCATTGGGCCCCATAATCGCATGGATTTCACCTTGCTTGATGGTCAGATCAACGCCTTTGAGAATTTCCTTTCCTTCAATGTTGACATGCAGATTTTTGATGATCAATTCAGACATAACAACTCCTTATTTTTCGAGGCGGGGCGATTATAGCAAACGGGACAAAAAAAGTCAATATTTATGATAATTTTCTAGTTTATTATTCATTTACTAGAAATCCGCCCCATAGTCAGAGCGCACCGTCACCACTCACGCTAGAACACGCCTGTTCACCCAACACACCAGGGAATCCAATATAGTAAAATACCATAAAAACACAGCGTTCTACTCAATCTTTACGTACTTTGTGTCTCAGCGGTGAAATGATCTTCTCGCCGCAGGGTTATAAAAAATATCAAAAGGAACTCTTATGACTCTCCCCACCAAAATCGTTGTCATTGGAGCAGGCAGCGCCTCGTTCGGAGAAAACACCCTGGCTGCCATCATGCGTTCCAAAAAACTGCGCGGCTCCACCCTTGCCCTGGTTGACCACAATGCAGAAACGCTCGACATCGTCAAGCGCCTGGCCGAACGCCTGAACCGGGAATGGGACGCCGGCATCACCATCACCGCCCACACCCACCACCGCGACGCCCTCGACAGCCAGACACAGTTCGTCGTCTCGGCCATCGAGGTCGGCGCACGCGAAAACCTGTGGCGGCGCGACTTCGAAATCCCGCTCCGCTTCGGGGTCCGCCAACCGTACGCCGAGAACGGCGGCCCTGGCGGCTTCGCCCATGCAGCGCGCAACATCGGCCCAGTGCTGGAAATTGCCCGCGACATGGAACGGGTCTGCCCCGACGCCTGGTTCGTCAACTACACCAACCCGATGATTCGCATCTGCGACGCCGTTAACCGCCACACCCGCATCAAGGCCGTCGGCTTGTGTCACCAAATCTTCATTGCCTACGTGATGGTGGGCATGGCGCTTGGGCGCGACCTCGGTTTCGACATCCCCGAAGGCATCGAGGGCGTGCACGCCGACCCCTCCCAATACGCCCTGCACGCTCAGGTCAACCGCCAGGCTGTGCCGCGCCTCGACATTCGCGCCGCCGGTTTGAACCACTTCTCATGGGTGTTGTCCATCCGCGACCGGCAGACGGGTGAGGACCTCTACCCACTCTTCCGCAAACGGTTCTTTGAACTGGACCCGGCTTTTGAGCCGCTCACCCGCCGCGTCTTCGAGACCTTTGACCTGTTCCCCGTCCCCGGTGACACGCACCTGTGCGAATACCTGCCCTGGGTCAGCGACCCGCTCGCCAAACCGTGGGAAAAGTACAACATCCGCCTCTACGACTGGGACCTGAACGCCGCCATCCGCGAATTCCAGCACGAACGCCTGCGCCAGATGGCCGACGGCGAGGCGACCATCTCCGGCCTGGAAGAGACTGACTCAGAGGGAGCACTCGAAGTCATCGAAAACATCGCTGGCGCCGGAATGCATTACCACCTCGCCGCCAACCTGCCCAATGTCGGCCAAATCGCCAATTTGCCTGCTGGCGCAACCGTCGAAACCCCCGTTGTGATTGACGGGGCAGGGGTCCATCCCGTCCACATGGGAGAAATGCCGCTGCCGGTCGCCGAACTTCTGCGCCGCGAGACGACCGTCGCTCAACTCTGCGTGGATGCCGCCGTAGAAGGCGACCGCCAGAAAGCCCTGCAATGCCTGCTGCTCGACCCCGTCATCACTGATATCGAGACCGCCAGACAGGTGCTGGATGCCTATCTGACCGAATACCGCCAATACCTGCCGCAATTCTGGAAATAGCATCGCGTCGGCGCAGGCAAAGGGAAGGAACTCAAGCCCAAATAGTCTCTGATATAATCACTCATGAGTCTACTGTAAAGAGGTCTTGAACCACAAAGGGCATGAAGTACACAAGTGATTTCTGAAAGTCTCCATTGACAATTTTGAATTCTAGCGCACAATTCTTTCAAAAAAACTTCGTGCTCCTTTGGGCCCTTTGTGGTAAAAAAGGTTTTTGCAGTGGACTGACTCATCAAATAAAAATTTCAGGGAGAAGTTCTCATGCCACATAAAATCACCTTCGGCACCGACGGCTGGCGCGGCGTCATTGCCGAGGATTACACCTTCGACAACGTCCGCCGCGCTGCTCAGGGCTATGCCGCCTACATGCTCGAACAAGGAAACGCCGGCCAATGGATCGTGGTCGGTCACGACAAACGGTTCGCCAGCGAACACTTCGCCGCGGCCGTGGCCGAAGTGCTGGCCGCCAACGGCTTCGGGGTCTATCTGACGCAGGAAGCCACTCCCACCCCGGTCATCGCCTACGCCGTGGTGGACAAGAAAGCCGCCGGGGCCGTCAACATCACCGCCAGTCACAACCCGCCCACCGACAACGGCTTCAAGGTGCGCAATTCCACCGGCGGCGCCATTGATCCGGTCGGGCTGAAACGCATCGAAGCCCTCATCCCCGATGACGTGGCCGACGTTCGCCGCCTGCCCTTCGACAGCGCCCTGGCCGAGGGCAAAATCGTCAAATTCGACGCTTCCCTGGCTTACATCGAACACATCCAGAAACTGCTCGACCTCCAGCCCATCAAAGACGCCGGCCTGACCGTGCTGGTGGACGCCATGTGGGGCAATGGGGCAGGCTACTTCACCCGTCTGCTCGCAGGCGGCAAGACGAAGGTCATCGAGATTCACAACACCCGCAATCCGCTCTTCCCGGAGATGAAACGTCCCGAACCCATCCGCCCGAACATTGACGTGGGCCTGCGCGCCACCCGCGAGCATCACGCCGACGTCCTGCTCATCCTGGACGGCGACGCCGACCGCTGCGGCATCGGCGACGAGAACGGCGAGTTCATCAACCAGTTGCGCGTCTATGCCCTGCTGGCCTACTACCTGCTCGAAGTGCGCGGCGAGCGCGGCGACATCGTCAAGACTCTCTCTACCACCACCATGCTCAACAAACTCGGTCAACTCTACGGCGTCCCCGTTCACGAAACCGGCGTGGGCTTCAAGTACGTGGCCCCCAAGATGACCGAGACCAATGCCCTCATCGGCGGCGAAGAGAGCGGCGGCTACGCCTTCCGCGGCAACGTGCCAGAGCGCGACGGCATCCTGGCCGGCCTGTACATGCTCGACTTCATGGTGCGCACCGGCAAAAAGCCCACCGACCTGCTGCAAATGCTCTTCGCCAAACTGGGCAGCGAATACTACTACGACCGCATTGATACCCCCTTCAAGGGCAACCGCGCCGACCGCGAAGCCGCCATCCTGGCCGCCAAACCCGAAACCATCGGCGGCCTGAAAGTGACCGAACTGGTCACAATAGACGGCTTCCAGTTCAAACTCGAAGACGGCGGCTGGCTGCTCATCCGCTTCAGCGGCACCGAACCCATCATGCGCGTCTACTGCGAGACCACTCACAAAGACAAAGTGCAGGCCATCTTGCAGGATGGACTCAAAATAGCCGGAATCGGGTAATTTCAGGCCTTGACGCTCACCGATACTCACTGCCACCTGGACTTCAACAAATTCGACCCCGACCGCTCTGCCGTGCTGGAACGCGCCGCCCGGGCCGGGGTCGAACGCATCCTGATTCCGGGCATCACCCTGACCTCGAGCCGGACCGCCGTCGAACTGGCCGAGTCCCATCCCATGCTGTTTGCCGCGGTCGGCGTCCACCCTACTGAAGCCGCCACCTGGAATGAAACCACCGCCCAAGCCTTACGACGCCTGGCACATCCCCCCTCTCCCACCGGGAGAGGGGACAGGGGTGAGGGCCTCCCCTCGCCCTTTGGGAGAGGGGCCAGGAGTGAGGGCCACCCCTCGCCCACTGGGAGAGGGGCCGGGGGTGAGGGCCTCCCCTCGCCCTTTGGGAGAGGGGTCGGGGGTGAGGGCCTCCCCTCGCCCTTTGGGAGAGGGGCCGGGGGTGAAAGCCTCCCCTCTCCCTTTGGGAGAGGGGCCGGGGGTGAGGGCCACCCCTCGCCCACTGGGAGAGGGGCCGGGGGTGAGGGCCACCCCTCGCCCACTGGGAGAGGGGCCGGGGGTGAAAGCCTCCCCTCTCCCTTTGGGAGAGGGGGCGGGGGTGAAAGCCTCCCCTCTCCCTTTGGGAGAGGGGCCGGGG
>DAOTZT010000247.1:0-2553 GCA_034434255.1 Anaerolineales bacterium | reverse complement strand
AACTGTTGTGTTTGTCATTGCGAGGAGCGTTCTTTGCGACGAAGCAATCCCCAAGCGGTCAAGCTGGCCTGATAAACGGGAGATTGCTTCGCCAAAAAACGGCTCGCAATGACATGGCTGAATAGTTACAGGTTGGGTTGAGGTTGGGTTGGTGGAGGGCCAGGTTGTATTTCGTGCCGTGATTCTATCATGCGCGGCAAGTGGAAGCAAAAGGGGATTGAAAGTCGCCTTTGTTGCATTAGGTGCAACACGGCCTCTGTAAAGTAGAGACAAATTAATCCACTCGAATCGAAGGAGGCTCAAGATGGCTCGTCAACCGAATCAGGAACGTTTGGAAGGGATTTATCGTAAAATAGAAGAGTATCCGGGGGAACGTCCGGGCTTTCTCGCCCGTCTGCTTGGCTTGAACCGCTCGGAGGTGACCCGCGCTCTGCCGGCCCTGGAGGAGAAAGGATGGCTGTTGAGCGAGGACGAGCATGGCCGTTTGTGGCCGTTTCGGCGGGAAGATTGAAAAATGTTGCAGAATTCGCCACGCAATTGTGCTAAAGTATTCTCAAGTCACTTTTTGTTGCGGAGGTTTGCATGACCAAAGCCGAAAACAAGGCCGCGCGCCTGATTCAAATCGAAAATCTCCTGCTGGCGCACCCCGAAGGCCTGACACAGGCCGAGATTGCGCGTCGCCTGGGGGTAGAGCGCTCGACCATCCTGCGCAACCTGCCGGATTTGCCCGGCCACATCTACCAGGAAGAGGATGGCCGCCTGAAGATTGACCGCCGCGCCGACCTGATCAACGTGCGCCTGAACCTGCACGAGGCGCTGGCATTGCACCTGGCCTCGCGCCTGCTGGCAACGCGCATGGACCGGCAGAATCGTCACGCCGCGGCGGCGCTGCGCAAACTGGGGCTGGCGATGGAGCGCTGGGCCAAACGCATCAGCGTTCACGTCTTGCAATCGGCGGATGTGATGGACGACGCCGCGCAGCGCGATGACCCGGTGTACCTTCAGGTTTTGGAAACGCTGACCCTGGCCTGGGCTGAACAGCGCAAGGCGCGCATCTGGCATCAGGGCGAGGCCGGCGAGCGGGTGTTCGAGTACCGGCTCAGCCCCTATTTCATCGAGCCATATGCCGTTGGTCAGACGACGCATGTGATCGGCCTGGCGCAACTGCTGGGTGAGAAGGGCTGGAGCGGGGAGAGGATGCGCACCTTCAAAATCGAGCGCATCCGCCGCGCCGAAGTGACCCGCGATCCCTACGAAATTCCCGCCGATTTCGACCCGCGCGACCTGCTGGCGGATGCCTGGGGCATCTGGTACAGCGAGGGCGAGCCGGTGGAGGTGGTTTTGCGCTTCAGCCCGAAGGTGGCGCGCCGCGTGCAGGAGACGCGCTGGCACCGCTCGGAGCAAGAAACGCTGGAAGCCGACGGTTCCATCACCTGGCGGGCGCGCATCGCCGAGCCGCTGGAAATGCTCCCCTGGATACGCGGCTGGGGCGCGGATTGCGAGGTGCTGGAGCCAGAGTCACTACGCAAGGCGCTGGAGCGGGAGGTGAGGAGGATGGCAGAGGTGTATGGGGTTGATAAAGTAAAAAGTGAAGACAATCCAATGACAAGCAAACTGTTACGATTATGGGGAAAAACAGAGCGAAATAGTACTAATCCAGAAGCATTTCACTCGGTTATGTTTCACATGCTGGATGTAGGTAATGTCGCGCGGGAATTGCTCGGTGAAAAAGCCTCACCGCGCTGGCGAAAAGTAATTGGAGAGGCTATTGGAGCAGATGTAAATTTGCTAATTGACTGGCTTCCGTTTCTCGTGGCAATGCACGATATTGGAAAAATATCAGCCCCATTTCAGCAAGCTAACGAGATCCAAGTGAAACGATTAGAGCAAGATGGTTTTAATTTTGGTAACCGAAAGTGGAACAACAAGCCGTATCATGCAGTAATCAGCGCCACATTTGTGGAGGCTAAAGAGGATCAATTGGAGTTGCCAGAAGCGTTACGACATGCATGGCGGGATGCTCTGGCCGCTCATCATGGAGAGTTTTCAGGCAAGGAAGCGCGCCAGGAAACACGCTACTTACTACAAGCAGAACCAAAAGAGTGGGCAAAATTACGCCGACAAGCATCTGAGATCCTTAAGGCCGCATTATGTCAACACATCCCAGATTCAATTGCTACGCCATCCAATCTTTCAGCGGCGACAATGGTTCTTGCTGGTTTTATCATTCTCTGTGACTGGATTGGTTCTGACGAAAAGATTTTCCGGCCAGCGACTACTTGGACATGGCAAGATTATGCAAGCGAAAGCGCTGCTCGCACCAGACAAGCAGTCGAGGCTGCTGGCTTCTTCCAGGTTTCAGTGAGTAATGCTCCAACTAACTTCTCGGGATTATTTCCAAATTTGCCAACACCTCGCCCGTTACAATTGGCTATAGATAACATTCCTGATAACGTACTCTCTGCGCCTTGCTTGGCAATCATCGAGGCCCCTACCGGAGAGGGTAAGACAGAAGCGGCCTGGGCACTGGCCCATCGATTGGCGAAAATGAAC
>DAOTZT010000246.1:0-1729 GCA_034434255.1 Anaerolineales bacterium | reverse complement strand
GCTTCGCTCATCACCCGCTCGACCAACGATGTGACCCAGATTCAGATGGTCGTTATTATGATGATGCGCATGGTCATCTACGCCCCGATTATTGGCGTGGGAGGCATCATTCGGGCCCTGGGGAAAAGCACCTCCATGTGGTGGATTATTGCTCTGGCAGTCATTCTCCTGCTGGGTCTCGTTCTGACCGTCTTCTCTATTGCCCTGCCAAAATTCAAGAAGATTCAAGACCTGGTCGATCGGCTCAACCTCGTCTTGCGCGAGAACCTGTCGGGCATGATGGTGGTGCGGGCTTTCAATATGCAAGACTACGAAGAAAAACGTTTTGATAAAGCCAACCAGGATGTGACCGGAATCAGTCTATTCATCAACCGCGTCATGGTCGTGATGATGCCAGTCATGATGCTCATCATGAACGGACTCTCCATCGCCATTCTGTGGGTAGGTTCCCACCAGGTCGCCGAAGCGCAAATGCAGGTGGGCGATATGATGGCTTTCCTGCAATACGCCATGCAAATCGTTTTTGCCTTCTTGATGATGTCCTTTATGTTCATCATGCTGCCCCGCGCCTCTGTGTCTGCCGCACGCATTGCCGAGGTGCTCGATACCGACATGACCATCAAGGACCCGGAACAGCCCTTGTCCTGGTCCGATCCGTTCGTGCCAGAGGTAGAGTTCCGGAACGTTTCTTTCCGTTACCCTGGAGCGCAGGAAGATGTGCTGCATGACATCAGTTTCATCGCCCGACCCGGGGAAACGGTGGGCATCATCGGCTCGACTGGTTCCGGTAAATCCACCATCGTCAACCTCATCCCGCGCTTCTACGATGTGACCGAAGGCGCTATCCTGATCAACGGCATAGACATCCGCCAGGTCACTCAGCACGACCTGCGCGCCAAAATTGGCTACGTTCCCCAAAAAGGAATGCTGTTCTCAGGAACGATCGAAAGCAACTTGAAATACGCTGACGAAACCGCCACTTCCGACGAACTGAAAGAAGCAACCGACATTGCGCAGGCCAGCGAGTTCATCTTCTCTCGCCCAGAGGGGCTGCAGGCTGAAATTGCCCAGGGAGGAACGAATGTCTCGGGTGGGCAAAAGCAACGTCTGGCCATCGCCCGCGCCCTGGTCAAGAAAGCCCCGATTTACATCTTTGACGACAGTTTTTCCTCTCTAGACTTCAAAACTGACGCCGCTTTGCGACGCGCCCTGCACGAAAAGACCCGCCACAGCACCGTCTTCATTGTCAGCCAGCGCGTGGCAACCATCATGAAAGCCGAACAAATCCTTGTTCTCGATGAAGGCAAAATCGTCGGGAAAGGAAAACACAAAGAACTTATGGAGACTTGTGACGTGTACCGCGATATTGCTCTCTCGCAACTTGGTGAGGAGGCATTGAAATGAGCAATCAGACCTCTTCTGCCCCCGTCCAACCGCGCCGCCCCGCCGGGCCTTTCGGACACGGTGGCCCCATGGCCATGATGAAAGGCGATAAAGCACGTGACTTTGCAGGCACGATGCGCAAACTGATCGAGTATCTCGGTCGCTACCGCATCGCCATTCTGGTCATAATGCTCATTGCCATTGCCTCGACCATTTTCTCGATTGTCGGCCCCAAAATCCTCGGTAAAGCGACGACCAAACTCTTCGAGGGCGTCATCGGGCAAATTACCGGCACAGGCAACGGCATTGACTTCGAATACATCGGCAATATCCTGCTTACGGTACT
>DAOTZT010000245.1:0-3799 GCA_034434255.1 Anaerolineales bacterium | reverse complement strand
CTGAATGGCAACTACCAAGGCGAGATGGGTAATCGCTTCAACAAACGCTGGCTCGGCACGCGCATCAAGCATCAGATGGGACCTCTCTCCATCAAAATGTACGATAAGTTCCGTTTCATTCTGCGCATCGAAGCCCTCATCCAATCCATGCAAGATGGATTGATCCTCAGCGACCTCAAAGGGACGGTCGTCTATGCCAACCGCCGCATCGGCGAACTGGCGGATCTGACTCCCGAAGACCTGCGCGGCGCTTCGATCGAGCGTGTGCTAACCCGCGTCCTTTCCCATGCCTCCGATCCGCAGCGCGTCCGTCAGGAAGTGGAGAACTTGTTGGAGGGGAAGAGCAGCAAAGGAGTGGAATTTTCCTTCCTGAACCCTGGCCGCACCCAATATTTCCGCCTGGACAAATTTTCGGTCACCGATACGCGCCATGTTCCTATCGGACGCGGCTTGATCTTGCGCGACATCACCACCGACAAGGAACTGGACCGCATGAAATCCAGCCTGGTTTCCACCGTTTCGCACGAACTCCGCACCCCTTTGGCGGCGATCAAAGGCTATGCAACCACCCTTTTGGCTGAGGATGTGGAATGGGACCGCGCCGCGCAGCGCGAATTCCTGACCATGATTTCCGACGAGGCCGACCGCCTGACCCTGCTGGTCAACAACTTGCTCGATTTGTCGCGCATCGAGGCCGGTTCGCTGGCGCTTTCCTGGGAGGAATGCCGTATCGAAGGGCTGATTCAACGCGCGGCCGCGCAAGCCCATCTGAAAGCCGGGAGCGGGTTCAAGGTCCAGATCGAAGCGGGTTTGCCCAAATTCTACGCCGACCGCCCCAGGCTGGAGACCGTCCTGCGCAACCTGCTGGAGAACGCCGTCAAATATGGCGGCAGCGAGGTCTCCGTTCAGGTCAGCGTCCAGCGGCAGGGCGAGCAAATCGTGTTTCGTGTATCCGATGATGGCCCCGGCATCCCGCCTGAGGAGAGTCAGCGCATCTTCGAAAGTTTCTATCGTATAGACGATAGCCTGACGCGCGTGGCCAGCGGGGCCGGCCTGGGACTGGCGATTTGTCAGGGCTTCGTGCGCGCGCACGGCGGCGAAATTTGGGTCGAGAAGCAGGAAAAAGGCGCTTGCATCGCCTTTTCTATTCCTTTGTTGGCCGAGCCGATGGCTCGCAGCGAGGCCCTATCCAAAGGACAGGTAGAACGATGAACGTGCAAACGGTTTTGGTGGTAGACGACGAAAAGGCGCTGTGCGATTTCGTGCGCCGCAATTTGGAGGTGCGGGGGTATAAGGTGCTGACCGCGACCAACGGCCTGGAAGCCCTGGCGCTTTTCCAAAGGGAAAAGGTTGACCTGGTTATTCTGGACATCATGATGCCGCATTTGGACGGTTTGGAAACCACCCGCCGCATTCGGCAAACCTCGATTACGCCCATCATTATCCTGACGGCGCTGGGAGAGGAGACGGATAAGGTGCGCGCCTTCGATTATGGCGCAGACGATTACCTGACCAAACCCTTCGGGGTGGGCGAGCTGCTTGGCCGTATCAAGGCCGTGCTGCGACGCGCCCACTGGTCGGAGCCTAGCGTGCCAGAGGAGCGCATCGTGCGGGGCGAAATTTTCGTGGATCTGACGCGGCATGAGGTGATGGTACGCAATCGGGTTCTGGATTTGACGCCCACAGAATTCAACCTGTTGGTTTACCTGATGCGCAATTCATTGCCCTTGACACACGTTATATAACGTGTATAATAGCACAGAATTCAACCTGTTGGTTTACCTGATGCGCAATGCCGGCAAAGTGTTGCCGCATCGCGCCATGTTGCAGCATGTTTGGGGACCTGAATATGGAGACGAGGCGGAATATCTGCGCGTCTACATCGGCCGGCTGCGGCAAAAAATCGAGGCCGACCGCTGGTGCCGTGCTACTTGTTGACCGAGCGGGGCATTGGGTATCGCTTCGAGGGCTGACTTTTACAGAATATTTATACCGACCTGCTGTCTTTTTAGTCGAAATTTGCGCGCTATGGGTACACTAAAAGCAAGCGCGTTGCGTTGACGCGCTGGGGTTGCGTTTGTTCGATGGGCGAACAAGCCTGCCCCATTCCTGTTTCTTTTCACTGAAGGAGGAGTATCCCCATGAAAGTCAAGTTCGTCCAATGGTTTGCCCTGTTGCTGATTGGCGGTTTGCTTTTGGCGGCTTGTGGTCCGCAAGCCACGCCGACCCCGACCGAGGCGCCGCCGACCGAGGCCCCGGTTGCGACCGAGGCTTCTGCAACCGAGGCCCCAGCGCCGGTGGAGAAGACGGTTGTGGTCGGCTTCACGGCCTCCTTGACCGGCAAGTTGAACGTCGAATCCACCCGCCAGAACAATGGCTTCAATCTGTGGATGGAGCAAGTCAATAGCGCAGGCGGTATCACGCTGGCCGATGGTACGGTGGTCAAGTTTGCCTCCAAGTTCTACGATGACGAGTCCAACAAAGACCGCGTGCAGGAACTGTACACCAAGTTGGTCACCGAGGACCACGCCGATTTCCTCATCAGCCCTTACTCGTCTGGCCTGGCAGACGCTGCGGCGGTCATTGCCGAGCAATATGGCAAGGTGATGATTACCACCGGCGCGGCTTCGGATGGCACCTACAAGAAGGGTTATACCCTGGTCTATCAGGCCTATACGCCCGCCAGCCATTATTTGACCGGCGCGGTGGACTTGCTTGCCAGTTTGGACGCGGAGGCCAAGAAAATCGCCATCGTTCACGAAAACGACAAGTTCTCCACCGACGTTGTGGCGGCGCTGGAACAATATGCCATCGAGAAGGGGTATGAGGTCGTCTTGAACGAAGGCTATGACAGCGGTACGACCGACTTTGCGCCCATCATCAACAAAATCCCGGCCGATGTGGATGCGGTCATGGGCGGCGGTCACTTTGCCGACGGTCAACAATTTGCCAAGGCCATGTTCGACAAGGGCATCAGCGCCAAGTTCGTGGCCCTGCTGGTTGCGCCGCCCGAACCCACCTTTGCCGAGATTGGCGATGCGGCTTTTGGCATCATCGGCCCCAGTCAGTGGGAGCCGCTGGCTGCTTTCACGCCCGATTTCGGCCCGACGGGCGCCGAGTTCATCGAAGCCTATAAAGCCGCCTACAACGAAGATCCCTCCTATCATGCGGCGGGCGGCTACGTGGCCGGCTTGATTCTGCAAAAAGCCATCGAGACGGCTGGCTCGCTGGATACCGAGGCGATCAAATCGGCTTTGGACAGCATGGACATGATGACCTTCTATGGCCGCATCAAGTTCGATACCACGCCTGAAAGCCATGGCTTGCAGATTGGTCACTCCATGGTCTATGTCCAATGGCAAAAGGACGCCGGCGGCGCGTTGGTCAAGCAAGTGGTTTGGCCGGCAGAGGGTAAGACCGCCGAGCCGGTGTATCCTATCAAATAATTTTCCTTTTCGTCCTTCCCTGCAGGCGCCATGCGCCTGCAGGGAACTTATAGGATTACCGCTCGACCTTTGCATCGTTCGCGCAAATCTGGCTTGCATCGAATGACTGGCTTGTTTCACCCGCAGTTCAACTGCGGGTGAACAGGGATGTAACGCCAGTTTAGTTGTGGCTTGCCGCGCTATAGCATTGCTCTTGAAAATCTATCACGATCGTAAAGATTTTGTAACTATTCAGCCATGTCATTGCGAGCCGTTTTTGGGCGAAGCAATCTCCCGTTTATCAGGCCAGCTTGACCGCTTGGGGATTGCTTCGTCGCAAAGAACGCTCCTCGCAATGACAAACACAACAGTTT
>DAOTZT010000244.1:0-11931 GCA_034434255.1 Anaerolineales bacterium | reverse complement strand
GTGTACAAGACCGGCGGCCTCTTTTTATGATTTTCTGGATTGGTGTTCCCTGTTATGAAAAATTCATGATTTATACCGCCAACTTGGAGGAAGTGGCGCAATCCATCTTGTTTGATTCACACTGGCCGATGAAAAATCTGGACGATTGGACTTCCCTGGGACTTAAAGTCGTTTCCCATCCTGACCATGTAGAGTCTCTACGGAATCGCTTGAACTCTCCCGCCATGCAAACAACGCTGCAATCGCTTTTGAATGTGAAGGCTTCTTTTTATCTGTTTGGCGAGGTGAGTTCTGGCTTCAATTATGGCGTTGCACTCTCTAAACCGCTGGAACAAAAAGCCGCCACCTGGCTCAGCGCGGCGGAAAAATTTGCTGATGTATTTGCTGAAGATAGACGGAGAGGATGATGTTAGCGGTTCTCCTTCGTTACATATTCCTTGCCCTGCTCATTTTGCTGGGCTTGAGCGGACTGGCGGGCGGCACGGTGATGGTCGCCGACCCAAGCGGCGCGGAGATGGGGCTTTCGGTTTCCATGCTCGCAGGTTTACCCATCGCCAATTTCGTGCTGCCCGGCTTGTTTCTGATGATTGTGATGGGCGCGGCACCGCTGGTCGTTGCCTTTGGCGTGTGGCGGCGTCTACCCTGGGCTTGGGCTGCCGCGTTGACGCAGGACATTCTGCTCGTTGTGTGGATTGGCTTGCAAATTGCGCTGTGGGGCGCTCCCATGCCGGTTCAGTGGCTTTACCTGAGCTGGGGCGCAGCCATCCTCGCCCTGTGCCTGATTCCCGCCGTGCGCGCCGAACTGCAAAAGCCGCCGCAAACCGTTCTGCCGCGCCAGCCAGAGATTGCCGAACTGGAAGCGCAGTTCACCAAAGAAACCGACCCCGAACGCGCCCGCAATCGCCAGTTATCGAACACCTATCGTTCGGGTAGAGGCTGACAAGACAGATTCTCTCTCGGACGATCTGAAACCGGACAGGATAGACAGGATTTACAGGATAGAACCTGGTTTGCACATCCTGAACATCCTGCTCATCTTGTCTCACTGGACGGCGATCTCACACAGCCTGAGCGGCATCCTGGCGTTGAGCGGTTCTCTCGCGCCGAGCGTGCTGGCGCTGATTGAAGCGTGTATTAGATTGGAGAAAAAATGAGCAAAGCAACCGGGATGTACTTTTTTCTGGCTTATGCCTTCAGTTGGTGCGCCTATGTCCCGCTGGCGCTGCAAGCGCAGGGATGGCTCAGCGGTGTTCCGGGCTGGCTGCACCTGGCGGCGGGTATAGTTGGCTCCTGGCAGCCTTCCTCGTCACCGCTTGGACGGGCGGCGGCGCTGGCGTGCGCGAATTGCCAGGTCGGATGACGCGCTGGCGCATCGGCTGGGAGTGGCTGGCAGTAGCGGCGTTCAGCCCGGCGGCCCTCTTCGGCGCGATGGTTCTGGTAATGCACCTGCTGGAGATCGTCGCCAGGCCAGTCAGATCACCCCCCAGGGCGGGGGGTGACAAGCCAAAAACGGGCCGCAAAAGCCGCTTTTTGAGTCGAAATAAAGCCGATTTTGGCCTGCCAAACGCCACAAATTGCAGTACAATTAGCCCAGAAAAATGCTCACCCCCCAGGGGGGCAGTAAGAATCGATCAATGACTCTACTGCAAAAACAACTTTTTGGGCAAAAAGACCGCCATATATGGCGTTAAAATGGCGGCCAAACCCCTATATATAGCGGCAAATTGCTCAAAAATGACCTTTTTGCAGTGGAGTCATCAATCCGCCAGGCGGGATTTCCTGGCCCTCATGTTCCAGGATGTCGGGCGTAGTGCGAGGGAAGGCACTTCCCCTTCCAGGGTGCGTTATATGAGGCTGACTGAAGAAGAAAAGAAAGAACGTGAACTACTTCAAAAGCGTATCTTGGGAAAGATAGAGACGCTTGAGGAGGTTGTTGCTGTGCGTAATGCTTTACAGCAATGGCTGGAAAGGCATCCAGACGATGCTCAGTTGCTTGGTGAGGGAGAAAGTCTGGTCATGCTGGAATCGGCCTTTTTGATACTGAGTGAGGCCAGAAGCAAAAAAGGCCCGTAAAAGCATTGGGATTGAAGATGGATTGCTGATTGTAGGCGGGGGGCTGCTGCGGTCAGCGGTCAGAGGTCTGTAGTGGGCGCTCAGTCCGTAAAAACTCTAATTTTATTCTAGCTGAGCTTTCAGGCCGTTTTTATCTATCTGCGTATAATGCCCATTCGCATTCTCCTCTTGCTAAACCGCCAGTGGTCCGGGACAACCACTGGCGGTTTAGTTTAAAGCGGCCACGTGGGGAGCACGTCTATCTCTAAACCGTCGGTGTGACCCAGCGCAAAACCGAAATAACCCGCTGCGGCGATCATTGCTGCATTATCGGTGCAATACTTCAACGGGGGAATATGGACCCGAAACTCATTTTGTGACCGAAACGTCTCGCGCAAGGATTGATTGGCCGACACGCCGCCGCCGACCACAATGTCCTTTACCCCCCAGGCCCGCGCTGCCTGCATCGTTTTTTCAAATAAAACTTCGACCACGGCGGCTTGAAAACTGGCTGCCAGATGACTGACAGGCAGTTCTCCTCCGCCTGCCTCCAGCCGTTTGACCTCATGCAGGACAGCCGTCTTCAGTCCGCTGAACGAAAAGTTGTACGTCTCTTCCAGCCACGCCCGCGGGAATTTGAACCTCGTCGGGTCGCCCGCCTGCGCGGCTTTTTCGATGACGGGGCCGCCGGGGTAGGGCAGGCCAAGCAAACGCGCCACCTTGTCAAACGCCTCGCCTGCCGCGTCGTCCAGCGTTGCGCCCAGGCGTTTGTAGGTCAGGTGAGACTGCATCAGGTTGATCTCGGTATGCCCACCCGATACCAGCAAGGCCACCAGCGGAAAGCGCGGCTCAGGTGGCGGATCCTCGTCGGGGCCATGCAACCAGGCAGCGTAAATGTGACCTTCGAGATGGTTCACTCCCACCAGCGGCAACCCTGCTCCGAGCGCCATCCCCTTTGCCGCGTTCAACCCGACTACCAGCGACCCGGCCAGCCCCGGTCCGCGCGTGGCTGCAATGGCATCCACCTCAGCGAGAGTCAGGTGCGCTTTTGCCAGCGTTTCTTCTACCACCGGCATAATCGCCAGCACATGCTGACGCGAGGCCACCTCCGGGTACACTCCACCATAGCGAGCGTGCACCTCCATTTGCGAGGCAACGGTGGACGCCAGCAAACGGCGCCCATTTTCGACGATCGCGCAGGCAGTCTCGTCGCACGAAGTCTCAATCGCCAGGATGCGGGCGGGTTTCAAGGCGTCCATCTCTACCCGTGGCTCCCCTTCATCGGCAGGACGAAGTCATACGGAAAATCGGCCAGTCGCTCAATTTGTCCGTCTGGATGCACCCAGTAAGTATCCTCGATGCGTACTCCCATTCCCTTTTCGGGGTAATACAACCCCGGCTCGATCGTCACCACCACCCCCGGCTTGAGCACGTTATCGTCCGTGGCCGTCAGGCCGCTCCAGGGGCGTTCATGAATATTCAGCCCCACGCCGTGGCCGAGCGAATGCACATACCCCTCCAGGGGGGCGTCCGTGTGCAGCGGGGTGGGGTGGCCGTTTTTTTCAAATTCCTCGCACACCAGGCGTTGATACTCTTTGAATACTGCGTTCGGGCGGAGCGCTTGCACCACCTTGTCGTACACGGCTTTGACTTCATCGTAAAGGGCCTGCGCCTCGGGCGAAGCGTAGCCCAGGCTCCAGGTGCGGGTAAAGTCGTAAAAATAACCGCCGCCTGCTTCACAGGGGTAAATGTCGAAGACGATGGTCTGTCCCAATCGCAGCAAATCGGTCGGATTCCCGGCAGAATGGGGGATGCCGGCGTCCCGCCCGATGGCGAAAATGCAACCCTCGGGATTTTCTGCCCCCGCTTCGGCCAGCCACAGGTCAATTCGCGACTTGACATCGGCGACCGTCAGCGGAGTGCCGTCTTCCTTCAACAGCACCTCGTCGGCGCGGACCTGGCGGCTGGTCAGATATTCGGCCACGCGTCGGACCACGCCGGTAGTGATCTGGCCCATTTTGCGGATGCGTGCTACTTCCGTCTCGTCTTTGGTCTCCATCGCCTGCAAAAACAGCGACCCGTCGCGGGGTTCACCGATGAGGCTGATTTCGGGCGCGATTTGCTGCAAATGAGTCAGAACAGCGAGCATGGACGAGATGTCAGTGTGCCCATAAATCCCCACCCGCCCGGCGGTGATGCCGCAATCGGCCAGCATCCGCTTTAGACGCATGGCTGCCATGCGCGCCACATCTCCCCCGGCTTCTTTGAACATTTCCTGCCAGGGGTAAGTGCCGAGCGGGACGACTTTCAGGCCAGATTTTGCGGCTTCCTCGCGCTCCATGTCGTTGCAGAAAAGCACCGCTCCTTCGCCGCGCTTCTTGATGAGCGTTGCCGCGCTGACGTGACCGCCGCCGGTCAGGTAATACATCGGCGGGTTGTGGGTGGCGTTGCCGACCACGAGGATGGCATCGAGGCCTTTGGCTTGCATGAGAGAGTCTAGGTCAGATTTCATAAAATCACTCCTGGCTTTGTGTGTAAACAGCGAAACAGATGCAGATTTTTATTTTGAGTCCACTGCAAACCTTGTTTACCACAAAGGCACAAAGGAGCACAATTGTGCGCTGAAATTCAACATTTTCAATTCTTTCAGAAATCCTTTGTGTACTGCATGTCCTTTGTGGTTCAAGACCTTTTTGCAGCAGAGTCATGTATGCGACCGCGGCTTGTCAGGACAGGATAGGCAGGCGGGTACGCAGATCGGCGCTCCTTGTTTGCCGAGAAAGGCCCCACAGGAACCGCTACCGTCTGCAGGGGCACAGATTCGACATGCTAACGCAAGGCGCGTTGCAAAGCAGCCAGCAGCGCTTCTTCTTGATCCGGCAGCACCGTGCGCGGGTCCAGCACGACCCGCCCCTCGTCAGCGCGGGCGATAATGGGGGGCTGGCTGTGGCGCAAAGTGTCCATAAACCGGTTCGGAGAGCGGACCTCCAGCGCCAGCAACCACGTCTCCAGCGTTTCTTCGGGGAGGCTGCCACCGCCCACCGTTGATTTGCCGGGGATGACCTCGCCCGTTTGCAGCACAGCGGCCCATCGTGCGGCGCGCGCTTTCAACTGACTGGCGGGGGCGGCGATCATTTGCCAGACAGGGATGGCGCTCTCGGCTTCGTCCTTCAGGTAGTGGATCAACGTCGCGGCCAATCCTGCCAGGCGGGTCTTATCGGCGCGCATGGCGCGCGCCAGCGGATGTTTCTTGATTTTCTCGATCAGGTTTTTCTGACCGATCACGATTCCGGCTTGTGGTCCGCCGAGCAATTTATCGCCCGAAAAACAGACAAGGTCTGCGCCGGTGGCCAGGACTTCCTGGACGGTTGGCTCGTGCCCCAGGCCGTAGCGTGCTGTATCCAGCAGCACCCCCGATCCCAGGTCAGCGATGACCGGCACGCTGAAGCGGTGTGCTGTTTGGACAATTTCTTGCAGGGTGGGTTCTTCGGTGAAGCCGATCATCTTGAAATTCGAGCGGTGGACGTGAACGACCACCGCTGCGCCCTTTGCCAGGGCCTCTTCGTAATCCGCAAGGTGGACTTTGTTGGTGGTGCCAATTTCGATGAGCGTGGCCCGCGATTGTTTCATCACTTCGGGCACGCGAAAGCCGCCGCCAATTTCGACTAACTGGCTGCGGGCGATGACGGCGCGGCGGCGGGAGGCCAGCGCCGAGAGAACCAGCAACACGGCCGCGGCGTTGTTGTTGACCACCACCGCCGCCTCCGCACCGGTCAGGCGTTGTAACAGCGCTTCGGCGTGGATCAGGCGCGAGCCGCGTTTGCCGGTATGCAGGTCAAATTCGAGGGTCGAGTAGCCGCGCGAGACGGCTTCCATCGCGGCAATGGCTGCCTGTGAAAGCGGGGCGCGTCCCAGGTTTGTATGCAGAATCACGCCGGTGGCGTTGATGACGGGGAGCAACGAGGGGGTGAGCCACTCCTGCAGCAGAGAGGCCGCCTGAGCGAGGAGAGTCTCCCCGTCGGGGACGATCGAATTGCTCCCGCTCAATATCTGCGAACGCACCTGGTCCAGCGCGGCCCGAATGGCGCTCAAGGTGAGAGGACGGCCATACAGGGCAATCCATTCGGCTGCAGTGTCGCTTTGCAGGAGTTGTTCTACCGAGGGAAGGTTACGAAGGCTGCTCATGGTCTCCGGTCTCGTCGGCGATTTGCGGCGGTTGCCAGAGCGACCGTTCTCGTAAGCGGATGAGGTACTCAATGGTCAGCAATCCCAACCCCAGCGCGGCAACGACGCCCAACGAGGCCAGACGTTCCTGCTGTAACCAGGCCACCAGGCCAAGAAACAGCCCCGCCCAGGAGGCCTGTCTGACGATGACATTCACGCCGGCGGGCGGGTCGGAAGGGAAGCGCAAGTTGAGGAACCAGGCAACCGGCAGAGCCAGGCCGCTCAGCGCCATCGTGCTACCAAAGAAGAAAATCCAGCGCGCCCAAACGGTGGGTTTGAAAGCAAAGATGGCCAGAGAGAACGCTCCCAGGCCGAGCAGTGTCAGGACGAGCGAGGCGACCAGAAAAGGGCGAAAGGGAAGGGAGAATTTGTTGTTCATCGAGCAGATTATATCCCAGCCTGCTCATTTCGAGTCAATCGGAGTAAAATAATGCCATGCAAACTGGCCCGATTTTACTCGTGGAAGATATCCCTAATGTGCTTGAACTGCTTGAAGTGACTTTGCGCTTCAAGGGTTATCGCGTCAATAGCGCTGCTGATGGACTGGAAGCGCTGGAGGCGATTCAGCGTGAGCGGCCGGCGCTGGTGATTACCGACATCCTCATGCCCCGCCTGGATGGCTATGCTCTGGTCTATCGCCTGCGCTCCAATCCCGAAACGCGCTCCATCCCGATTATTTTCCTTTCTGCCACCTACGTCTCCCCGGACGACCGCGATTTTGCTTTGAAACTGGGAGCAGTACGCTTTATCGAAAAACCGATTGATACCGAAGAGTTCCTGTTGACGGTCGCCGAAGTGCTGGCGCAAGGCCCCAATGTGGAGTCGACTCCCTTGCAAGAGGAATTGTTCTATCAGGGGTATCGCGAGCGCCTCGAGCAGAAATTGCGTCACAAAAATTCCCAAATCGAGCGCCTGGAGCGGGTGATTCCAACCCTGCCCAAGGAACAAAAGCCCTCTTTCAAAAAGATGCTGGAACAGGCTAAAAAGGATGCCGAAACCATCAAGGCGGAATTGCAGGAAACGTATCGAATTTTGGATGAACTGAAGGGAAAAGCGTAATTCTGATGAGTGTGACCCCTACCCGGACCGACCTGGAGCAACTGGCGCTGCGGGCCGGTCAAATTTTGTCGGATGGTTATGGGCGAAACGTGCGGGTGGATTACAAGGGGGAAATAGACCTTGTGACCGAGATTGACCACCTCTCGGAGCAGTTTTTGCTGGAAGAAATCCGACGACGTTTTCCCCAGCATGTCGTGATGGCCGAAGAGAGCGGCGGCTCAGACGGCGGCGAGCACCAGTGGTACGTGGACCCGCTCGACGGGACGGTCAATTACGCCCATGGCGTGCCGATTTTTTGCGTCTCGCTGGCGTATGCCTTGCGCGGTCAACTGTTTCTCGCGGCTGTTTACGACCCCATGCGGCAGGAACTGTTCAGTGCCGAGGCGGGGAAAGGGGCCTGGCTCAACGGTCACCGGCTTCAGGTCTCAACGACCGATTCGCTGGCACGCAGTTTGCTGGTGACGGGCTTCCCGTATGATGCCTGGCACACCTCGCATAACAATTTTGACTTTTTTGTGAAATTTTCCCGGATCAGCCAGGGGGTGCGTCGTTTGGGGTCAGCCGCTCTTGACCTGTGTTATGTCGCCGCGGGCCGCTTTGATGGCTACTGGGAACTCTCGCTCAAACCCTGGGATTTGGCCGCGGGCGCGCTGATTTGTCTTGAAGCCGGGGCGCGGGTGACGAAGGTGGACGGCAACCCGGACCTTTTATCTGCTCCCGTCTCGGTGTTGGCGGCTAACCCTGTTTTGCACGAACAGATGCTTGCTCGTTTGAACGCCTGAAACTCTTTTTGTCACTGCCTCAAAAAAATCTGTGCTTATGTCTGCAACCTCTTCCCCTGCTGAATTTAAACTTGTCCGTCGTTCCTCCAACCGCCGTAGTCCGGTATTGTGGGTGCTCAGTCACGGTTTGCGCCATTGGTGGTTGCTCATTATCATGGTGGTAGGGGCGTATGGAAATGCCCTCCTGGCTGCCTATGTGCCTATCCTGACCGGACGGGCCTTTGACCTGGTGCAAAGCGGCGCTGCCGACATTGGCTCCCGCTTGCTGTCCATTGCGCTGTTGTTGGGCGGCTCGCAGGTTTTACGCTCTGTGCTCCAGTTTGGCCGTAATTTTGGGGCGGAGGTCATTGCCCAAAGAGTCGAGCGCGATGTGCGGGATGAGTTATACGTTTCGCTGCTAGGCAAGAGCATGACGTTTCACAGCCTTCAGCCGGTGGGGGATACGATGGCGCGTGCCACCAATGATGTCCGTGAAGTCAACTTTCTCTTTAGCCCTGGCGTGAACCTTGTTGTTGGCTCTCTCCTTTTTCTGGTCATGCCGCTGGCTCTTGCTCCGCGCTATCACTGGTCGCTGGTCCTGACGCCTTTGCTTTATACCGTGCTCTATTACTTCGCTTTGCGGCATTATCTCAAGAAAATGCAGCCGATTACGGATGAAATCCGCGCGGCATTTGGGACCATGAACACCCATCTCTCGGAGGCGTTGGACGGCATTGAGGTGATGAAAGGAGCCGCGCAGGAAGAGACAGAAATCAAGCGCTTTGAGGCCAATGCCCGCCGTGTCCGTGCAGCCAATGTCCGGCAGGGAGATCTGGAGGCGCGGTTTGTGCCGTTGTTGATGATGGCGGTTGCCCTGGGAGTGGGCCTGTTTCACTCTATTTTGCTCTATCGCAATGGAATGTTGAGCGCGGGGGACGTGGTCGCCTACATGGGCCTGCTCTTAATGCTGGATTTCCCGACCTGGACCTCGATTTGGGCTTACTCGCAAATCTCTCTGGGAGTGGCGGGGGCGCGCCGTATTCTGGAGTTGATGAATCGCGAGAATAACCTCGATCAAAACGAGGCTGGCTATGCGGGGACAATGCGGGGAGAAGTCGAATTTCGCGATGTCTGTTTCCATTACCAGGAGGGCGAGCCAACCCTGGAGCATGTTTCCTTCAAAGTATCTCCGGGGCAAACGGTGGCCATTGTTGGGCAAACCGGCGCGGGTAAGACGTCGCTCATTAAACTCATCAATCGGACTTATGATGTTACCTGTGGGCAGGTATTGGTGGATGGTGTGGACGTCCGCGACTGGAACCTGGCTGCTCTCCGCAAGCAGATTTCGATCATCGAGCAGGATATTTTTCTCTTTTCTCGCAGCATTGCAGAAAACATTGCCTTTGGCAAACCAGATGCAACTCCCGAAGAAATTGAGGCTGCCGCTCGTGCAGCGCAGGCCGACGAATTCATTAACGCGTTTGAGAAAAAATACGACACCGTTGTCGGCGAACGCGGCGTGACTCTCTCTGGCGGTCAGCGTCAACGCCTGGCCCTGGCGCGCGCGTTCTTGACTGACCCGCGCATTCTCATTCTCGATGATTCCACCAGTGCGATTGACAGCGCCACAGAAGATCGGATTCAGCGCGCCATCGCTGCCGCGGCCAAAGGACGCACCACCTTCCTGATCACGCATCGCCTTTCGCAGATTCGCTGGGCCGATTTGATTATTGTCCTGCGTAAGGGACGGGTGGTGGCCATGGGTCGTCACGAGGAGTTGATGCGCACCTCGCCCGCCTATGCGCGTATATTTCGAGAGTAGAGAGGAGAGTTATGGGATTCTTTGAAGGCCTGGATTACGAAAAATACGACCGTCAGTATAAAGATACGGAACTGGTGAAACGGATAGGCGCGTTGTTTCGCCCCTATGGGCGCCGCATTGGCTACATTTCCCTGATCACGATTCTCATGTCACTGGTCGGAGCGGTGACTCCCATTGTTGCCGGGCAGGCGATTGACTTCCTGACTCATCCCAATCCCTGGCTGGTTTTGCTTGCCATTCCCGGGATCGTTACGCTGGTAGGGGTCGCCGATTGGGGGTTGAACTGGGCCAGGCGCAGTCTGTCGGTGCGCGTGTTGGGTGATGTCGTCCTCGATTTGCGGACGCGCGCCTTTCGGGCAGCAGCCGAACACGATTTGTCCTTTTACGATCAGTTTTCATCGGGCCGCATTGTCTCGCGCATTAACTCGGATACCAATGACCTCAGCAATCTGGTGATGATTGTGACCGATGTCTCTGCCCAGTTTATTCAGGCTTTGATCCTGGGCGTGGTGCTCGTACGGACTGAATGGCGGCTGGCACTGGTGCTGTTTGCTTTCCTGCCAGTGGTATTTGGGATTGCCGTTGGTTTTCGTCAACTGGCGCGGGTGACAACCAAAAAGGGCATGCAGGCGATGGCAGACGTCAATGCGACGATTAAGGAAACCGTCTCAGGGATTGCTATTGCCAAAAATTTCCGCCAGGAGATGACAATCTTCAAAGAGTTCAATACCGCCAACCAGAAATCGTATCGCTTCAACATTCAGCGCGGCTTTGTCCTTTCCCTGGTTTTTCCTGTTTTGAATGCCACCACCGGCATTTTCACGGCGATCCTGGTGTACGCGGGGGGCTTGAGTGCCGCGCGGGCGTTGATTTCGGCTGGGGCCTGGTACCTGTTCTTGCTCAGCCTCGACCGCTTCCTGTGGCCGGTGATGAATCTCTCTTCGTTCTGGACGCAGATTCAGAGTGGACTTTCAGCTGCAGAACGCGTTTTTGCATTGATAGATGCCGAACCGGCTGTAGTTCAGACGGCCTGTGAACCTGTGTCATCGTTGCGGGGAGAGATACGTTTTGAGCATGTCTCTTTTCGCTATGCACGCAATGAGCCTGTCCTGACTGATTTCAATCTGACTATCCGGGCGGGCGAAAATATCGCCTTTGTGGGGCATACCGGCTCTGGTAAGACTTCCATTGCCAGGCTGATTGCCCGTTTCTACGAATTTCAGGAAGGGCGCATTCTGGTTGATGGCCGCGATATTTGCACCTTTGATTTGCGCTCTTATCGCAGGCAGTTAGGAATTGTTTCGCAGGTGCCTTTTCTCTTTTCGGGCACGGTGGCCGAGAACATCCGCTACGCCCGACCAGAAGTCACCGATGGCGAAATCCTTTCGCTGGCAAAACGCATTGGCGATGGGGAATGGCTGGAGACGTTACCCGACGGCCTCGATACAAAGGTCGGTGAGCGCGGAGGCATGCTTTCGATGGGCCAGCGACAACTGGTGGCACTGATGCGGGTGCTGGTCCAGAAACCGGCTATTTTTATCCTGGACGAAGCGACAGCAAGCATTGATCCGTTCACCGAGTGGCAGATTCAGCAGGCGTTGAACCTGATTCTCTCAGAAGCCACCAGTATTCTGATTGCCCATCGTCTCTCAACCGTGAAAGCCGCAGATCGAATCATTGTTCTGGAAAAAGGGAAAATTATTGAGGAAGGGAATCACGATAGTTTGTTGCGCCAGGGCGGTCATTACGCGGTGCTCTACAACACGTATTTCCGTCACCAATCGCTGGCCTATGTAGAAGAGGTCAAGGAATTGGTCTCCAGATAACAACGCTGGCATTTGTTTGCCATTTTTACAAGGTCTTCGGATTTTCTTTATTGAACCGTAACTATTCAGGCTGTCATTGCGAGGGCGTTCTCTGCCCGAAGCAATCTCGTCTTGAACAGGAAAAACCATGCTTTGGGAGACTGCTTCACTCGCAAAAAGCGCTCGTTCGCAGTGACACCCCTGTTTC